>JAUNTY010000062.1 GCA_030538415.1 Neisseria sp. | reverse complement strand
TTGCGAAGCTAATGACGGATGTAATGGATATTTCCAAGAAAAAAGTATTTTGCAAGGTCTCTACCTGTACTGTCTGCGGCTTGCTGCCTTGTCTTAATATCGCAAAAGCTTCAGCCAAACAACTTACAAAGCTTTCAGACGGCCTTTGAATTCGTCGATGCCTGCATAGCCTTTTTGCGCCATCACGTCTTTCAATTCGCGGGTGAGGCGCTCGAAAACCGCCGTGCCTTCCTGATGCAGCGTGGTGCCGACCTGCACCATGCTGGCGCCGCACAAGATGTGTTCGAATACATCGATGCCGTTTTGCACGCCGCCGGTGCCGATAATCTGGATTTCGGGCTTCAGGCGCTGGTGGAAAGCGAATACATTGGCCAATGCGGTGGGCTTGAGGTAAGCGCCGCCGATACCGCCGAAGCCGTGTTTGGGCTTGATGAGCACGCTTTCGGTTGCGGGGTCGATGCAAAGGCCGTTGCCGATGCTGTTGACCGAGTTGACATAGGCCAGCGGGAAGCGGTTGAGGATGTCGGCAATCTGGTCGAAATGAATCAGGTCGAAATACGGCGGCAGCTTGATGCCGAGCGGGGCGCTGTAGATTTCGAACACGGCTTCGAGAATGCGCGCCACCGCCTCGAAATCGTAGCCGGTCTGCGGTTTGCCGGGTACGTTGGGGCAGGAGAGGTTGAGCTCGACGATGCCCGCGAAATCGGAAGCCTGCACCTGTTTCAGGAGCAAGATGTCTTCATCGACATTGAAGCCGGTGAGCGACACGAAATAGGTTTTGCCGGGCACTTGGCGCTGCGCGGCGGAAACGTAATCGAGGTAATAAGGCAGGCCGAAATTGGGCAGTCCCATCGAATTGATGCTGCCCAGCGGCGTGTCGCAGTAGCGCGGCTCGGGATTGCCCTCGCGCGGCGCGACGGTGGCCGATTTGGTGACGAAGGTGGCGGCGGCCGACTGCTGCATGGCATCGAGCTCTGCGGCGGTGTAGTCGTACACACCGGCGGCATTCATGATGCAGTTGTCGAAATTGAAGCCGGCGATATGGGTGCGGGTGGAAATCATGGCGGTAATGCTCCTGAAAGTAAACAATCGGGCGCAATGTAGCATGCGATGGCAGGCGGCGTTCTGATGAAGCGCAAAGTAGTGGGATTGCGTGTGGAATCAATCGGTTTGATGATTCCGGTATGTCTGCTGCTGCTCGCGGCGGATGTCTGTCGGCGGATATAGTCGGAGAAATGAGATTCTGCTACGGCGTTGGCTCGCCACTGTCTGCGGCTCGCCGCCTTGTATCAGAATTTCATTTCTCCGACTATCAGGCGCCATGAAATCATCACCGCCGATACCGTGGACAAACTTCATGCTACCGCTTATCATATAAACCAACCGATTATTTTCGAGCAAGGGAGGGTGACATGGCAACAGGTTCTTACGCGCTTTACCGCTGCGCCGTATTGTCTACATCCACAGGCTCCCTCGACAGTATTCTCGACCGCGACAGCCCGATTCAGATTCTGCGGCTCACCGTCCACACCGGCAGCCATTCCTATGCCGACGGCCTCGATCTTGAGCCGGAGCGCTTTTACCAGTGGATGGCGCAACATCCCGACACCCCGCCCACCACCGAGCCGCCGTCGCTCGAATCGCTGCGCAGCACCTTCCATTATCTGCACAAACAGGGCTACCACGAAGCCATCGTGACCACCATCAGCGGCAAACTGAGCACCAGCGCCGCGTTAATCCGTCAGGTGGCCGCCGAAATGGCCGATCTGATGACCGTTTACGTGGTCGATACCGGCCTGGCCTGCATGCCCGAAGGCTTTTTTGCGCTCGAAGCGCTGCGGCTGCTGCAGGCGGGCAAATCCGCGCCCGAAGTGGTGGATTATCTGGAGCGGCTCAAGCCGCACGGTGAAATCGTGGTCGGCCTGCTTTCGCTGCGGCAGGCAGCCATCAGCGGCGGCTTCAGCCGCGCAGGCATCACCCTCAGCAACTGGCTGGGCGTCAAACCCGTGTTCAGCTTCAGCAACAACCGGCTGGTACCGCTGATGGATACTTACGACAACGAGGCGCTGCTGGATGCCATGGTCGACAGCGTGGCCGCGCGCATCGAAGGCCGCGACCGCCGCAATCTGGTATTCGGCGGCATGTATGGCGGCAATATCGAGCTCTACCGGCAGTTTGCCCACAAGCTGCATGCCAAAACCGGCCTGCACCTGCAAGGCATCCCGATTACGCCGGTGATGGGCGCCTATATCGGCCCCGACGCAATCGGGGTGGGCATTATCGAGCGGCTGCCGGAATAAAGGCGGCATCCACACAAACAGTGTTTTCATATCAAAGGCCGTCTGAAAGCTTGTCGCTTTCAGACGGCCTGAAATCTCTGCAAAAATAACTGCCACATCCGCCTGCGCAGATGCGGCGGGCTGGGATATTTTGCAAACAAATAGGCCGTCTGAAACTGCTCAAGTTTTCAGACGGCCTTTTCATGGCTTGCCGATTTACAGCGTCGGCGCAACCGCTTTCAAATAATTCAACGCAATAAACTGCTTGTCGGCATCCACTTCCGCCACCGCCAGTTTCATCTGCGATTTCGGCAGCGCGTCAAACGGGATGCCGGTGGCGCGGGCGACCAGCGGCAGGCCGTCGATGCGCACCAGGTCTTCTTTCAGCAGCGTGGCGGTCAATTCTTTGATGTCTTGCTGTTGCAGATACACCAAGCTCCAGTAGCTTTCCATCTGGCGTTGGAAATCGGCGTAGGCGGCATAGGCGGTGTCGAAATCGCGCAGGGCGGCGAATAAATCGGCGTCGTTTTTCTGATACAGCGGCGCGGCTTCGGGGTCGATGAGGCTGATGAGCTGTTTTTGGTTGATGTAGTCGGCGGCGCGGCGCAGGGGCGAGGTGAACCAGCCGTAGTGTTGCACGCCCATGCCGATGTGCGGCTCGGATTGGGTACTCATGCGCACTTTGCCTGCGGGCTGCACGCGGAAGAGGCCGGGTAGTTCGGCTTCGTCGAGCATCTGCGCCCAAGTCGAATTCGCCAGAATCATCATTTCGCTGACGAGGGTATCAATCGGCGAACCGCGCTCGCGGCGGGCGACGGATACGATGCCGTCTGAAGCCAATTCGATGCTGTAATCGTATTGCGGCGGGCGGGTGGGGTCGTATTTGTCGCGCGCTTTTTGGCGGGCGATGGCGAATTGATGCAGCCAAACCAAATCGCGGTGGTGGGCAAACATCGCTTCGCCCTCGGCATCGAGGCCGGTTTCGGCGTTGAAATGCGGCTCGATGGCTTGGATGCGCAGGTTTTCGGCAATCTTCACCGCTTCGATTTTGCACACCGGCGCGCCGACATTGAATTCGGCATCGACATCAAAATAAATGCTGACGGCGGGGCGGTAATCGCCCGCATCGAGGCTGAACGCGCTAATCCAGTTGTCGGGCAGCATGGTGATTTTGTCGCCGGGGAAATAGACCGTGCTTTGGCGCTCGTAAATGGTTTTTTCGATGGCGCTGCCGACATCGACCGCCAGCGACGGTGCGGCGATGTGGATGCCGACGCGTTTGCCGCCGTTGCCCAAATCGGTGAGGCTGACGGCATCGTCGACTTCAGTGGTTGAGTCGTCGTCAATCGAAAACGCGGCCACGTCGGCGCGGGGCAAATCGGCCAGCGCGGGCACGGGCAAGTCGGCAAAACCGATGCCGCGCGGGAAATGTTTCATTTCAAAACCGTCGCGCAGGTATTGCGGAATCGAGGCCACGCCGCCGCTTTTTTGCGCCAAGGCCAAGGGTGACAGCTTCATCGCATCGGCGGCTTTGGTGAAGGCTTTGTAGGTGAGCGCCTGTTTGTCGGGCGCGTGTAAAATCGTTTTCAAATCGGCAGCGATGGCAGACGGCAAACCGCCCTGCTGCAATTCGGCCGCCCAGGCTTCGATTTGCGCTTCCTGCTGCTTTTTGCGCTCGATGGCGGCCAGCGCCTGCTTGAGGGTTTCTTCGGGCGCGGCTTTGAAGATGCCTTTGGCTTTTTTGTAGAAATACATCGGCGCGGCATACAGCGCGGTTAAAGTGGCCGCCAGCTCGATTTTGCTCGGCGCGTGGCCGTAATACTCTTCGGCGATGGCCTCGGCGGCAAATTCTGCTTCGCCGCACACTTCCCACAGCAAATCGGTGTCGATGTCGGCGGCTTCGGCCTGCACTTTGCCGAGAAAGTCGGCCATCGGCGTGTCGAATTCGACGAAGACATTGTTGGCCTTCACCTTGGTGCGCTTGCCGTGTTGGGTATCGACTTGGTAGGTGGCATCGTTTTTCTGAACGATGGCGGCCACTTTGAACTGGCCGGATTCTTCGTAAAAAATGTTCATAAATCTTCAATGAGTAAGCTTGGGCGCTATTTTAACAGAATTCGTCCGCCGGGCTGATGCAGGCCGAGGTCTTTGCAAAATTCCCAGTTCGTCGCACCCGCGCAGGCGGGTGCCTAGTGCAAAGCGTCGCTTTGCTTGTCTGCCCATTTTTCTGATTCTATAGTCGTTTCAATTTAGATTGATACAGCGTTGCTGCGCCTTGCCGTACTATCTGTACTGTCTGCGGCTTGCTGCCTTGTCTCAATCTAAATTGAAACGACTATAAAAACCCAATTCGAATCATAAAGTTATTCATTCCCAAGGCTGATAAGTTCAAGCTGAAGCTATGCTTCAGGCTGGGCACCCGCCTGCGCGGGTGCGACGGTTGTTTTTTGCAAAGGTCTGAGGCCGTCTGAAACTTTTTCAGACGGCCTGAGGCCAACCGAATGCTTCCGCCAGCTGTCGCCACGCCGCATCGACAGGTGCCTCGGCGCGGATGCAGAGGCCGTCTGAAAGACGGTGGAATTCGAGCGCACGCGCGTGCAGCAGCAGCCGCGACGTGCCGGTATGGGTGGCGACGGCGCGGTTTTGGGCGTTGTCGCCGTAAGTGGTGTCGCCGACGATGGGATGGAAAATGTGCTTCATGTGGCGGCGCAATTGGTGTTTGCGGCCGGTGTGCGGCGTGAGTTCGAGCCAGGAATAGCGCGAGGTGGGATAGCGGGCGGCTGATTGAAACGGCTGCTCGGTGTGGGCGAGGCTGCGCCAGTCGGTAACGGCGGTTTGCGCGGGTTTGTCGGCATCGGCCAGCGCGTCGGCGATTTTGTCGTACACTTCTTTCATGGCGTAGTCGATGCGGCCAGCGCCTTCGAGCCTGCCGCGCACCACCGCCCAATAGCTTTTGCGCACGCTTTTTTGCTCGAATTGCTGTGAGAGCGCGCGCGCCGAATCGCTGCCGAGCGCAAACAGCAACACGCCCGAAGTGGGGCGGTCGAGCCGGTGCACGGGGTAAACGTGTCGGCCGATTTGGTCGCGCAGGGTCTGCATCACGAATTGCGTTTCGTGGCGGGCCAGCCAGCTGCGGTGCACCAGCATGCCGGCGGGTTTGTTGACGGCGATGCAGTCGGCGTCGTGGTAGAGAATATCGAGCATGGCGGGTTTCAGACGGCCAAAAAAAAGCCCTTGACGAGCAAGGGCAGGAATTCATTACTTCCTAGTTTGTTTAGGAAAAACAATGAAAAGTTGCTGGGAGGTATTTTAGTCGTTTGCCGCCGAAAACACCAGCTTTAAGATGCAAGGCCGCGCGCGATTGTGGGGATTGCGCTACAATGATTGCTTGTGACGACTTTTTGATTTGCGCCGATGACTGCCGATTCTGTTTATAAGGTTTTTTTGCTTTTCTTTGTGTTTTCAACCGCTTTGCAGCTGTATCTTTCCATGCGCCAAAGCCGCGCCGTGTTGCGCCACCGCGCCGAAGTGCCGCGTGATTTCGCCGGTGCGGTATCTTTGGCCGAGCATCAGGTGGCGGCGGATTACACGCTGGCCAAGCAGCGGCTGGCGCGTTGGCGCATTTTATGGGACGCGCTGTTGCTGCTGGTGTTTACCCTTGGCGGCGGCTTGAATCTGCTGGCGGCTTTGAGCATGAAGCTTGCAGACGGCCTCATTACCCAAGGCGTTATTCTGATTGCTTTGTTTACGCTGGCAAGCACGTTGCTGAGCCTGCCGTTTGATATCTACACGACATTTAAACTGGAAAGCCGTTTCGGCTTCAACCGCAGCACGCCCGCCACGTTTGTTGCCGACCGCCTCAAAGGGCTGCTGCTGGGTGCGATTATCGGTGTGCCGCTGTTATACGCCGCGATTTACCTGATGGGTGTGACCGGCGCGCTGTGGTGGTTGTGGGTGTGGCTGCTGTGGCTGGGCTTTTCGCTGCTGCTGATGTGGGCGTTTCCCAAATGGATTGCGCCCTTGTTCAACAAATTCGAGCCGCTGCCGGAAGGCCGTCTGAAAAGCCAAATCGAAAACCTGCTGGCGCGCACCGGTTTCAAAAGCAACGGCATTTTCGTGATGGACGGCAGCAAGCGCAGCGGTCACGGCAATGCTTATTTCACCGGGCTGGGCGCCAACAAGCGCATCGTGTTTTTCGATACACTGTTGAAAGACATGCAGCCCGACGAAGTGGAGGCGGTGTTGGCGCACGAATTGGGGCATTTCAAACACAAGCACATCATCAAGCAGATGCTGATTACCTTCGCGCTGGCCTTGGCGGTGTTGTTCATTCTCGGCCTGCTGATGCCCGAAGCCGCATTTTATCAGGGTTTGGGCGTGGATTATCCCAGCCATGCGATGGCTTTGTTGTTGTTTATGCTGGTGTTGCCCGTGTTTACCTTTCCGTTTTCACCACTCTCAAGCCTGATGTCGCGCAAAAACGAATTCGAGGCCGACCGCTTTGCCGCCGCCACTGCCTCGGCGCAAGACTTGATTGCCGCGCTGACCAAGCTTTACCGCAGCAACGCATCGAGTTTGGTATCGGACAAATGGTATGAGCGTTTCTACGCCTCACATCCCGGCGCACGCGAACGGATTGCCGCTTTGAAAAAGGCCGTCTGAATGCTTTTCGGCAGGCAGGCGAATCTTCTTGTATAGCGAAATAAAATAAGAAAGATACAAGACGGAGCTGATTTACTTGGTGCTTTAGCACCTTAGTAAATCGTTCTCTTCGAGCTAAGCCGCAGACAGTACAAACAGTACGGCAAGGCGCAGCTAACGCAGTAGATTTCTTATTTTATTTCGCTATAAAATAAACGTTTTCCCGCTTTCAGACGGCCTCAACCTATAATATGACCGATACCGCCCAAATCATCACCAGCTACGGCCGCCGCTACATCGTGCGCACGCCCGACGGACGCACTTTCGACGCCACCACCCGCAAAAAGCGCGTCGATTTCGCCTGCGGCGATCAGGTGCACATCAGCCCCATCAACGCCGAGCAGGTGGTGATTGAAGACTACCTGCCGCGCCAAAGCCTGCTGTATCGGCAGGATAGCTGGAAAACCAAGCTGATTGCCGCCAATGTGAGCCAGCTGTTAATCGTGATGGCCGCCGTGCCTTCGCCCAGCGAAATGCTGCTGCAACGCGCGCTGCTGGCCGCCGAAGCCGCCGATATCGAGGCCGTTATCGTGCTCAACAAGGCCGACCTGCCCGAAACCGCATCGTGGCGCGACAAGCTGGAATTTTACGAAACGCTGGGCTATGCCGTGGTTGAAGTGAGCGCGCTGGAAAATGCCGACATCCTCAAACCCATTCTCGAAGGCCACACCAATATCTTCCTCGGCCAAAGCGGCATGGGCAAATCCACCCTCACCAACGCGCTGTTGGGCAATCAGGCCGCGCGTGTGGGCGACATTTCCGCCGCGCTCGATTCGGGGCGGCACACCACCACCCACGCGCAATTATATGATTTGGATGAAGAAACCAAGCTGATTGATTCGCCGGGCTTGCAGGAATTCGGCCTGTACCACCTCGATGCCGCCGATTTGCTGCGCTACTTCCCCGACCTGCGCGACCTGGCCGGGCAATGCCGCTTCCACAATTGTACCCACCGTGCCGAACCGAATTGCGCCGTCAAAGCCGCCGCCGATGCCGGGAAAGTGCGCCCCGAGCGGGTGGCGTTTTTGCAGCGCATTACCGATGAATTGCTGCGTTGAATATTTGAATGAATAGGGAAGGCCGTCTGAAAGCTTTTGTTTTCAGACGGCCTGAGACCTTTGTCCTGCCCCAACCCGCTCAAATCTTGCGGGCATCCAAGAGCGCGTTTTGCAGCAATTTCCAGCCCACCAGCCCCAGCAACGCCCCGGCGGCCTTGTCGATATAAAACGCCGCGCCGCCAAACCAGTGCCGTATCCGCCCTTGCGACAGCAACAGGATAATCGCCGCATCCCACACAAACACCAAGAGCGTCATCCACACGCCCAGCCCGATGCGGAAGCCGGTGCCCACCTGCGGCGTGAGCACCACCGAAAACAGGCTCAGGTAGAAAATCACATTTTTCGGGTTCGACAAGCCCGATGCCATGCCGAGCAGAAATTCACGCAGAAACGACGGCGCATTTTGGCCGTTGTGCTGCGCCAATTCAGGTCGGCTGATAAAGGCATAATCGCTGCGGCGCGCCCGCAGGGCATGCCAGGCAACATACAGCAAAAACAGGCCGCCGAGGGTTTTCAACAGCAGCATCGCCCACAACGATTGCGACAACACATGCCCCACGCCGATAATACACAAGGCAATGTAAAAGCCGTTGGCCAACGCGATACCGAGCGCCACGCCCATCGCGCGGCGGCGACTGTTGCGAAATGCGCTGCGCACCACCAGCAAAAAATCCGGCCCGGGGCTGATGAGCGCCAAAAAATGCGCGGCCACCACCGTCAAAACAACCGGCAACAGTTGTTGCGTCATTATGCGCTCCGTAAACCAATCGACAATGGCCATCATAGCGCGTTTATCGGACAAACAACAGCCAAGGCCGTCTGAAACTTGAAATCATTTCAGACGGCCTGGTTTTGCTTGGCCAACCACTAAAGCGCTTGTGCTTTCAGCCGTAGCATGGGCTCTGCCCACGTTTTGGGTAACCGCTTATATTGCTACTGTGATTTCAGAAACATCATCCTGCATGCCATGAGCAGTAACGGCCTCGGGCATTTTTCGCGGGCAAAGCCCACACTACAATCGGTGCAAATGGTGAAGGCCGTCTGAAAACATTATTGAGTGTTTCAGACGGCCTCTTTTACTGTCTTGAAGGCTTAAACTGTTTTCGCTTTCAGCGGCAATTTGATGTGCGGTTTGGCTTTTTTCTCCAATTTGATTTCAATCACCGGCGCGGCTTTCAAGCCCAGTTCGATTTGCTGCGCCTCGCTCAAAAGATTGCTCCAGTCGCCGTGTTTGTACCATTCCGCGCCGTCCATTTCAATCGGATGCTGGATGCGCTCGCAGCCGTTGCCGCACTGCAAATCGGCGGCGGAGCAATATTTATCGCAGCCCCAGCAGATGCGCTCCGGGTTTTTGGGGTGGATGGGAAATTTTTTGGCCATGATACGTATTTCTGTTGATTTTTATGACACTTTACGCCAATATTAACCTATAAACAATACAACGCGGCTCATGCTGAGCCGCCGGGCAGCCGTTTTTACCCGATTTTAAAAATTACCTTTTATTACAGCCGCTTGCCTTTACGAAACCATACGGTCATCTGCCTGTCAAATTTTACAGCCACACTACATCCGAGCGAGCCGGTGCCTTAGGGCTTCCTGACAATTCATATATCATCATCTTTTTCGCGCTAAAAGTGCATCTGCTGCGTTGAAAATGCTCGCAAGGTGTCCAACCTTGCTGTGCTTTTCGCCTTGCATCTGCACTTTTATCACAAAAAATCTGAATAATTCTAAATTGTCAGGAAGCCCTAGCCGGTTTGCCGCCTCTTTTCCAACCTCTGCAGAAGGCGCCGCCCATGTCCCCCAACCTCGAAGGCTCAGGCCGCAAGCTGTTTATTCTTGATACCAACGTGTTGCTGCACGACCCCGCCAGCCTGTTCAAATTCAAAGAACACGACCTCTACATCCCCATCATCACCCTCGAAGAGATGGACGCGCACAAAAAAGGCATGTCCGACGTTGCCCGCAATGCCCGCCAAACCAGCCGCTTTCTCGACGAACTCATCAATGCCGACCCCCATCTCCTGAAAAGTGGCATTCCGCTGGCCTGCACCGGCCGCAGCGAAGCCCTCGGCACGCTGATTCTGCAAACCCACATCGAAGAAGCGCCGCTGCCCGTCGGCCTGCCCACCGGCAAGGGCGACAACCAGATTTTGGCGATTGTGAAGGCCTTATCCGACAAAATCAGCGATTACGATTATGTCGCCCTCGTGTCGAAAGACATCAACATCCGCATCAAAGCGCGCGCGCTGGGGCTGAACGCCGAAGACTACACCAATGATAAAGTATTGGAAGACAGCGATATTTTATACAGCGGCTACCGCGAACTCGCTCCAGACTTCTGGGCGAATAACGGCACGCATCTGAATTCCTGGCAGGAAGCGGGCAGCGTGTTTTACGAAGTGGAAGGCCCCGACGCCGAAACCCTGCGCCCCAACGAATTGCTGCTTGACCGCAACGAAAGCCAAAGCCTGCAAGTGCGCGTTATCGCGCAACAAGGCCGCCGCGCCACCCTGCAAACGGTGAAAGATTACAGCAACATCCGCAACAATGTGTTCGGTATCACCGCCCGCAACTGGGGGCAAAACTACGCCTTGAATCTATTGATGGATCCGGAAATCGATTTGGTAACCCTGCTCGGTCAGGCCGGCACCGGCAAAACCCTGCTCACTCTCGCCGCCGCGCTGAATCAAACCCTTGACCACAAGCGTTACAACGAAATCATCATGACCCGCATCACCGTGCCCGTCGGCGAAGACATCGGCTTTCTGCCCGGCACCGAAGAAGAAAAAATGAACCCGTGGATGGGCGCGCTCGAAGACAATCTGGAAGTGCTCACCGGCGTGAGCGGCAGCAGCGACGCCGACCCCGAATTCGGCACTTGGGCGAAAAAAGCCACCGCCGATTTAATCCGCGCACGGGTAAAAGTGAAATCGCTCAACTTCATGCGCGGGCGCACCTTTCAAAACAAATTCCTGATTGTCGACGAAGCGCAAAACCTCACGCCGAAGCAAATGAAAACCCTCATCACCCGCGCGGGCAACGGCACCAAAGTGGTCTGCCTCGGCAACCTCGCCCAAATCGACACCCCCTATCTCACCGAAGGCAGCAGCGGCCTCGCTTACGTGGTCGACCGCTTCCAGGGCTGGCCGCATTTCGGCCACATCACCCTGCAACAGGGCGAACGCTCGCGGCTGGCGGATTTTGCGGTGGAGATTTTGTAAGGCATCCGCCGCGCAAACCGCCGCTTTACGCTTTTTTCCACCCTGACTCCACAGGCCGTCTGAATCTATTTTTCAGACGGCCTGATGCATAAAATGCTAAAATAAACGTTTGTTTGCCACACCGTTTTCAGACGGCCTCAAGCCCCGCCAACATGCTCACCGACCTCGAAAAAAACGCCATCCGCGACCATTATCAAAACATCGGCAAAAACCTGCCCGGTTTCCGCCCGCGCGCCGCGCAGCGGCAGATGATTGCCGCCATTGCCAACGCCTTTTCGCGCAGCCAAAGCTGCGCCGAAGGCGAAGAAGCGCCCAAGCGCGAGGGCGAGAGCATTGCTGTGATTGAGGGGCCGACCGGTGTGGGCAAGAGCCTGGCCTATCTTTTGGCGGGCGGCATCATGGCGCAAACGCGCGGCAAGCGGCTGATCGTAACCAGCGCCACCGTCGCCCTGCAAGAGCAGTTAGTCAACCGCGATTTGCCGTTTGTGGTCGCCCATTCCGGCCTCGAAATGACGTTTGCGCTGGCCAAAGGCCGCGGCCGCTACCTCTGCCCCTACAAACTCTACCAGCTCACCCAAAGCAACGCGCAAAGCAATCTGCTCGGTTTTGAAGACGCGCCCTCGGTATTGTGGGACAGCAAACCCAAACCCGAAGAATTGAAACTCTTGCGCGACATGGCCGACGAATTTGCCGCCCGCCGCTTCAACGGCGACCGCGACACCTGGCCTGAAAAAATCGACGACCCCGTTTGGTTCAAAATCACTAACGACCGCCACGGCTGCCTCAAAGCCGCCTGCCCCAACCGCGCCGAATGCCCGTTTTACCTCGCCCGCGAAACGCTGGAAACCGTCGATGTCGTCGTCGCCAACCACGATTTGCTGCTGGCCGACATCGGCATGGGCGGCGGCGTGATTCTGCCCGCGCCCGAAAACAGCTTCTACTGCATCGACGAAGCGCATCATCTGCCGAAAAAAGCCCTGAGCCAGTTTGCCGCCGAGCATTCGTGGAACACCGCCGCGTGGACGATGGAAAAACTGCCGCAAATCAGCAGCAAAATCGCCGCCGTCACCGACAAAGCCGAGCTGGCCAACCTCGCCGACGAAGCCGCCGCCTCGCTTCTCGAAAGCCTGCACGAATGGCAATACCAACTCGGCGACGAGCCCGACCTCGCGCCGTCGGAAAACAACGAATCGGTTTGGCTCTGGCAAGACGGCAAAATCCCCGAATCGCTGGAATTGCTGGTTTCCAACACCGCCGTTGCCGCCCGCAGCCTGCTCAAGCATCTTTACGGCCTCAACGATGCGCTCGCCTCCAGCCGCCGCGACAAAGAGCAAGACAGCGCCCTGATCGACCGCTTGAGCGGCGAATTCGGCCTCTTCGTCGCCCGCGCCGAACAAATCAGCGCGGTTTGGGATTTGCTCTCCACCGTACCCGCCGAGGGCGAAGAGCCGCTGGCCAAATGGATTACCCGCCGCATCAGCGACAAAAACGACTATTTCTTCAACGCCAGCCCCATCAGCAGCGCCAGCCACCTCGCCAACGGCTTGTGGCGGCGCGCCGCCGGTGCCGTGCTCACCTCCGCCACCCTGCAATCGCTGGGCTCGTTCAACCTCATCATGCACCAAACCGGCCTGCAATGGCTGCCCGACACCACCACCCTCGCCCTGCCCAGCCCGTTTGACTTTGACGCACAAGGCGAACTCTACATCCCGCCGATTGCCGCCAGCCCGAAAGACCCCGCTGCCCATACCGATGCCATCGCCGAATGGCTGCCCAAACTGGTTTCTGCCGAAGAAGCCATCGGCACATTGGTGTTGTTTTCCTCGCGCAAACAAATGCAGGAAGTCGCCCTGCGCCTGCCCGCCGACTACCTGCCCTTACTGTTGGTGCAGGGCGAAACGCCGAAGGCCGTGTTGCTGCAAAAACACCACCAAGCCATCGCCGACGGCCGCGCCAGCATCATCTTCGGCCTCGACAGCTTCGCCGAAGGGCTGGACTTGCCGGGCGAAGCCTGCGTGCAGGTCATCATCGCCAAGCTGCCGTTTTCCATGCCCGACAACCCGATCGAGAAAACCCAAAACCGCTGGATCGAACAGCGCGGCGGCAACCCCTTTATCGAAATCACCGTGCCCGAAGCCAGCATCAAGCTGATTCAGGCCGTCGGTCGGCTGATCCGCACCGAAAGCGACTACGGGCGGGTCACCATCCTCGACAACCGCGTACGCACGCAGCGCTACGGCAAACAGATGCTGGCCTGCCTGCCGCCGTTCAAACGCATCGGATAAGCTGAGGCCTTTGCAAAATACCTTTTGCGATGCAGCAAAAGGTATTTTGCAAAGGTCTCAATCTGCCGAACGAGAAAAGGCCGTCTGAAAGCATGTTTCGCTTTCAGACGGCCTTTTTATAGTCGTTTCAATTTAGATTGAGACAAGGCAGCAAGCCGCAGACAGTACAGATATAGTCGAAGAAATGAGTTTCTGCTACGGCGTTGGCTCACCTTGCCGTACCATCTGTACTGTCTGCGGTTCGCCGCCTTGTATCAGAATCTAATTTCTCCGACTATAGTACGGCAAGGCGCAGCAATGCTGTATCAAACTAACGGAACGACTATATCTGAATCAAACGGTCAAGCAACGCCTTTGACCAGATTCAGCGCATTGGTGCGTGCCACCAGACCCAGTAGGGGCTTGCTGCGGAAAATGCTGCACAAGGCGCGCACCGGCAGGCGGTCGTTGAATTTGCTCGGATAATTGGCCATTTTGAAATCGTAGCCGCAATCTTTCAGACGGCCAAACAGCTCTTCATTCGGCACATTGAGCTTGAGCATGTTGATGATGTAGATAAACAGAAACGAATCACGGATTTCTTTCACGCGTGTATCCACCGCGGCCGACGGGTGCGTGCCGACCATGTCGGAATAGCCGCGCACCGCCAGGCCGACATTATCGAGAAATTTCTGGTTTTGCGCCTCGGTGCGGCCGGCGCGCATCACCGAAGCGGGGTTGTCGACATAGTCATACACCCGGCTGTTGCTCACCATCACCTTGCCGGTTTTCAGCATATAGTCGAGCAGAAACAGACCGTCTTCCAGATATTTCATGCCGACGGTGAATTGCAGCTTGTGTTCCTGAATGATGCTGCGTTTGTAGACATAGCTCCAAACGCAGGATAAAAACGGGAAATCGGCCATATAATCGGGCAGGTTGATGATTTGGCCGTGGGCGGGAAAGCCTTCGGCGCAGTTGAACTGCAACAACCCGGCATCCGACGGATACAGTTCGGCCAGCAGCCCGGCCAGCTTGTCTGCATCGATATTGTCGTCGTGATCCATAAACATCACGTATTCGCCGCTTGCGTGCGCCAGCGCCAGATTGCGCGCACTGCTGACGCCGCCGTTTGCCTGTTCGAGCAGGCGGTAGTCGAGGCCGGCATCCCGGTGCGCGGCAAAAAAAGCATGCAGCTGCCCGGAGGTGTCGTCGGTAGAACCGTCATTCACAATAATGAATTCGATATCTCCGACTTCCTGGCCAAGCCGGAGAATGTTGTTGCCTAAGTTGGCCACAAATTCCGCACCGTTGTAAATGGGGATAATCAAGGATAGTTTCATGATGTGCGCTCAGTCCAATATAATTCAGAGGTATTTGATAATACGTTGGCATAATAATCACAAATGCGATACGCATGGAAAGTATTATCATGGTCATTATATAGTGGGAAAACTTACTCTAATACAAGGCAGCAAGCCGCAGACAGTACAGCTATAGTCGAAGAAATTAGTTTCTGCTACGGCGTTGGCTCGCCTTGTCGTACTA
>JAUNTY010000104.1 GCA_030538415.1 Neisseria sp. | reverse complement strand
TGTGGTGCGGACGGAGAGACTCGAACTCTCACACCTCTCGGCGCCAGAACCTAAATCTGGTGCGTCTACCAATTTCGCCACGTCCGCATTGCATGTAAGGCGCAGATTATACTGAAAAGCAGTAAAAAAGCAAAGGGTGCGGAAGCTTGAAAAGCGGTACAATACGCCCCATTTGAAAAATATTACATAAGCCGTCTGAATCGTTTTTCAGACGGCCTCACACCATTATCAATCATCATAAACAAAGGAAGGCCATGTCGGTCTTATTGATTCAGGATTATTTGCAAACGCAGGGTTTGCGGCTGTCGAAAGACGAAGTGCGTGTGGCGTGGATGACGGCGCAAACGGTAATGAACATGGGCGCGGCTTCGGTTGACCGGCATATTTTGTGGTATGTCGGCGATGAAGCGGTGTTGGCCGAACATTTCGAAGACAATGGCAGCAACGAAGCCTTGCTCAAGCAGATTTTTATGGCACTGGATTCGGTTTGCAGTCGCAGCAAAGAGGTGCAAAGTGCGGTAGTGTATGCATTGATGCCATCTGAAAGCGGCGAGCCGTATTTGCTGCGTTTGGTACAACAAGGTGTAGTGATTGAACAGAAAATCGTTGTGAACGAGGAAAGCGGTCGGCAATACCTGCCGAGCCGTACGGCGACAACCGGTTGGCTGAATATCGCCAACGATGTGCCCAAATGGCTGGATTTGGAAGAAATCAAAGGTGCGCACCACGTGCGCAGCCAAAGCCAGATGGCGCTGCCGATATGCACGGAAAACGGCAGGGTGTTGGGCGTGATTCAGGTAGAGCATGCCGAAAGAGAAGCGTTTGACGATGCGGCGCAAACCGATTGGGTGGCGCTGGCCATTGCGCTGGCCGAGCCTTTGCGGGCATTATTGCAAGTTGAAGAAGATGAGGAGCAGGCAGATGAATAAGCCCTTGAAATTTGTGGCCGCTTGCCGCCTGCCTACCGAATGGGGCGTATTCACGCTGCACGGTTTTGAAGAAGTGCAGAGCGGCCAGGAGCATGTGGCGCTGACCATGGGCGAGATTGCCGACGGCGAGCCGGTGCTGGCGCGCGTACATTCGGAATGCCTGACCGGCGATGCGCTGTTTTCGCAAAAATGCGATTGCGGCCCGCAGCTGCAGGCGGCGATGCAGGCGGTGCAGCAGGCGGGGCGGGGCGTGATTGTGTATCTGCGTCAGGAAGGGCGCGGCATCGGCCTGATTAACAAAATCCGCGCATATCAATTGCAAGACCAAGGCATGGACACGGTAGAGGCCAATGTGGCACTCGGTCTGCCGGTGGACGCGCGCGATTTTACGCTGGCCAAGCATATTTTCGATTATCTCGGCGTGCGCGAAGTGAGGCTGCTGACCAATAATCCGCAAAAAGTGCAGGTGTTGGGCGAGGCGGGCATCAATGTGCGCGAGCATGTGCCGCTGCGGGTGGGTGAAAACCCGGAAAACGAGCGCTATCTGCACACCAAGGCGGAAAAACTGGGGCACTGGTTTGATATTTGAAAACCGCGCATATGGCTAAACAACTGACACTGTATCACTGCATGCGTCGTTGCTTCGTCTCTCTGCACTACTTGCGGTTTTCGGCTTGCCACGTTGTATGCAAAATATATTGCTCAGCTATATAGGCCGTCTGAAAACTCGGGCAGCGGCCTTTGCAGAAACCTAGGGCTTCCTGACACCGCTGCGCTGTCAGGAAGCCCTAGCCCAAAACAATGAAAGCAACGTGTTCGCGATTTCGACTGCTTGATATCATTTTGCCCCAAGTTTCTCTTGATTCTCTCTAAAGCGCCTGTTATCAGGCGTTTTTTGCTTTTCGGCAGCAGGCATGCTGCTTTCGGGCGGCTTCGGGAAGCAGTTTTTCCCGCCGCAAAAGTCCGCGGGTTTTGCGCAGTTGGCAGTTGGTAAGCTGTTTTTATAGTTGGAGAAATTAGATTCTGATACAAGGCGGCGAGCCGCAGACAGTACAGATAGTACG
>JAUNTY010000005.1 GCA_030538415.1 Neisseria sp. | reverse complement strand
GCCGTCTGAAAACTTCGCTGCGCTCGTTTTCAGACGGCCTCGATACCACTCACGGCGTTATACCACGGCCTCTTCGGTTATCTTTTTGGCCGTCGGTTTTTTAAACTGCAATACGATTTCCTGATTTTTGCTGTCCCAGTCAATCCGCACATAACCGCCGTCGGCCAAGCGCCCAAACAGCAATTCGTCGGCCAGCGCCTTGCGGATTTTTTCCTGAATCAGGCGGTGCATCGGCCTTGCCCCCATTTGCGGGTCGAAGCCTTTTTCGGCCAAATAAGCGCGCAGCGCGGGGGTAAATTCGGCGGCCACTTTTTTGTCCAGCAATTGCTGCTCGAGCTGCAACAGGAATTTGTCCACCACTTTGGCGATAATCGGCGCGGTCAGTGGTGCAAACGGGATAATCGCATCGAGGCGGTTGCGGAATTCGGGCGTGAAGAGTTTGTTAATCGCCTGCATCTCATCGCCGCGCTCGCGTTTGTTGGTGAAGCCGACGGTGGGTTTGCTCAGGCTTTCCGCGCCCGCGTTGGTGGTCATGATGATGATGACGTTGCGGAAATCGGCGCTTTTGCCGTTGTTGTCGGTAAGCTTGCCGTGATCCATCACTTGCAGCAACACGTTGAAAATATCGGGGTGGGCTTTTTCGATTTCGTCCAGCAGCAACACGCAATACGGCTGCTTGTTGACCGCTTCGGTAAGCAGGCCGCCCTGCTCGAAGCCGACATAGCCCGGCGGCGAACCAATCAGCCGCGATACGGCATGGCGCTCCATGTATTCCGACATATCGAAGCGTTGCAGCGGCACGCCGAGCGAAAACGCCAATTGCCGCGCCACTTCGGTTTTGCCGACACCGGTGGGGCCGGAGAAGAGAAAGCTGCCGATGGGCTTGTCGGGCAGGCTCAGGCCGGAACGCGCCATTTTCACTGCCGACACCAGTGCTTCGATGGCGTTGTCTTGGCCGAACACCATGTTTTTCAAATCGCGCCCCAAATATTGCAACACTTGTTTGTCGTCATGCGACACGGTTTTTTCGGGAATGCGGGCGACTTTGGCAATCACGGCTTCGATTTGCGCCTTGCCGATGACTTTTTTCTGCTTCGATTTCGGCAGAATCCGTTGCGCCGCGCCCGCTTCGTCCATCACGTCGATTGCTTTGTCGGGCAGGAAACGCTCGTTGATGTAGCGCGCCGACAATTCGGCGGCGGCTTCGAGCGCAGCGTGGGTATAGCGCACTTGGTGGAAGTCTTCAAACATCGGCTTGAGGCCGCGCAGAATCTGCACGGTTTCGGCCACGCTCGGCTCGGCGATGTCGATTTTCTGAAAACGGCGGCTCAAGGCGTGGTCTTTGTCGAAAATGGTGCGGTATTCGTCGTAAGTGGTCGCGCCGATGCAGCGCAACTGGCCTTTCGCCAACGCGGGTTTGAGCAGATTCGAGGCATCCATCGTGCCGCCGGATACGCTGCCTGCGCCGATGATGGTGTGGATTTCGTCGATAAACAAAATGGCGTTGTCCAATGCCGACAATTCTTTCAAAACGGCCTTGATACGCGCTTCAAAATCGCCTCGGTATTTGGTGCCCGCCAGCAATGCGCCCATGTCGAGCGAAAACACGGTTGCGCCTTTCAAGGTGTCGGGCACCTGGCCGTTGACGATTTGGTGTGCCAAACCTTCGGCCAGCGCGGTTTTGCCCACGCCTGCTTCGCCCACCAATAAGGGATTGTTTTTGCGGCGGCGGCACAACACCTGCACCAGCCGCTCCATTTCGTGTTTGCGGCCGATGAGCGGGTCGATGCGTCCGGCGAATACTTCGGCATTGAGGTTTTGGGTGTAATTGGCCAGCGCATCGTTGGGGGCGGCGCTCTCGCCGTTGCCGGAAGGCTGGCGCTCGTCCGATTCCTGCCCGCCATTGTCAATCGGTTCGCCGTGTGCCAAATGGCGCAAAATATCGTAACGGGTCACCGATTGCAGCTGCAGGAAATATACCGCCGGGCTGTCGCTCTCGTTCATCAGCGCCACCAACACATCCAGCGGCTGCACTTCGCGCTTGTCGGCCGCCTGCACGTGCATGATGGCGCGCTGCAACACGCGCTGGAAGCCGATGGTGGGCTGGGTTTCGGTTTTGGCAAGCAGGTTTGGCGGCAGCACCGGCGTGTTTTCCACCACGCTGCTGATAAGCTGCTCCGACAAAATGGCGCAGTCGGCGCCGCACTGCTGCAACACATTGCGCACATCATCGCTTTGCTCAATCAACACCAGCAAGAGGTGCTCGAGCCCGATAAGCTCATATTGGCGGGCGCGCGCATCGGCATACACATGCTGCAAAATCCGTTCGAGTTCGGCTGAAATCATTTACACTTCCTCCACGATGCATTGCAGCGGATGCCCTTCGCGCTTGGCGCGCTGCATCACCTGCTGCTGTTTGGTTTGGGCCATATCGCGGGTATACACGCCGCATAAACCCTTTCCTTCATGGTGCACGAGCAACATCACCGCCACCGCCCGCTCTTCCGGCAACCAGAAAATTTCTGTTAACACTTTAACCACAAAATCCATCGGCGTGTAGTCGTCGTTCAGTAAAAACACGCCGTATTTTTTCGGAGCAGCGGGTTTTTCCCTGCCGGTTTGAGCCGATTCCCCAACTTTGGTTTTGGTTTTGATATTACCCATATTAAGACTTTTTCGATTTTTTGAAAGTGGTTTATGTTGTATTTTGTGCCATTTTAATAAATTTCTGCTTTTTTCCCAATGTTTACTTGACTACAATAATTAACATAGGTAAAAAGTGAACAAGCAGAAGCTTGGCATGCAGTTGAAAGCATTAGGTTTGGGAGAAACTCGAAACTTTAGTTTTACCGCTTTGCCGCATTTTGCTGTATTTTTGTTAATTTTTTAGTATAGGAAGTTCAATGGCAACCGGTATTGTTAAATGGTTTAACGACGCTAAAGGTTTTGGTTTTATCACTCCGGACGAAGGCGGCGAAGATTTGTTCGCTCACTTCTCTGCAATCAACATGGATGGTTTCAAAACCCTGAAAGAAGGCCAACGTGTGTCTTTCGAAGTGACCACCGGCCCCAAAGGCAAACAAGCGGCTAATATCCAAGCTGCTTAATCCATATTGAGTCGGCTTCGCCGATTGCAATCATCATGGCGGGTTTTTTTATAAAACCTGCCATTTGTTTTTTCTGATTTCCCCTTGCCCCGAAACCGGGAACAAAATACACTCTTTCTACACATACCAATCCAGCTGAGGCATCATGAATCAGCCTTACCAACGCGCTCTGCAACAAATCGATGCATTAATGGCACATTTTCGCAGTGAAGGTGAAGTGAGCTGCGCGGTAGCCGAACAGGAAGACAGCATCCTCATCAGGCTGAATGATTTGAAACACGCGCTCAAACCCGAAGATACGGATGCCATCAACCAAATCAACCTTTACCACCAACGCCACATCAAACCATGAATACAACCATCAAACCCGGCATTTACCGCCATTACAAGGGGGCGCTGTATGAAGTGAACGGTGTCGCCCGACATTCGGAAACCGAAGAAGAAATGGTGGTTTACCGCGCGCTTTACGGCGATTACGGCCTGTGGGTGCGCCCCGCCGCCATGTTTGCCGAAACCGTGGAAATCAACGGCGAAAGCATTCCCCGCTTCAGCTGCATCCAAGCCTTTTAAACCAGCCAATGTATTCAGACGGCCTTTCTGTTAAAATGGCCGCCTGAAATTTTATCTGTCTGAATCATTATGAGTATTGCCAATAATAAAAAAGCCTTTCACGATTATTTTATCGAAGAGCAAATCGAAGCCGGCCTCGTGCTGGAAGGCTGGGAAGTGAAAGCCATCCGCGCCGGACGCGTGCAGCTGAAAGAAGCCTATATCCACTGGAAGCGCGGCGCATTCTACCTCGTCGGCTGCCACGTTACCGCCCTGCCCACCGCCTCCACCCACGTCAAACCCGACCCCGTGCGCCAGCGCAAGCTGTTGTTGAACCAATCGGAAATCAACAAGCTCATCGGCAAAACCGAGCGCGCGGGCTACACCATCGTGCCGCTGAATATGCACTACCACCGCGGCAACATCAAGATGGACATCGGCCTGGCCAAAGGCAAAAAACAACACGACAAACGCCAGAGCCTGAAAGAAGCCGACTGGAAGCGCGAGAAACAGCGCCTGATGAAATCGGTGCGTTAACTCCGTCATTCCACCCGCCGAAAAAAGCATCGCACACAGTATAGTCGTTTCAATTTAGATTGAGACAAGGCAGCAAGCCGCAGACAGTACAGATATAGTCGGAGAAATTAGATTCTGATACAAGGCGGCGAGCCGAAGACAGTACAAATAGTACGACAAGGCGAGCCAATGCCGTAGCAGAAACTAATTTCTCCGACTATAGTACGGGGCGGCGGACTTGCTGCTTCAGCAGCTTAGTCAAGCCCCCTCTTTGAGCAAGGCGCAGCAACGCTGTATCAAACTAAATTGAAATGACTATATCAAGGCAGATTCACTACTCCAACTCACTTTGCGAAAGGAAAACCTCATGAAATTCTCAAGCCTGCTCATCATCGGCAGCGCGGCCTTATTGTCCGCCTGCCAAAGCAGCCAAACCTCTCTTGCCGCCGACGGCGCGGAGCAATTAGGCAACATCCGCCATCTCTGCATCCTGACCCGCCCCGACAATCCCAATCCGACTCTTGACCGGCAAATTGCCCAATCGCTGGCCAAATACGGCATCAGCAGCGAAAACGTAAATGTCGCCACCGACCGCAAGCGCCTGTATGAGCCGGAATGCCGCTACAACCTGCGCTACAACACCCGCGGCAGCGGCGACAAGCTAAATTACATTTCACTACTCATCCGCACGCCGGAGCATCCCGTTGCCAGCCTGCGCGCCAATCCGAATTTCCAGACTGCGCAAAACCAACAGGCGGAAATCGACCGGATTATCGGCCGCCTGCTCAACAAGCAATAAGCCACATTTTTTTTCAGACGGCCTCAGCATGATTAAGGCCGTCTGAACACACTATCCGCAAACCTGTTCCAAGTCTGCGTAAAAACACGCAATGATTCCTGCCCAATCCTTTTCAGACGGCCTCATCATCCCAATAATGAGGCCGTCTGAAACATTTGAAAAGATTTCCGCCATGCCGCAATCCTCACTCGTTTTGCCCCTGTTTCTGATTATCGCCGGTGCCGTCTGGTTTTTGAAAACGACCGGCATCCTGCCTGCCACCGCCACCATGATTGCCATTGCGCTGGCGATTGCAGGTATCGTGGTGCTGATTACCGACGGCATCAACAAACAATCGGTCGTGGCCGGCCCGATTCTGGTTTACATCGGCGCAGCCGTGTATTTGAAAAGCCAATACCTGCTCGGCTATTCGCCGCTGGTGGCGCTGGGCATGATGGTGCTGGGCTGCCTGCTGCTGTTGTCGCGCAGCAGCATCATTCCCTACAAACACGCCAAAATGCTGCAAGACCAATAGCCGTTGCCGCCCGCTTTTTTGCATTCAAGGCCGTCTGAAAAATGATACAATACGCTATTCTTTTCAGACGGCCTCATTGTCGTCTGGCTGCCCACTTTTTCAGACAAAGCCCATCATGACCCAAGACAAAATCCTGATTCTCGACTTCGGTTCGCAAGTTACCCAGCTCATCGCCCGCCGCGTGCGCGAAGCCCATGTTTACTGCGAGCTGCATTCCTACGATATGCCGCTGGCCGACATCAAAGCCTTCAATCCGAAAGGCATTATTCTTTCAGGCGGCCCCAATTCGGTTTACGAATCCGATTATCAGGCCGACACCGGCATTTTCGACTTAGGCATTCCCGTGCTCGGCATCTGCTACGGCATGCAGTTTATGGCGCATCATCTGGGCGGCGAAGTTTCCCCCGGCGACCAGCGCGAATTCGGCTACGCGCAAGTGAAAACCATCGACAGCGAGCTCACCCGCGACATTCAAGACGGTGCGCCCAACACGCTTGATGTATGGATGAGCCACGGCGACAAAGTCACCAAGCTGCCGCAAGGTTTTGCCGTGATCGGCGACACCACGAGCTGCCCGGTGGCGATGATGGAAAACGCCGAAAAACAATTCTACGGCATCCAATTCCACCCCGAAGTAACCCACACCAAACAAGGCAAAGCGCTGCTCAACCGCTTTGTTTTGGACATTTGCGGCGCAGCGCCGAGCTGGACGATGCCCAACTACATCGATGAAGCGGTGGAAAAAATCCGCGCCCAAGTCGGCAGCGACGAAGTGATTCTCGGCTTGTCGGGCGGCGTCGATTCCTCCGTAGCCGCCGCGCTGATTCACCGCGCCATCGGCGACCAACTCACCTGCGTATTCGTCGATCACGGCCTGTTGCGCCTGAACGAAGGCAAAATGGTGATGGATATGTTTGCCCGCAATCTGGGCGTGCGCGTGATTCACGTCGATGCCGAAGCGCAATTCATGGGCAAACTCGCGGGCGAAACCGACCCCGAGAAAAAACGCAAAATCATCGGCGCGGAATTTATCGAAGTCTTTGATGCCGAAGAGAAAAAACTCACCAACGCCAAATGGCTGGCGCAAGGCACAATCTACCCCGATGTCATCGAATCGGCGGGCGCGAAAACCAACAAAGCCCACGCCATCAAGAGCCACCACAACGTCGGCGGCCTGCCCGAAAACATGAAACTGAGCCTGCTCGAGCCTTTGCGTGATTTGTTTAAAGACGAAGTGCGCGAACTCGGCGTCGCCCTCGGCCTGCCGCGCGAAATGGTTTACCGCCACCCCTTCCCCGGCCCCGGCCTCGGCGTGCGCATCCTCGGCGAAGTGAAAAAAGAATACGCCGACCTCTTGCGCCGCGCCGACGATATTTTCATCCAAGAGTTGCGCAACAGCACCGACGCAAACGGCACTTCATGGTACGACCTCACCAGCCAAGCCTTTGCCGTGTTCCTGCCGGTGAAATCCGTCGGCGTGATGGGCGACGGCCGCACCTACGATTACGTCGTCGCCCTGCGCGCCGTCGTCACCAGCGACTTCATGACCGCGCATTGGGCGGAATTGCCTTACGACCTGCTCGGCCGCGTCTCCAACCGCATCATCAACGAAGTGCGCGGCATCAACCGCGTGGTTTATGATGTGAGCGGCAAACCGCCTTCAACGATCGAGTGGGAATAAACAGGCAATTGCCGCCATTCCAAATCGACACAAAAAGCCCTCCGGAAACGGGGGCTTTTTTGCAAAAAAACAACCGTCGCACCCGCCCAGGCGCACTACTGTTCGGAATAAATTTCATTAAATATCAAAGTGTTAGGTGGTTTGCATTTTAGTGTGTTGAAACCTTGAAATATCAAACAGTTAGCTTGTATTTATTGAGCAAACCTAGTCGAATTTCGACAGCAATTTTTGAAATTCCTGCAATCTGTCCCTTCCCCTGCGCCCCGCGCGGGGGAAGGTTAGGATGGGGGTGGTACTTCGTAGAAGTACATCCTGCCTGAGTTTTAGCAGATTCTAATGTTTCTGCGAAACATCACCCCCACCCCAACCCTCGATCAGGCGGGTGCCTAGTGCAAAACTCAGCTTTGCTTGTCTACCCATTTTCCTGATTCTATAGTCGTTCCGTTAGATTGAGACAAAGCAGCAAGCCGCAAACAGTACAGGTAGTACGGCGAGGAGCAGCAACGCTGTATCAATCTAACGGAACGACTATAAAAATCCATTATGAATCATAAGGTCGTATATTTTTAAGGCTGACAAGTTTGAGCTGAAGCGTTGCTTCAGACTGGGCACCCGCCTGCGCGAGTGCGGCAAGAGGCCGTCTGAAAAGCTGCAAGGCTGATATTTCCAGTGTTTTCAGACGGCCTCTGAGGTTATTCCGGCCAGTAGTGCGCCTGCGCGGAAGTGGCGTAGCAGACTTGCGAAGCTAATGACGAATCCTTGCGGTTTCTTTCCGCCTCAAGTAAAAATACATTTCTGAAAATTAAAAAATATTCCATTTACTTATCCTGAACTCACGTTAAATAAGGAATACTCCGGCCTTATCCCATCCCTGCTTTTCGCCGCTCTGCCCCGCTGTTTGTTTGCGTTACATCAATCAATCTGCAAAAGCAATAAAAAAAACGGTCATCATTTTCATCCTTTCTTGCGCATGGAACAAAAAGGATTGATAATTGTTCTAAATAGTATCCAAGCCCTATACCCCTGCAATCCTGCACCGGCATATCGCTCGAATTTTGACAACCTTTCTTGTTCCAGCAGGTGCTCAGATGACCATATTGCCTCTTTCCCGCTTGCGCAAAGGCGCCAGCGTCCACATCCACACCATAGCCCCCAACCCCGCTTTCGGCCATCTCGACACGATGGTCAGCCGCCGTTTGGCCGACTTGGGCTTTTCAGACGGCATGCCGCTGCTGCTGATTGCTTGCGGCGTATTGGGCAAAGGCCCGTTTGCAGTGCGTTTGGGCAATCAGGCGCAATTTTCCCTGCGTCAAGCCGAAGCCGCCAAAATCATCTGCCGCCTGCCTGAATAACCCGTTTTATTTGTTTTCAGACGGCCTCTGCTTGACAAAAAGGCCGTCTGAACCGCCAATTGCCTATGAATACCCGTTATTTCGCCCTCGTGGGCGCGCCCAACTGCGGAAAAACCGTATTATTCAACGCCCTCACCGGCGCGCATGCCAAAGTGGCCAATTATCCCGGTGTAACTGTCGACAAGCGCGAAGGCGTATTTGTTGATGATGCCGCTATCCGCATCATCGACTTGCCCGGCACTTACAGCCTGCGCGCCACCAGCCCCGATGAAGCGGTGGCACGCGATATGGTGTTGGGCAGGCTCGGCCACCGACCCGATGCGATTATCGCCGTGGCCGACGCCACCAATCTGCGCATGTCGCTGCGGATGATGCTGGAGCTGAAAACGCTCGGCCTGCCGATGGTGGTTTCGTTGAACCTGAGCGATGTCGCCCGTTCGCGCGGCCTGAAAATCGACGCCGCCAAATTGAGCGAATTGCTGGGCGTGCCGGTGTTTGAAACCGTGGCCATCCGCAGCAGCGGCGTCCTGCCCCTGCGGCAGGCCGTGGCAGCATTGGAAAGCGCTTCGTCGTTTGCATTTGATGCGCAAGCTGCCGAACAAACGCTGGAAGCGCTCGACAGCAAAACCTTATATGAAGAAGTCGAGCAGATTCTGAAGCAGGTGGTGCGCACCGAAATGGCACTGCCCGAATGGCACCGCCGTCTTGACCGGCTGGTGCTGCATCCTCTGTGGGGGCTGTTGCTGCTGACGGTGGTGTTGCTGTTGGTATTTCAGGCCGTGTATTCGTGGTCGGCGCCGCTGATGGACTGGATTGAAGGCGCGTTCGGCATGCTCGGCGAATGGATTGCCGCCACGCTGCCGCCGGGCATGCTTACCGATTTGCTGGTTAACGGCGTGATTGCGGGCATGGGCAGCGTGTTGGTGTTTCTGCCGCAGATTACCATTCTGTTTGCCTTTATCCTGTTGCTGGAAGACTCGGGCTATCTGCCGCGGGCGGCCTTTTTGCTCGACAATCTGCTCTCTAAAAGCGGGCTTTCCGGCCGGGCGTTTATTCCGCTGCTCTCCAGCTTCGCCTGCGCCGTGCCTGCGGTGATGTCGGCGCGCACCATCCAGGATCCGCGCGAGCGGCTGGTGACCATCGCCATCGCGCCCATGCTCACCTGCTCGGCGCGGCTGCCGGTGTATGCGCTGATTATCGCGGCGGTGGTGCCGAAGCGCACGGTGTGGGGCATCTTCAACCTGCAGGGGCTAACCCTGTTTGCGCTTTATTTCATCGGTATTGCTTCCGCCGGGCTGACGGCTTATGTGTTGAAGCGGTTGGCGCGCCGCAAAGGAAATATCCAGCAGTTTCCCTTATTGATGGAGCTGCCCACTTTCCGCATGCCCAACTTCAAACATATTCTTACCAGCCTGTGGGATCGCGTAAGCGCCTTCCTGAAACGCGCAGGCACGGTGATTTTCGCGCTCAGCGTGGTTTTGTGGGCGCTGGTCAGCTTCCCCGCCGCGCCCGCAGGCGCCGCAGGCCCTGCGATTGATTACAGCTTTGCAGGCACGCTCGGCCACTTTATCCAGCCGCTTTTCGCGCCGCTGGGCTTTACCTGGCAGATGTGCATCGCCATGATTCCGGGCATTGCCGCGCGCGAAGTGGTGGTGGCGGCATTAGGCACCGTGTATGCCGTGGGCGCAGGCTCCGACGAAGCCGTGCAGCAGGCCTTGATTCCCGTGGTGCACAACCAATGGAGCCTGCCCACCGCCTTTGCTTTTCTGGCCTGGTATGTATACGCGCCGATGTGCATGGCCACGCTGGCCGTAATCAAGCGGGAAACCAAATCCACCCGCCAAACTTTGATGATTACCGGCTATTTATTTGTATTGGCTTATCTGTTTGCCTTTGCCGTGTATCAGATTTCTTCGAGGATTTTGTGATGACTCAAAACATTATTGTGGGTATTATCGTGTTGTTGTGCGCGGCCTACGTATTGCGTAAATTCGTGTTCAAACGCAAATCGGACAATATATGCGACGGCTGCGGCAAATGCGGTGGCAAGAGCGGCGGCTGCCATTGAAATCAACCCGTTCGAGGCCGTCTGAAGGTTTCAGACGGCCTCAGGCAAACAGGAATCAAGCATCATGATTAAAAGCATCGTCTTGGGCGCTTTGCTGTTTCTTTGCGTGTACGGCATCGTATTGTTTTTCAACAAACGGCGCATGGAAAAACAGCTCGAGCAACAATCAAAGCATGTTAACGAGCCGAAGAAAATCGGCAATCGCCGCCGCTAAACAAATTGATTTGCGGGCTTTTTTCAGACGGCCTTAATACAGCCAAACAATAAATAAAAATCTTTTATACAAAATCTCCTTGCAATAAATGCATTAAACCGCCATACTGCAACTTCCGAATAAGTATTTAACAACAAAGAAAGGAGTCTGTTATGCAACACCGCAGACGTCAGGCCGTATTTCAGGCAGCCAAACGTGCGTTCAACACGCGCCAGCCTGTTCGCGGCAACGCCGGCCAATCAGCCGAAACGCGCTAACCGCGCAAAACCACTAACCGCCTTTGCAAAGGCGGTTTTTGTTTGTTTATACTGCGGATTAATACAGAAAACCAAGCCCGCGACCTTTACAAAAATAACTGCCTGCGCAGCAACGCCGTAGTAGGGTAAGTTTTCCCTCTATAAATCAACAGGCCGTCTGAAACCCGCTATCCCAATCCGGTTTTCAGACGGCCTGTTGCCGCGATGGTTCAAGGTCTGGCTTGAGCAAACTGCCATTCGCCCAGCCGCAAACCCAAGTCAAACAAATTCAGACGGCCTACCGCCACCCGCACCAAACGCAGACACGGATAGCCTGCTTTGGCCGTCATCCGCCGCACCTGGCGGTTTTTGCCTTCGCTGATTTTGATTTCCAGCCAGAAATCCGGCACGCTTTTGCGCTCGCGTATCGGCGGATGGCGCGGCCACAAGTGCGCCGTTTCCTCAGCCGCAAGCAGCCGCACTTTCGCCGGACGGGCAACAAAATCGCCCAAATCCACGCCTTGGCGCAACATATCCAGCTTCGCTTCATCGGGCGAACCTTCTACCTGCGCCCAATAGGTTTTCTCTTTTTTGTATTTCGGGTCGGCGATTTCGGCCTGCAAACGGCCATTATTGGTAAGCAACAGCAAACCTTCGCTGTCGGTGTCCAGCCGCCCGGCCGGATAAAAGCCCGGCTTGTCGATATAATCTTTGAGGCAGCCGTGCTTTTCATGCGCGCCAAACTGGCAAATCACACCATACGGCTTGTTAAACACAATTAAATCATTCATTTATTTTGCCGTGACATTACAATGCTTTTTATTCTAACCCGAATTGTCAGGAAGCCCTAGCGCCCGCGTCAAAAATCAAGCATAATCGCAAAGCGCATGGCGGCATCTGCCGCAGCAAAAGTAAAAGAACCCGAAAAAACAGGAGACACCATGAGTCATATTCAAGTACCCGCCGAAGGTCAGAAAATCGTTGCCGGTCAAGCGATTCCGAATAACCCGATTATTCCGTTTATCGAAGGCGACGGCATCGGCGTAGACATCACTCCCGTGATGAAAGACGTGATTGATGCAGCCGTAGCCAAGGCTTATGGTGGCGAGAAAAAAATTCATTGGATGGAAGTTTTTGCCGGTGAAAAAGCCACCCGCGTTTACGGTGACAACGTCTGGCTGCCCGAAGAAACCCTGCAAGCGCTGAAAGACTACGCCGTATCCATCAAAGGCCCGATGACCACCCCGGTCGGCGGCGGCATCCGTTCACTCAACGTGGCTTTGCGCCAGGAGCTTGACCTTTACCAATGCGTGCGCCCGGTGCGCTACTTCAACGGCGTGCCCTCGCCGCTGAAAGACCCGAGCAAAACCGACATGGTGATTTTCCGTGAAAACACCGAAGACATCTACGCCGGTATCGAATGGGAAGCCGAAAGCGCCGAAGCCAAAAAGCTGATTGCCTTTTTGCAAAATGAAATGGGCGTGAAAAAAATCCGCTTCCCTGAAACTTCCGGTATCGGCATCAAGCCCGTATCCAAAGAAGGCACAACCCGCCTCGTGCGCGCCGCCATCCAATATGCAATTGACAACGACCGCGACAGCGTCACCCTGGTGCACAAAGGCAACATCATGAAGTTCACCGAAGGCGGCTTCCGCGATTGGGGCTATGAAGTGGCAAAAAAAGAATTCGGTGCCGAGTTGCTTGATGGCGGCCCGTGGTGCAAATTCAAAAACCCGAAAACCGGTAAAGACATCATCGTTAAAGACGCCATCGCCGATGCGTTCCTGCAACAAATCGTCTTGCGTCCTGCCGAATATGATGTGATTGCCACGCTGAATCTGAACGGCGACTACATCTCCGATGCGCTGGCTGCGCAAGTCGGCGGCATCGGTATCGCACCGGGTGCCAACATTTCCGACAGCTACGCCGTATTCGAAGCCACCCACGGCACCGCGCCGAAGTATGCAGGCCAGGATAAAGTAAACCCCGGTTCGCTGATTCTCTCCGCCGAAATGATGCTGCGCCATCTGGGTTGGAAAGAAGCCGCAGATTTGGTGATTTCTTCTATGGAAAAAGCCATCGGCGACAAACAGGTCACTTACGACTTCGCCCGCCTGATGAACGATGCCAACGAAGTTTCCTGCTCGCAATTCGGCAAAGCGATGATCGAGCGCATGTAAGCCCTAAGGCCGTCTGAAACCCGCACCCTGCCGTGCGGGTTTTGTTTACCTATAGTCGGAGAAATTATAGTCGTTTCAATTTAGATTGAGACAAGACAGCAAGCCGCAGACAGTACAGGTAGTACGACAAGGCGCAGCAACGCCGTAGCAGAAACTCATTTCTTCGACTATATTTCCCATCGAATGAATTCGAATGCAATACAGCAGCTTAATGTTCAGACGGCCTGAATTTCACAAAATATACCGATGCAGCCTTGACAGAAAACAAGCGCTTGGGTATAGTTCGCATCTCTTGACGGAGTAATGGCTGAGAGGCTGAAGGCACACCCCTGCTAAGGGTGCATCTGGGCTTAAACCTGGATCGAGGGTTCGAATCCCTCTTACTCCGCCAGCATAAAGAAAAACGCCGCTGTTTATTCAGCGGCGTTTTTCTTTATATCGGTTTCACCTCTTCTGCCTTGCCGCTTTTCAAGAAGCAAGCCGGTTGGTTATAACCAAATAAACAAACAGTATTTCATGCCTTGAAAACCGCTTGCTATATTGCAGCCATCATATCCAACAGCGGAGCACGACATGAAAACCAAATCCCTGTGGCTGAGCCTGCCTCTGGCGCTTGCCCTTGCCGCCTGCAGCCCCGGCAGCAGCAATAACAACGCAAACGGACAGGCCGCCAAAGTGTCTATTCTGAACGTTTCTTACGACCCTACCCGCGAGCTTTATCAGGAATACAATCCGCTGTTTCAACAATACTGGCTCGAAAAAACCGGCCAGGAAGTCAGCATCCAGCAATCCAACGGCGGCTCCGGCAAGCAGTCGCTGGCCGTGATGAACGGCCTGAAAGCCGATGTGGTCACGCTGGCGCTGGCGGGCGATATCGATGCGCTCAACAAGGGCGGCAAAGAGCTGGTCAATCCGCAATGGCAAAAATCGCTGCCCGACAACAGCACGCCCTATACCTCCACCATTGTGTTTCTGGTGCGCAAAGGCAACCCGAAAAACATCCGCGACTGGGGCGATTTGGTCAAAGGTGATGTGGAAGTGATTACGCCCAACCCGAAAACCTCGGGCGGCGCACGCTGGAACTTCCTCGCCGCCTGGGCTTGGGCCAAACATCAGCCCGGCGGCAGCGACGAATCGGCCAAGCAGTTTGTAAGCGAGCTTTACCGCCGCGTGCCGGTAATGGATGCAGGCGCGCGCGCTTCCACCATTTCGTTTACCCAGCGCGGCCTCGGCGACGTATTGCTGGCTTGGGAAAACGAAGCTTATCTGGCCGTGCAACAATCGGCCGGCGAGCTGGAAATCGTCACGCCTTCTCTGTCGATTTTGTGCGAACCGCCGGTTGCCGTGGTAGACGCCAATGCGGATGCCAAAGGCACCCGCGAAGTGGCTACCGAATATCTGCAGCAACTCTATACCGAAGACGCCCAACGCATCATCGCCAAACATTTTTACCGCCCCGTCAATCCGAAGATTCAGGCTGAATTCAAAGATCAGTTTCCGACATTGAATCTGGTTACCATCGATAAAGAATTCGGCGGCTGGAACAAAGCGCAACCGCAATTCTTTGGCGACGGCGGTATTTTCGACCAGATTTACAAAAAGTAAACAGGCATAGTCGGAGAAATTAGATTCTGATACAAGGCGGCGAGCCGCAGACAGTACAGATATAGTGGAAAAACTTACTCTACTACTGCGTTGCTGCGCCTAGCCGTACTACTTGTACTGTCTGCGGCTTGCTGCCTTGTATTAGAAATTAAGTTTTCCCACTATAGTACGACAAGGCGAGCCAACGCCGTAGCAGAAACTCATTTCTTCGACTATATTGCACGCGCAGGCGGCAGCAACTCAACTTTATAGCCGGATAACGCAAAACCACACAGCGGCGGTTCAACGTCATTCGAAATGCAGAGGCCGTCTGAAAACTTTTCAGACGGCCTCTGCATATTAAAATTTATGTAAGCAATTCAAAATGTAGGATTTTGTAACTTGATTCAAGTCAAAAAGCTTTCATGCCCGAGGTATACAATCTAATCCAACAAGCATTCAATAATTTTTTACACAACCTAATGGAAAGGAAAGAAAAAGCATGATTAAAGGCATTCAAATTACCCAATCGGGCAACGCCAACCTGGTGAATTCATTCTGGCTGCTCGACGACGAAACCCAAGAAGTACGCTGCCTGTGCGCCAAGGGTGACGAATTCAAGGAAGACGACGTGCTTGCGCTGGCTGCCTTGGGCGAAGTTTCCTTCAAAGAAATCCCGCTGGATTTGCATGCCCGCCCGAAAGTGGAAGGCGGCCAACACCTGAATGTAAACGTGCTGACCCGCGAAACACTGGAAGACGCCATCGTCAATCCCGACAAATACCCGCAGCTGACCATCCGCGTTTCAGGCTATGCCGTGCGTTTCAACTCGCTGACGCCCGAGCAACAGCGCGATGTGATTACCCGCACTTTCACCAACAGCCTGTAAACAGGCAGATATAACGGCTTGTTTCGGTGTCTGCCACAACGCTGCCGCTTTGTATCGCCAGCCATCCGACCAAGCCGCCATATCAAAAAAGCTGCCTTTCACGGGCAGCTTTTTCATCCACCCCATACCCGGCTAAAAGGATCCAACCCATGCGCAGCCACCGCCTGAGAGAGCTTCTGGAGCTCCTGCAACCCTACTGGGCTAAAGACCCCGAGCTCCACCTCCTGCAGATTCTGCAAAAAATCGCCGATGAAGCAGGCTTCGACAAACCGGTTGCCGAGCTGACCGACGAAATCATCATCTACCACCTGAAAATGCAGGGTAAAGGCAGCCTGGAACCGATTCCCGGCATCAAAAAAGATTACGAAGAAGATTTCAAAACCGCGCTGCTGAAAGCGCGCGGCATCATCAAATAAACACGCAATACCAATAAATTAAGATAGCAAGGCCGTCTGAAACCAATATTCAGACGGCCTGAGACCTTTGCAAAATTCCCCTACCCGTCGCACCCGCGCAGGCGGGTGCCCAGTGCAAAGCCTGACTTTGCTTGTCCGCTCATGGTTTAAATTTCAAAACACAATATAAATTAAAAGCTTGGCAATTGATAGGGCTGCCGGGTTTAAACTGAAGCTGTGCTTCAGACTGGGCACCCGCCTGCGCGGGTGCGACGGTTATTTTTGCAACGGTCTCGGCCTTGTTTCAAAAAAGCAAACTGGCAACGAGCCGACTGCACAAGCTTTCACCACTTGGTTATCACCCGCTCACCCGCGCTCGCTGATTTTGTCCGACAGCCCCACTTCATGCGGATTGATGCGGGCATTGTCTTCCTGCCCCAAGCCCACCAGCCTGCGCAGGCGCGTCATATAAGCATTCACATCCAGCCCCCGTCCGAAACGCTGCGCTTCCCAAATCGTTTCCGCCAGCGCCTCAATCATCTCATGCTCGGCCGCCACCCAGTCATCGTTATGACGCGCGCAAAGCTGCGCATGAATGGCGCGGATGCCCGGCGGCTGGTCAATGCCCACCTGTTCCTGAATGGAAAGGTGCAGCGACATGTGCAAAAAAGGATTGGTCTCGCCCTCTTCCGGCGTCCAGGTTTTATCAAGATAATTTTCAATATCTTCAAGATAACGCGAATATTCGGGATGCGCCTCGATGATGCGCAAGGCTTTCTGCTGCAAGGCGTTGAGCTGCAAAGGCAGCATGCGCTGCTGCCACACTTCGGCAAAAAAGCGGCGCACATCGTGGGTATTGACGTCGTACATGGATTCATCCGCATAATGGTTTCAGACGGTCATTATACCCGATTAGGCCGTCTGAAAGCATGACTGGCTTTTTCACATCCAAACGCGTATAATGAAAAATTCCTATCTGGGGGCGATCTTGGTTTCGACGGGGGTTGCGAAGCAGATGCGGGCATACCGGGGTCTCAGATTCCCGTAAAACACTGAACTTAAATAGTCGCAAACGACGAAACTTACGCACTGGCCGCTTAAGGCCTGCCGTTGCAGCAGTTGGCCGATGGGCTGCGTAGGGTAAAACCTACAGCAACGTCAATTACATTGGCTGGTTTCGTGTCGGGTTACTTGGCACGGAATAAGACTTAAGGTAACTGGTTTCCAAACAGCCTGTCTGCCGGCGGAATGGAAGCAAGATTTCAAATAGACACGACTAAGTATGTAGAACGCTTTGTAGAGGGCTTTCGGACGGGGGTTCAATTCCCCCCGCCTCCACCAATTAAATCTTTTAAATTCAATAGTTTACAGAATTTAAAACAGAAAATGGCACGCTATTGGCACATTTTCTTTATAAATCCCGCTTTAAGGCGGGATTTTTTATGCCTTGCCCGTCCGCATCATCTCAGAAAGCCGCTTCGCACGGTTGCCGACCTGCCGCGCCCATTTGCTCAACAGCATATTGCTGGCGGCCTTTTCGTAATTGCCTGCTTTCACATAAGCCAGAGTATTCTTAAAGCCGAGCAAACCGTTGACGCCCAGGTTAAAGGCCATGTTCAAAATCACCCGCTGGCGCACGCCGTCCAACGTCCGCCACCACGGCAGATGTTTGTCCAGCGATGCGGCAAATTCATCAATATCATTCGACAGCAACATATCAATTTCCGATTTACGCAGCTTGCCGCCGCGCCGCTTGTCAATCAGACGACCTACGCCGATCGTCCAATAGCCCAAATGGTCTTGATATGCGTGTGATACCACGCCTTCGTCACGGCGCAGTTCTTTAATCATCAACTCTTTATCCACAATGCTTTCCTTTCTTCAATAGATGCAGCCGCCACGACTGCGCCAAAAAATACCCCGCCAATCCGGCATTAATCACAATCTCCGAAATGTTGTGTGGTGATTCCCGTATCAGGCTGCTGCACAACACACCAACAGCGCCGCCCGTCATCAGCGCATGCGCCCACAACTCGGGCTGCCGCCATGTCCAGCGCCGCACGCTCAAGCGGCAAACGCAATGCACAAACACCACGGCAGCCGCCACAAGGTTCATCACGATCAGATAAGTATTCATTCCTGCTTGCCTCCCAGTCTGCTAATCCAGCTATCCCAAAGACGCTTCACCCCGTCATGCAAAAGCGGCAGAGACCACGGCCACGCCGCGCCAATCAATACCGGCACCAGCGGTTTCAGCAACAGCATCTCTTCTTCCATCGTGCCGAGTTCGACATGTGCGGCCAGCCAGTAGGCCACCGCAGGCGACAGCGCCCCGGCCAGTATCGTGCTGGTCAGCACGGTAACAATGCCGTTATGGCGCGTGCCGGCGCGGTTAAGGCCGTGCGCGACAGCACCGGCAATTGCGCCGAGTATCATCGCTTCCAGCGGCATTCCGGCCACGCTTCCGGCAATGCCGACAGCGCCGACATTGATAACCAGCGGTGCGCCGGTTGTTGTGTTTACAGGCATAAAAAAATCCCCCTTAAATTTAAGGGGGATTGTGGCGTTTGTTTAATCGGTTACTCAGGCGTGAATAAGTAAAATCACATAACGCCCGCTGCTTGATTCAGGCTAACTAAATAATGATTCACACCATTAATGCGCCAGGCATTGATAAACAACCCAAAAGGGTCTCTTAAAGTAACCATCGGGTCATAGTTATATACTACATGTTGCTCAAAATTTCCGAAGTAGACATAAAAAGAAGAATCGAATCTTAAATACGGCAAATCATCTATTAAAACCCCGCCTTTAATTGCAATGGTGATTTCCTCTCCCTCTTTGAGGTCGACATCTAGATCGAGACGGTAGTCGTAATTCCCATTTTCACGCTTCCAAACAGATATCGCCGTGTGTTTGATATCCATAAAAACCAGGCAGCCGTTGCTGGTATCAATCCGCTGATTCTGCTGGTCGAGAACGCCCGCATAAGTTGACTTGGCCGCGCACGGGTTGGAGACCGCTTCGCCCCCACCATCACACCCGCACCCCGCTTTGCCAATCAATTTGAATTTCTTCATATCCATCACGTCGCCGCCGTCGTGCGGTTCGATGCAGACATAAAGCCGTTGCCGGTAAGACACCACCTGCCCTTTTTGGTAGGGCATGGCGGCGTATTCGCCTTTCATCACGTAATCACCAATCATCCGCATCACTTCGTCACTCAGGGTGTGCGGCACCACCGAACAATCCTTCAGGCAGCCGTCGTCACGTTGCAACTTCTGCTGGTTTTCCAAGATGGTGTTCACCGTATCTGCGAGCTTCACCAGTTCGGCGCGGGCTTCCTCCAGCGTTTCCACCTGCCCCGGTGTATAGGGGTTTGCATGTGCCATAAAAAATACCTCCATCAAATGATAGAGGTATTGTCCGAAATTTCTAATCGGTTACTCAGGGCGAATCAGGCGCGGGGCTTGGGTTTTCCAGTTTGGCCAAACGCTCTTCCAACGCCGCAATCTTTTCATCATACACCGACTTCAACACCCATTCCGGCGCACCCTGAATATCAGACCATTGATGCGTGTGGGCAGACGGGGTAAATGTAGACGGCTTGCCCGGAAGGTTTTCCCACTTGACAGCCTCACCGACAAAATCTTTCACCCCTTTGGACGATACCGCGCCGTCAATTGCGCCATCCCCGACAACTTTCTGATACAGCTTAGTCAAGCCTGCCCGTTCTTCGCTTGCCAACATGCCGCTGCCGCCCACCGCCTTGATGCACAACAGCATGGCAAGGTTGCGGGGGCGCGGGTCGCTACCGCCGTCTTTGGCGTCGGCGGGAATATCTAGGGAGGAGATTGTGCCGCCTAAATATTTGCCGGTGTTGTGCGTATTCGTCGTCACCAAACGTAAACTTGCCGATGCTTGACCTGATGTATTAACTCCGGCTGCTGCCGCGTTCGATAAAGTCACTCCGAAAGCAACTGCCTGCTTTGCAGCGGATTGTCTGTACCAACTTTCACCTGCCACACCAGTCGCGGATATCCACGGCGTTTTGCCGATTCTTGCCTTTAATGCGTCAGGCGGCTCGCTAGCCGTTTCCGTTCCGTCATCCCAGAAGTTTACAGGAAAGCCGATATTTCTATAGGCGCTTCCGGACATATAAACAGCCGATGTGCCGTGATAATGCCGTCCCGACGTTCCCGCCTGCGTGCTACCCGCCACACGCCCCACGTCCACACCACGCCCCATATCCAAGCCGCGGATAAACTCAGCCCGTCCGTCAGGCAGCTTGAACTTTCCTGCCGCCGCCGTGCCGTAGCGGTCGCCGATGGCGGCATACAGTTCGGGGTATTCCTCTTGCGACTGCTCCGAGCCGTCGGCCACCAAATAGCCCTCCGGCGCTTGTTCCATGTCAAAATACATCAACGCCCCAACCGGCACATCACTTACCACCAGGCCCGAGCCGCCGCCACCGCCCATCGTGCCGAGCGTCTTGATGATTTGCGAGCTGGCAAACTCTTTTGATTCGTCCAGCGCATCCGCCACCGCTTTCAGGCTGGCAGCCACGTCTTCGCTTTTTGCGCCGTAATCGTGCCCAAGCTTGACGATACCGGCCTTACTGGTATCGGCGCGTTGCAGCTTGTGCGTGTGCTTGCCGTCTGAAATGCTGTTTTCGCTGTCTTCATCCAGCGTGTCGGGTTCGGCCTTGCCGCCCACGCCGCCCCACTCGCTCCAGCCTGAGGCCGTCTGAAAGCGCACCGCCAATCCGTCCGCGCCGATGCGCAACTGGCCGATGCTATCGTCTTTGCCCAATACAAACAAATACGACAACGCACCGTTATCGTTCAGGATATACACACCCGCTTCCGTCAAGCTGTCCGCATCGGCCGCCATAAAAGATTCCGAGAAATTCACCGGCAAATAATCACCCGTCAGCGTGCTGCTTGCCGAGCCAAATGCCTTGAATTTGTCCAGGTCGATGGCGTCGTTTGCATCGTGGCTTTCGATGCACACATACAGCCTGCCGCCGTAATCCACCACATAGCCCTCAAGATACGGTCGGTTCGGCGTCCACTCGCCAATCAGTTCATACTTGCCCAACAGCATCAACACATCACGGTGCAGGGTATGCACGTCCACCGCCGCATCTTTCAGCTTGCCGTCGTCACGCTGGATTTTTGCCAAATTATCCACCAGCCCGTTAGCCGTCATGCGGATATGGCGGAACTCCGCATCCAGCGCCCCGGGATTCACCGCCTCGCGCCCCGGCTTGTTGGTGCGCACATCAGATGCAAAGCTGGTTTGAGGGATATACTTGTTTGCCTGTGCCATAAAAAAATACCTCCATCAAATGATAGAGGTATTGTGCGGAATTTTTAATCGGTTACTCTTGCCTCTTTTGCCTGTATTGAATACAATGAATACATTGAATACACAAAGGAAGCGACATGCCCACCACCATCCGCCTGCCTGCCGAACTGGAGCAGCGCCTCAACCATCTCGCCGCCAGCACCGGGCGAACCAAAGCCTTTTATCTGCGTGAAAGTATTGCGCGCGGCCTTGAAGACATGGAAGACCTCTATTTGGCCGAATCCCGTCTGCTCGCCCTGAAAGAAGGCAAAAGCCACACCACCCCCTTGACCGAAGTGATGGCAGAGTATGGCCTGGCAGATTGAATTTGAAAAAGAAGCGCTGAAAGAATTAAAAAAGCTCGACCCGCAAACTGCCCGCCGCATACTGCAATTCCTAAACCAAAGGCTTGCCCCGCTGGAAGATGTGCGCAGCATCGGCGAAGCATTGAAAGGTTCTCGCCTGGGTGATTTGTGGAAATACCGTGTTGGCGACTGGCGCATCATCTGCGACATACGCGACGGCGAAATCACCGTATTGGTAGTGCGCATCGGCAACCGCCGCCAAGTTTACCGAAGCTGAAACAAAGGCCGTCTGAACATTCAGACGGCCTTTCAGTCAATCGGACATCTTGTCATAAAGCCGCTGCAAAGCCTTGCGCCTGTTTTCCAGTCGCGCGTCTTTCGTGCTGTCCGAAAGCGTATTGTCGCGGCGGATTCTGCCCATATCCGCTTTCAGTTCCCGAATCTCGTAGCCGGTTCTGCGCTGTTGCGCCGCTTTCATATCCTGCGGTTTCTCGCCGCGCAGCTTCACGCCGAATGCCCCGGGCAAAGTGCGGTAAAGCTGTTTGTCTTCGCCACGGTAGTTGGTGCCGGTATAGCCCATCCATTCCAGCGCCTCGGCCATCTTTGAGCCTTCAAACTGGCTTTTCACCCCGTCAAGCACGTTATTGGTGTGGTAGGAATAAGGCACGCCCACGCTTGCAGGCAGCCATTGCTGCGCCAGCCACTTGCCGTAGGTCGCCGCTTTCTCGCCATCGCTCATATAGGGTTTCACAATCTCCCGCCCCGTGAACGTGTCTTTATTGCCGAGCAAGGCAAAAGCATGGTTCACAACCGGTCCGTTCGGTGTCGCCCATTGCGGCAGCGGCAGGCCGCCCATTTGATTTTGCGTATCAGCGAAATCGCCCAGCGGCAGCCAGCGGTAAACGTCCACGAATACCGGCTTGCCCTTGCTGTCGTTCCACGGCAGGCGAATCAACTTCGGCGTGCCGAACGAAGTAAAGCCTTTCTGATAGTCGGGCATGTATTCGCGTTCTTCGTCTTCGTCCGCATCGCCGCCGAGCAGGGCATACGACAAGGCATTCAGGCTATACATTGCCGCCGTTACCGCCAGCATCCGATGCGGCCGCGTCAAAGCCAGCCGCGCCATCGCAGGCATCGCCTTGTAGGTATAGCTGATAAACGGCAGTATGCCCGTATCGCGTACCCACTTCACGCCCTGCGGAATCTCGCTGTAATCAAACATAAAGGTGAGGGCGTAATCGGCGGCTTCTTTCGGCGACAAACCCCGCTCCTTTCCGCGCTTGTACAAAGCCAGTTTGAACACCTCGTCTTCCACGCGATAGGCCGTCTGAAACTTGTCGCCGACTTTGCCGGGAATACCTAAGGCCATCTTGTCCGCACGCTTCAAAACGCGCCCGATTAGCGTGTCCATCAACTGCCCGTCATCGGCGGCATTGTTCAGTCCGACAAACATTTCCTGCAAGCCCGCCACGTCCACCGCCTCGCCAATCAGGCCGAGTTCCAAAGCCTCGCGGTACAATGCCCCTTTCTTGCGGATTTCATTCGCCATCGGCACCAAATCGCGCAAGCGCCCGCCCGCAGACCAAGTCATGGCGATATTGCTCACCACGTTGTTCACGTGTGCCACGGGGTTATACACCGTCTTCGCCAGCTTCCACCAGCCAAGCGCCGAACGCCACACCTTTTGCATTGCGCCGTCGATATAAAACTGCTGCTGCAAATGATAGGCCACTTCGGGATGCACCCACTTGCCCGCCAATGCGCCGTAGCGTTTCACCCCGCCCGTTCCCGCAATGGCCGTATCAGGCACTTGTACCCAATCCGCCTCAAGTTGCACATTGCTGCTCAGTTCGCCGTCTTCGGCAATGCGGTTAAACAACATCCCCTTGGCAATATCACCCTGCGTCTTGATATAGCCCGATGTAAAACGCAGCATGGCATCGCGCTCCTCGCCCATCTGCGCCCGTTCGTCGCGGCTGTAGTCGCGCCACATCAACAGCTTGCCGTTGCCCTTGTCCTCGCGCACCTCAAAGCCGCGTTCCGTCCAATAGTCACGCTCCTTGATCGGCACTTCCTTGAAAATGCCGCGCCCTTTCAGATGATTGCCCTTGATGGCCGTACCCAGCTTGCCGCGCTGCGCCCTGCGAAACTCGCGGTTCATCTTGCCCAAATCGGTATGGTCAAACAAGCCGCCTGCCTGTTTGTTGTACATCCTCGGCAGATAGGTATCGCGGAAACGCTCCGCGCTTTCGGGTGACAACATTTTCAAAGCCACCAAATCGTCACTTTGTTGGCTCAAAATCTCCCGCACCGCCCCGGCCAGTTCCTGCATTTCGGGCGAAGTCTCCACGCCCTCAGGCAGTTCCATTTCCAATACATCGGAAAGCAGGCGGCGCTCATCGGCAGTCAGCGTTTTGCCCGCTTCGGCAATGTCTTGCGCCGTCTGCCCCGCCACATTGATTTGCGCCCGATAATCGCGCATATAGCGGGTGAACGAATCGGGGTGGTTGTTTGCCAGCTTCGCCCTCGCCAGCACCGGCTTAATCAGGCTGCCCAGTTTGTTGTAAGCCGCAAGCCCCGCCCGCAATTCGCCCTGCTCGTTGAACCAGCGTTTTTCCTGCGGGTTCAGCTTTTGCGGGGCTTGGCTGTAGCGCACATCGTTGCTCTCAGTATTAAAGCGTTCCGACAGCGGAATAATGTTCCCTGCATCATCCCGCGTCACAAAGTCCGATGATTTGATTTGGCTCGGTTGTGTCGCAATATAATGCGTACTGCCATCGTCTTTCGGCACAACGATGCCGCTTTTGCCTTTCACCTTGCCCAAGGCGCGGTACACATCTGCCATCTCCGCGCCGGAATTAATCAGCGAGCCGATAAAGTCCACGTCGTTGTCTGAAAAATCAAGCTCGTTCTGCACCGCTTCATTCAAAACCGTGTTGTAGCCCTCATAATCCACATCGCCGTAATTGGTGAGAAAGTCGCTGCCATCGGGGTCAAGCTCCCTGATGATGGCTTTCACATTGGCCTTGCTCAACGTCCATTGGTCGCTGCTCAAGGTGTTCTGAATATCAAGGTAGCCGCGCATCACGCGCCCGTCACCCTGTTGGTACAGTTCGGCAAAGTCGGCGCTGTCGGTGAAGTAAAAGCCTTGTCCGTCCACCGTACCCTGATTGCCCATGTAATCGTAGCTAAACTCGTTGAACTCGTTCGGTGTGCCGTGATACACCTCTTTCAGACGGCCTTTGTCGTCTTTCGCTCCTTTCGACTTGCGCCCGAACTTGCGCCGGGCTTCGGCCGCCACCATCTTCCGCAGCTTGTCCTCCACCGATTTATCCCCCGCCTCGTAGCGTTCGGCCAAATCAAGATAGCGTTGGTCGTCTGTTGCGGGCGCGGTGCTGAAGCGGATATCGTCATTCGCCGCATCAAACGCGCCCGTGTTATCGGTGGCGGATTTGATTTGGTTGGCATCGAAAGCGACATAGGAAACCCCGCCATATTCTTCATCTCCACGAACAACAACGCCATCTGCATATTCGTAGATTCGCAGATAATCAACAAAATCCTCTGCAACTTGATTAAGCTCCTCATTGCTTTCATAGTCGTAGAAATCCTGCTTGTCATCCGAGATAACCCCGGAAATCCCAATATCGTAAGCAAGGTCGGCAACATCATGCTTGTATGATGGCTCTTTAATATTCAGGAAAGCGGCCACGCCCCTATTTCCATAATTGCGTGTTTGATTCAAATCTTGTGAATTAAACCAATGCCCAACGCCTGCCGTTAATGCGTATTCAAGGCTGTTGGCATTCCCGTAAGTTTCCTTACCCAGCTTATTGCGTTCAAAAATATTGAAATCCGCATCTGTCGCGTGATACACCACCAGCGGTTCGCCCGTATCTTCATTAATGATTTTCGAAGCCTCGTCAGGGTCGTTTTCCCAGTCGCCGAACCAAGCCTTAAATTCAGGCGTTCTCACCTGCACCCATTGGCGGTAATTCAGTTCGGTTTCGCCTGCGGCTTTCGCCTGTTCGTAGGCTTCACGCCCGCCGTATTTCAGTTCGGTTTCGGCGAAGCTGTTGTTTTCGGCGGTGCTGAAACGGCGGTTATCCTGCTGTTTTGCTTGCGCTAAATCGGATTCTGTCGGGCTGTAACGCCCGCCACCATTGAGGCCGCCTGAATCGCGCGTGCTGTTGCGCCCCACCTCCTGCAAGATGCGGTACACATCGGCATCGCTGAAACTTTCAGACGGCCTTTTGAATGCCTGGCTGAATACCTTGCGCAAACGCTGCGCCAAGCGGCTGAAGAAGCCGCCCATGCCTTGTTGCACACCTTGGGCAATCTTCACCTTGTAGCGGCTTTCCAGTCCGGCATAATTGCCCGTCTGCTGCGCGGCGTAAAGCTCCACCAGAGCTTCTTCAATGGCAACCGCGCGGCTTCGGGCGGCTCGGTCGCTCAAACCCTTGCGGTCGCCCTGAATTGCATCGGCCAAGGATTTAACGGTCTTGTTCAACTCAAGCTGTTTCATCACCGCCATATAATCAGCCCAACCGGCCATTGCCACGCCACGGTGTCCGAGTTCATGCCAGGCCACGTGTTCCGCCCGTTCCATCGTCACGGTTTCGGCAATCATGGTAATCTTGCCCGTCTTCGGACTGAACCAGCCCTCAACACGGCCTGAAATCAGATTCAACGCATCGTCGGGGCGTTGGTTCGATACATCCACCACCTCAATCAGCTTGGACTTGTCGCCCAACACTTCTTTCAGACGGCCTCGGATTTGCCCGGCTTTGGCACGGGCGTTTTCGTTGACGGGGCGGCTGGTTTGGGGTAGATTATTAGTGTCATCTGCTCCCAAGCCCCTGCCTCTTCGTGAGTGGGCTTGCGTATCGCTCATGCGGTTTGTGCGGTTCGGTCGCTCCCGTTCAAGAGCGGCGTTTGAGCCTTGCTCATTCAAGCCGACTGCCCCTGCTGCCTGATTCGAATCAGAGGCCGCGTGTGAAGCCCCTGTTCCAACACGGGAGAGTGTAGCGTTGGAATCAGTAGGGACGGTATTGTCATATCCCTTTCCGTTCGCATCTTCATACACCTCAAAGGCGGTAACCATCCAGGCGTTACTGCCTTTGCTTTTTCTCAAGCCTACCAGTTGGCGGTTATGCACCAGCTTGACCGCTGTCGAATTGCCGACTTGCGTGTTTGACAATTCCCGTCCTTGGGCAATCGTTTCCACTACATCCCGGGTCAACATCTGCACCACATCGGCATAGCTCATGCCGTCTTTGCGCTGCCGTGCTTCGATGATATGTGCCAAACCCATCGCGCCCTTGGTGCGTCCGTTGGCTTCTACCTTGCCCGTGTCGCCCCAAACAAAATCCACCCAGCCGATGTCGTTGCGGTACATCGCCCGTTTCACATCGGCGCGGTCGTTGATGGCGCGGTTCATCGCCTCGCGGCCACGGCGGATATTCGCCGCCGTGTCTTTCATCGGGCTTTGGCTGTGGCGGATGTCGTCGCTGTCGCGGCTGAACGCGCCCGTATTGCCCATGGCGGATTTGATTTGGTTGTGGTCGAAGACGACAAGCTCTTCCATGATTTGCCCGTCTCGAACGATAAAGCCGTCTGCTTCACCGGAATCAATCACCGCCTGCGCTTCATCAAACATCAAAAAATCAGCGTCGCCGTGTGCTTGGTCTTTGGGCTTGCGGATATTCAGGAAAACCGGATAAACAGATGGAGAAAGGTTCAATCCCCCCGCCTCCACCAATTATCACAAAATCCCCTTGTTTATCAAGGGGGTTTTTCTTTGGCGCAAAAAATATGGCCTATTTCATGGCCTAAGACCTTTGCCGGACTCCTTAATCCATTGTTTCTTGATGGCGCCGCCAAATGCTTGAAAAAAACCGACAACTGTCGTCATTTCGGCGCCCACTCACTACTGCCTGGAATAACCAACCTCAGAGGCCGTCTGAAAAGCTGAAAGGCTGCTACTTCCAGTATTTCAGCTCCATTCTGACTCAAAATCAGTAACACTTGAACTGCTGTAATCTGCTCCCTCATCCTGCTACGCCCGTCTGAGCCAGCTTAAAGCACGATGGATGCGCAGGCGGAAGGCTTCGGAGTATTACTCGCGGTGTTGGCAGTAACAGTCGTGCAAAGTTTCTATATCGGTCGTCATCGGTCTCTTCTTTTTTTGGATGCGTCTGAACGTTTCAGACGGCATGGTAATGACTCAATTCAATACCAGCTCTCCACAAGACCAAACGTTATCACATAACATTAACTTCTTCTTTTGATTGTCTGGTTACTTTTACTATTTTCAATTGGTGCTTATAGTCGAATTGGCTATACTACAAATGCAATCTACTATTAATTGCTAAGTGCGCAGTTTCAATTTACCAACATCCATGAATAATAAGGAGTAGCGATATGAAAGCAGCAGTCGTGAACCAGGCCTGTACAGGCGTAGAAGTGGTTGAGAGAGACATCCCCAAAGTCAGCGCCGGTGAAGCGCTGGTAGAAGTAGAATATTGCGGTGTGTGCCATACCGATTTGCATGTAGCCGCCGGTGATTACGGCGAGCAGCCCGGTCGCATTCTCGGTCATGAGGGCATCGGCATTGTGAAAGAAGTGGCGCCTGACGTGACCAGCCTGAAAGTGGGCGACCGCGTCAGCATTGCCTGGCTGTTTCAAAGCTGCGGCCATTGCGAGTATTGCAACAGCGGCCGTGAAACGCTGTGCCGCACGGTGAAAAACGCCGGCTACACGGTGGATGGCGGCATGGCGGAATATTGTGTGGTTACTGCCGATTATGCGGTCAAAGTGCCCGAGGGTCTTGATCCGGCGCAAGCCAGCTCGATTACCTGCGCGGGCGTGACCACTTACAAGGCCACCAAAGTATCGGGCGTGCGCGCCGGGCAATGGATTGCCATGTATGGTGCGGGCGGTTTGGGCAATCTGGCGGTGCAATATGCCGCCAAGGTGTTCAACGCACGTGTGATTGCCATCGACATCAATGACGACAAGCTCGAACTGGCGAAAAAAGTGGGCGCGGAAGTGACCGTTAATGCGGCGAAAGAAAATGCTGCCGAGCGCATCAAGGAAATCACCGGCATCGGCGCGCATGCCGCGGTGGTGACGGCAGTTTCCAAACAGGCGTTCAACAGCGCGATTGACTGCGTGCGCGCAGGCGGCCGCGTGGTTGCCGTCGGTTTGCCGGTCGAAACCATGGATTTGTCGATTCCGCGCACGGTGCTCGACGGCATCGAAGTGGTCGGCTCGCTGGTCGGCACGCGTCAGGATTTGGCTGAAGCCTTCGATTTCGGCGCACGCGGTGTTGTGGTGCCGGTGGTGCAAACCCGCGCGCTGGACGAAGTGGGCGATATTTTCCAAGAAATGCACGACGGCAAAATCCAGGGGCGTATGGTGTTGGACATGAAAAAAGCCTGCGGCCATAACCATTAATTTATGTGTCAACAAGGCCGTCTGAAAGCTGCTTCCGGGCTTTCAGACGGCCTGATGTTTTTATTAGTCGTTTCAATTTAGATTGAGATAAGGCAGCAAGCCGCAGACAGTACAGATAGTACGGCTAGGCGCAGCAACGCTGTATCAAACCAAATTGAAACGACTATAAAAACCAGATTACCTCATTCGCCTCGAGACTCATTTCTTTGACTAGATCAAAAACGCGGGCAAAGCCCACGCCACTTATGCCTTCGCAGGAGCAGTCAAGAAACAGGCCGTCTGAAAGGCTTTCAGACGGCCTGAGGCTTTTGCGAAATCTCCCGCTCGTCGTACCCGCGCAGGCAGGCGCCCAGTGCAAAGCGCTGTTTTGCCTGTCCACCCATTTTCCTTATTCAAAAAACAAGATGAATCATTGGGTTGCATATTACTTCGACTGGCAAGTTTTGGCTGAAGCTACGCTTCAGGCTGGGCGCCCGCCTGCGCGGATGCGACGGTTGTTTTTTTGCAAAGGTCTCGGTCTGCACCGCAACAGACAAACCCGCTTTTATACCGGCTGCGATGCGGTCTGCTCCAGCTCAAGCGATGCGGCCAGCAGCGACAAACGCGCCATCACGCCATACACATACAGACGATTGCTCTCGCAATCTGGATTACCGCTGGTCTGCGGCACGCCGAGGCTGTCCCACTGCTCGAACACGCGCTTGGTGCGCTCTTCGTCGCCGCTCTCTTCGCCCGCCACGGGAATATTGCGTTCCAGCGGCACAAACAGCATGCCCGACGCGTTGAGGTTTTCATCGGTGCCGCGGCCTTCGTGTACACGGAAAAAGCCGCCGACGACGAAGCGGTCGATCATGTATACCACCGGCTCCGACACCGCGCCGTGCAGGGTTTCGTAGGTGTAAATGCCCTCTTGCACAATCACTTCGGTCACTTCCAGGCCTTCTTTCACTTTGGCCATCTTGTTGCGGTTTTTGCGGTTGAGACCGCGCACTTCGTCGGCGGATTTCACGCTCATCACGCCCATGCCGTAAGTGCCCGCATCGGCTTTCACAATCACAAACGGTTTGTCGGCAATGCCTTTTTCGTCATACTTGGCCTGGATTTTCGCCAGCATGCGTTCCACCGCCTCGGCCAGCGCATCTTCGCCCTCGCGCTCCTGAAAGTCCAGCCCGCTGATTTTTTCGAAATACGGATTAATCTGCCACTCGTCGATGCCGATAAGCGCCGCAAACTCCGCCGCCACCTGATTATAGGCGCCGAAATGTGCGGTTTTGCGGCGGGTCGTCCAGCCGCCGTGCACGGGCGGAATCACGGTTTGGGTCAGGCCTTTGAGCATCTCGGGCACACCGGCGGACAAATCGTTGTTCAGCAACACCGCACAAGGTGAAAAACCGTCGGCCAGATGCACGCGGCTGCGGGTGTGCAACAGCGGCTCCAGCAGCAGCTTATCGCCCAGCGCGGTTTCAAATTCGGTCGGCTCGGTGATTTCCGAATTCAGGCTGCCCAGTCGCACTTCAAAACCGGCCGTGCGCAGAATATTGCTCAGTGCATACACATTTTGCAGGTAAAAGGTATTGCGGGTATGGTTTTCGGGCACAATCAACACCGATTTCGCCGTCGGACAGGCGCGCTCCATCGCGCTTTGCACCGCCAGCGCCGCCAGTGGCACCACATCGGGATTCAGATTGTTGAAGCCGCCGGGAAAAAGATTCATGTCAATCGAGGCCATTTTATAACCGGCATTGCGGATATCGACCGAGCCGTAAAACGGCGGCTTGTGTTCGCTCCACTGCGCCCGGAACCAGGCTTCGATTTTGGTTTGGTTGGCAAGGATTTTTGCTTCAAAATCTTGCAGTTGCCGAACATGTTCGGCAGCAATAACAGGCAGACCCATGGTGATAACCGCTTTCAGGATTAAACTAAAACAACTCATGATATAGACACAGGTCGGTTTTATGCAAGTGTCCGCCGCATGAAATATCAGCCGCGCATCAAGTTAAGACAATTTGTCCAAAAAAATAACAGGAAATACACAATAAAAATAAAATGAATAAAAAATTAGACAAAATAGTTGCATTCAAAGCCCGTTAAGTCTAATATTCCAGCATCACAAATCCCTACCCGATAAAGCCAAAAACATGAGCGCACAAACCCTCTACGACAAACTCTGGAACAGCCACATCGTCCGCGAAGAAGAAGACGGCACGGTTCTTCTCTATATCGACCGCCATCTGGTGCACGAAGTCACCAGCCCGCAAGCCTTTGAGGGGCTGAAAATGGCCGGGCGCAAACTGTGGCGCATCGACAGCGTGGTGTCCACCGCCGACCACAACACCCCCACCGACCATTGGGACGAAGGCATCAAAGACCCGATTTCCAAGCTGCAAGTCGATACGCTCGACCACAACATCAAAGAATTCGGCGCATTGGCCTATTTCCCGTTTAAAGACAAAGGTCAAGGCATCGTACACGTGATGGGCCCCGAACAAGGCGCAACCCTGCCCGGCATGACCGTGGTCTGCGGCGACTCGCACACCTCCACCCACGGCGCATTCGGCGCATTGGCGCACGGCATCGGTACTTCCGAAGTCGAACACACCATGGCCACCCAGTGCATCACCGCCAAAAAATCCAAATCCATGCTGATTAAAGTCAACGGCCGTCTGAAACCCGGCGTCACCGCCAAAGACGTTGCACTCTACATCATCGGCCAAATCGGCACCGCAGGCGGCACGGGCTATGCCATCGAATTCGGCGGCGAAGCGATTCAAAGCCTCTCTATGGAAGGCCGCATGACCTTGTGCAACATGGCCATCGAAGGCGGCGCGCGCTCAGGCCTGGTGGCGGTCGACCAAACCACCATCGATTACGTAGCAGGCAAACCGCTCGCCCCCAAAGGCGAAGATTGGGACAAAGCCGTCGCCTACTGGCGCACCCTCGTTTCCGACGAAGGCGCAGAGTTCGACAAAGTTTACGAATTCAACGCCGCCGACATCGAGCCGCAAGTCACCTGGGGCACTTCGCCCGAAATGGTGTTGAGTGTGGGCGGCAAAGTGCCCAATCCCGCCAACGAAGCCGATCCGGTGAAACGCAGCGGCATGGAGCGCGCCCTGCAATACATGGGCTTGGAAGCCGATACTCCGCTGAGCGACATCCCCGTCGATGTGGTCTTCATCGGCTCCTGCACCAACAGCCGCATCGAAGACTTGCGCGAAGCCGCTGCCGTCGCCAAAGGCCGTCTGAAAGCCGCCAACGTCAAACGCGTATTGGTCGTGCCAGGCTCCGGCTTGGTGAAAGAACAGGCCGAACAAGAAGGCTTGGACAAAATCTTTACCGAAGCAGGCTTCGAATGGCGCGAGCCCGGCTGCTCGATGTGTCTGGCCATGAACGCCGACCGCCTCGAGCCGCAAGAACGCTGCGCCTCCACCTCCAACCGCAACTTCGAAGGCCGCCAGGGCAACGGCGGGCGCACCCACCTGGTCAGCCCCGCCATGGCTGCTGCCGCCGCCGTGACCGGCCGTTTTACCGACGTGCGCGCGCTGTAACACCCGAAAGGCCGTCTGAAACGGTTTCCGGCCTCTTCCCCAACCATTCAAGATGACGGGATATAGCGGAATAAAATAAGAAATCTACTGCGTTAGCTGCGCCTTGCCGTACTGCTTGTACTGTCTTCGGCTTGCCGCCTTGTATCTTTCTTATTTTATTTTGCTATATATTTGTATTTTGAAAAAACCGTGCGAGTGCGTAAACGGGGGCGGCGGGTTAGAATAACGGGCAAATAGTGGACGACAACAACGACTTTCAAAAGCTGGATGATTTCGTCGTGGCCTCGCGACGTAATGGTCAGCCGCTGTTGCGTATCGGGTTTCAGATTCAGCTTTACCTGCGCGGCGGTCAGAACCGCACGGTTCGTTACCGGGTTGCTGACGTGCTGGCGGGATTTGCGGGCGCGGCCTCGCGGAGCGTCACCCATTACCAGAAGCACATGGCTCGCCGCATGAGCCCGATTGCGGAGGCTGACCTTGCAGCGCTGCTTTATGCCGAAGCAGACCGGCTCGACCCACAAACCGACGCTTGGGCGCCGCACGTCAATGACGGACAGATGCCGCCCCGCTGGCAGGGAGCCGCGCTTTTGCAGCCCGGCCAGGCGATGCCCGTCAATTTGTCGATGCTGCATCTGGCGACGCCGGCCACGCTGGTAAAGCAGGATGCCGACGATTTGATTGCCCGCATAACCGGATAGTGCCAACAAGCCCAACCGCTGCATGGCACGGCGGGTCTTGCGCCTGTCTATGAAATCGGAATGCAGCAAAGCTATCCTGATGAAACCTGGCCGCTGCCCAGCCGCTTTACCGGGCTGGATTACCTGACCAATTTTCCGCTGGCCGCACGGAGCGTGAACCGGATTCAGGGCGTCAACTGGCTGACCATTCTTGGCAAGCCGCTTCTGGATGAAATCGGCGGCGAAATCGGCCTGACCAAACGCCTGAGCCGGTTCGGCGGCAATCCGGCTGCTCCGACCGAGGATTCGCCCGTTCTTTATCCCTATGACGGCGGGGTCGTAATCCGCGACGGCCGCTGGCCGCAACTGGGCGACCGCAATAGCGGCATCCCCGAAAGCTATCGCATCGTCTGGCGGGCGCTGCGGGATTTGGTTTTTACCGATTACAAGAACAAGCCCACACGGCTTATCAGGGTGCCGCACCCGCTGGATGCGTTTGAGGAAACGCTGGGCTGGGTCATGCGTCTTGACGGTAAGGGGTGATACCGGAACCTGCGTCTTTGATCCTCCAAGGCCGCCGCTGCCGTGACTGGCCGCTTTACCAGCCTGCGCGTTGGCCTGACCCTTTCAGACAGCCTGTGAATAATCTGAGGCCGTCTGAAAACGACCTGTTGTTCAGCTACAGTAAAATTACTTTTTCGATTGAACTTCCCCGTGCGCACGGCCTCTAACTCAGGCTGTTCGTACTTTTATTCTTAATCCAAGGAGCTCATGATGAAAAAATTTGTTTTGATTGCCATTGCCGCCGCATCATTTTTGGCCGGTTGCAACACCATCGCCGGTGCCGGTGAAGACGTCAGCGCCGCAGGTTCTGCCGTAACCAACACTGCCGACAAAGTACAATCTGAGATGTAAGCCCTTTACTGTAAGGACTTGCCTGCCGTTGTCATCATGAAGCGGCGTGCATCTCGGAAGGCCGTCTGAAAATTTTCAGACGGCCTTCAAATCAAGTAACGGAAGTGATTGCCATACTGATAAACAATGGCTATGATAGAAATTGCAGCAATATTTTGGCTGTACTTTCCCCCAACAAGGAGTTTGAACCATGAAAAAACTGATTTTGATTACCCTGTCCGCCATGACCCTGCTTTCTGCTTGCAACACAGTTTCAGGTTTCGGTGAAGACGTGCAAAAAGCCGGCAGCAAGCTGGAGCAATCCGCCGACCGCCACGGCGCCAACTAAATCCCGCCTACCGAGCGCCCGCCCGCGCGGGCGCATTTTCCACTCCGAAAGTACCCAGCCATGAAAGCATTTACCCGCATCAACGCGCTGGTCGCCCCGCTCGACCGCGCCAACGTCGATACCGACGCCATCATCCCCAAGCAGTTTTTAAAATCCATCCAACGAAGCGGCTTCGGCCCCAACGCCTTTGACGAATGGCGCTACCTCGACCACGGCGAACCCGGCATGGACAACAGCAAGCGCCCGCTCAACCCCGAATTTTCACTCAACCAACCGCGATACCAAGGCGCGCAAGTGTTGCTCACCCGCAAAAATTTCGGCTGCGGCTCCTCGCGCGAACACGCCCCTTGGGCACTCGACGACTACGGCTTCCGTGCCGTCATCGCCCCCTCGTTTGCCGACATTTTCTTCAATAACTGCTACAAAAACGGCCTGTTGCCCATCGTCTTGAGCGAAGATGAAGTCGAACAGCTGTTCCAAGAAACCGCAGCCAACGAAGGCTACGCGCTCGACATCGATTTGGCACAACAAACCGTCACCACCCCGGGTGGCCAAACCTTTGCCTTCGACATCACCGAGCACCGCAAACACTGCCTGCTCAACGGCCTCGACGAAATCGGCCTTACCCTGCAACACGCCGACGAAATCAGCGCCTTTGAAGCCAAGCGCAAAGCCGCACAACCGTGGTTGTTTCACGCTTAAGCAAAATAAAGGCCGTCTGAAAAGCCATTTCTTTCAGACGGCCTTTTCAGCGTTTTTCAGGATAATGCCCATGACGACCCCGATTATCGCCATCACCGGCAGCAGCGGCCACATCGGCGGCATGGTTGCCCGCCATCTCAGCCATGCAGGATTTCCCCTCATCCTGCCCCTGCGCAACCCCGCCAAAGCCCCCGCCCTGCCGGATACCGAGCCGCGCCTCTGCGATTATGCCGACCATGCCGCCGCCAAGGCCGCATTAAACGGCGTGGCCATCCTGTTTATGGTTTCTGCCGCCGAAAGCCCCACGCGCGAAGCCGACCACCGCACATTTGTTGCCGCAGCCGCCGAAGCGGGCGTAAAACACATCGTGTATCTGTCTTTTGCCGGTGCCGCCGCCGACAGCACATTCACCCTCGCCCGCACCCATGCCGACACCGAAACCGCCATTCGGCGCAGCGGCATGAGCCATACTTTCTTGCGCGACAATTTTTATAGCGAAATGATGACCGAGTTGGCCGACTCAAACGGCATCATCAGAGGCCCTGCAAACAACGGCCGCGTTGCCTGCGTATCGCAATACGACGTAGCCGAAGCCGCCGCCAAAATCATACAAAGCATCGCCGCAGGTAACAGCCGCCACTTCAACCAAACCTACACCTTCACCGGCTCAGAATCACTCAGTTTCACCGACATTGCCGCACAATTAAGCACACACCGCGGCACGCACTACGCCTTCCACAACGAAACGCTTGAAGAAGCCTATGCCAGCCGCCGCGCTGCCTATCCCGACACGCCCGACTGGATGCTGGATGCCTGGGTATCCACCTACACCGCCATTGCCACAGGCGAACTCTCGCACGTCCAACCCGATTTGGCCGAAATTCTCGGCAGGCCGCCGCGCACCTTCAGCCAAGTTTTGCAGAAAAAGGCCGTCTGAAAGCATAAAATGATCCTCGACACCATCGCCAACGCCGCCCGCTATACCGCCCTGCATCCCGACTTCCCCGAAGCCGTGGCCTTGCTGCAAAGCCTCGATTTCCACAGCCTGCCCGACGGCCGAATTCCGTGCGACAACCCCAATATCCGCATCTTTATCGGCAGCGAGCCCATGCGCAGCCGCGAAGCCGCCCAACCCGAAGCCCATGTGCAGCACATCGACATCCAAGTGCCGTTAAGCGGCACGGAAGGCTACGGCTGGATAGACAGAGGCCGTCTGAAACACGGCTTGGGCTACAACAGCGAGCGCGACATCGAATTTTTCACCGACCGCCCAAGCGCATGGTTTGATGTCGAACCCGGCGAATTCGCCCTGTTTTTCCCCGCCGATGCCCATGCGCCTCTAGTCGGCTGTGAACCATTTATCCGCAAAGTAGTGTTTAAAATCCGCGTTCCAGAGTAAAAATGATGATAGAAAAAGAATTAGAATCCTATTTATTCAACGGTTTAAAAAATTTAAATGACGGATTTGATGCGCAAAGTATCTTTTATTGTTCCGAACAGGATTTCAAGATTGTTTTAGACAGAGTGGAGGCAAAAAATCTGGCAGTTTACGGCATAGAACCATGGTTAGACGGTCAGTTTTTTGGCGTAGAAGTTTATGAAAGCCATAATTTAGCGGCCACAGACCCTGCTTGGTATCGCACCGCATTTGAATCATTCAGGCAACAAGAACCACGTTTGATGTATGCTATGTCTTATGGCATCGATGGCTAACAACCGCTTCAGACGGCCTGAAAATATTACTCTCGCAACAATATGCCAATCAAATTTATTGCAACTCAAAATATAAGGAAACCAACATGACCCAACAAATCGCCATTCTGCCGGGTGACGGCATCGGCCCCGAAATCACCGCCCAAGCCGTGCGCGTACTCGACAAGCTGAAAGCGCAAGGCCTCGACATTGCCTATGAATACGCCCCCATCGGCGGCGCAGGCTACGACGAATACGGCCAACCCTATCCCGAATTCACCCAAAACCTCTGCCGCGCCGCCGATGCGGTGTTGCTCGGCGCGGTCGGCGGCCCGCAATACGACACGCTCGAGCGCCCGCTGCGCCCCGAGCGCGGCCTGTTGGCGATTCGCAAGGATTTGAACCTGTTTGCCAACCTGCGCCCCGCCATTCTCTATAAAGAGCTGGCCAACGCTTCGACTTTGAAACCCGAAGTGGTGGCCGGTTTGGACATTCTGATTGTGCGCGAACTCACCGGCGACATCTATTTCGGCGAACCGCGCGGCATCCGCACGCTGGAAAACGGCGAGCGCGAAGGCTTCAACACCATGAAATACAGCGAAAGCGAAATCCGCCGCATCGCCCACATCGCCTTCCAAGCCGCGCAAAAGCGCAACAAAAAAGTCTGCTCGGTCGATAAAGCCAATGTGTTGGAAACCACCGAATTGTGGAAAGAAATTTTCAACACCGTGGCGCAAGAATACCCCGATGTCGAACTAAGCCATATGTATGTCGACAACGCCGCCATGCAGCTCGTGCGCGCGCCCAAGCAGTTTGACGTGATCGCCACCGGCAATATTTTCGGCGACATTTTGAGCGACCAAGCCTCCATGCTCACCGGCTCCATCGGCATGCTGCCCTCCGCCTCGCTGAACGAAACCGGCAAAGGTTTATACGAACCGTCGCACGGCTCCGCGCCCGACATCGCCGGTCAAAACAAGGCCAACCCGCTCGCCACCATCCTCTCCGCCGCCATGCTGTTGCGTTACAGCTTGGGCGACGAAGCGCGCGCGCAGCAAATCGAAAACGCGGTGCAAAAGGTGCTCGAACAAGGCTACCGCACCGCCGATATTTTTGAAGAAGGCTGCAAGCTGGTTTCCTGCTCGGAAATGGGCGACGCGGTATTGGCGGCGCTGTAAATCCGTGGCCAAAACCATCAGGCCGTCTGAACAAAAGTTTCAGACGGCCTGATGTTTTTGCAAAATTGAATTTATGCCAGAATCTGGCCGTCTAGGTCGTCTGAAACATAGTGAAACATAGGCCGTCTGAAAAAAGCAGAGTGGCCACTCTGCTTTTTTCATTCCGCCGCTACGATTCCTGAAAATCATCCTGCTGCAAAGTGCCTGAGAATACTGCCGCTTGCACCCTGCTGTGCAAGCCCAGTTTTTTCAGAATATTCTGCACATGCACTTTAACTGTGTTTTCCGATACCTTCATTTCATCGGCAATCATTTTATTACCCATACCGGCAGCAATATACTGCAACACTTCTTTTTCACGCGCGGTAAGCGCTTCAAGTGCAGTTTGTGTTTTTTGCCGTTGCGCCGTTTGCCGCTGCTGCTTTTGCAGCATTTCATCCGATACGGTTGTGCTGCCGCTCATTGCTGCCCGAATCGCGCCAACCAGAAAATCAGTATCCGCATTTTTCAGAATATATCCGCGTGCGCCTAAATTCAGGCATTTTTGCAGATTTTCTGCATTTTCCGAAACCGTAAGTATCAATACCGGCAAATCGGGGCGGTTGTCGAGCATTTGCGCCAAAGCCTCCGCGCCGCTCATCAGCGGCATATCCAAATCCAACAGCACAATATCCGGCTTGTGGTAGCGGGCAAGCTTCACACCCTCCAGCCCGTCTGTGGCTTCGGCCACCACGTCAAAGCAGTATTCTTGCGACAATAAAAACCGCAACCCGCGCCGAAACAGGGGGTGGTCGTCTACCAATAATATTTTTACGGGCTCTTCTGCCATGTTTCTACCTTTTGTCTGCCGCCAATTTCAGGCTGATGCGCGTGCCCTGCCCAAGCTGTGAGTCGATGTTAATCTCGGCCTCGATTTTCTCCGCCCGCTCGCGCATCACCGAGAGCCCGATATGGCCGCTTTGCACGTTTTTGTCTGTATCGAAACCGCAACCGTCGTCGGTAATCGTCATGCAGAAATCATCTCCGTCGTCCAACACCACGTCTACATGGCGGGCAAGCGCATGTTTGCGGATATTTGACAAAGCTTCCTGCAAAATAAACAGAATCTGTATTTGCTGCTCTGCACTCAAATGCAATTTATCGCTCAAAAGATAAAAATCCACATCAATGCCCATCTGCTTGCGATAGCGCGAAACTACGGTGCTCACGGCCTCGGTAAAATCTCCCTGCACCGGCCGGGTGCGGAAATTATTCAGCAATTCGCGCACATCTTCATAGCAGTATTCGATGCCGTCCTGAATCAGCGCCAGGTTGTTTTGCAAGGAGCCGTCTTGTTGCAACTGCTGATTTTTGCGCAACATTTGAAAGCGGATATTCAAAAACGACAACGATTGCGCCAAGCTGTCGTGTAGCCCTTGCGCAATCATATTGCGCTCTTCCAGCACCGCATGCTGCCGCTTCAATTCAATCAGGTCGGCATTTTCCTGCGCGATACCCAATTGCGTGCACAGCAAGCCGAGCAGGCGCTCATCGGCAGGCGCCGGTTCGTGGCCGTTGGTTTGCAAAACCATGACTCCACGCAGCCCGCCCAGCGAGCGCACCGGAATCAGCATCATGCGACAATCGGTGCCGTCGGGTTGCGCCAAATAAATATAATCCACTTCATCCGATTGATTTTCCTGATAATTGACAAGTTGCTCCAGCAATGCCCGGTTTTGGTTTTCATCCAACCCATGCCGCGCCCCGGCGTAAAAACAGTTTTCCGTGCACCAGAAAAGACCGCCTGCCTTCAAACCCACCAGCGTCAGAATGCGTGTCAGAAAAGCTTCTTGCACCTGCTCGCTGAAATCATGGGTATGCAGGAACGAAGTGATTTGGTAGAGTGTCTCCCATTCATGGTTCTGGCGCGAGAGCTCTGCGGTTTTGCGCGCCACTTTATCTTCAAGGTGCGTATACATATCCTGCAAATTGGCCGACATCTGGTTGAAGCCGTCTGAAACCACTTCGAATTCATCCCGTGATTTCAACGCCAGCCGCGTATTGAGGTTGCCATGTGTAATCCGCTCAATCGCCCCGTGCAACATGGCCAAAGGCTGCAATACCGTTTTGCGCAACATCACGAAACATGCCGCCGCCGAGCCCAGAATCAATGCCGCCAATGCCATGCGCACCCAGCGCAACAGGCCTATGCTGCGGGTGTTTTCATATTCGAGTGCTTGCGCATAGTTTTCAATCAGTTTGTGCAAGCTATCGGCCTGTTGCAGTAACGGCGGCGTAGCCGGTATGCCCGCAGCCTGCTTTTCAACATCGGCGGCAAACCTATCCGCAGCCGCCCTGATGCGGCCGATGGACGATGATGCCGTATCGCCATCACTGCAGCAAAAAGCGCTGTCGTGCCGCGCCAGCGAAACCAGCGTATGCCTGATTGATGCAAGCTGGCTGCCGCTGTCGCCCTTTTGGTCGGACAAGGCCGCCAGCCGGTAAATCTGGCTGTTCAAACGCCCTGCTTCATTGATGGCCACGCCGCGGTCTTCCAACCGCCAGGTCATCAATACCGTCAGCGCGATAAACAGCATAAAACACGCCGCCCATAACGCAATTGCCGCCAAAAGCTTGTGCGACAGGCTCCTGAACCTGCGTTTATGGAAGAAAAGGCCGTCTGAACGCTGTTTGCGCATATCCGTTTTACCTACCACGTCCAGAAAAACATAGCTTTGGCCAAAATCACAATCAGCACCATATGAATAAACACGCTCAAATGGATGCGTTTGAAATAAATACTTTTCAAGTTGCCGCGGCTGCGCAAATACATCGCCGTGCAAAAATGGCCGAACACGCTCAAGGCCAACAGGATTTTCAAGGCCAGCATGGTGCCGAAACTGGAATCCAAAGGGTGGGAGAGCTGCGGCCAATAGCGCATTGCCACCATGGCAATCCCCGCGCCATACAATACCAGCAAAGCCCAAGGCATCACTGTTTTGGCGCGGTTGCCTACGGCGCTTTCCACCGCTTCCATAAAACGCGGCGACACTCTTTTGCGCACGCCTTCCAAAATCAACACTTCAAAAAACACCGTGCCGACAAACATCAACGCGGCAAACAAATGCAGGGTCAGGGCAATGGGATAGTAGCTCATGTTACGCTCTCTTTCATAGGCCGTCTGAAACAATCAGCGCTTGCGCGCAGGCTTGACTGCCAACGGCGGATGGTTGGTAAAAATTTGCCAGTAAACCGGGATATACAGCCAAAATGCCAGCCACAGCAAAATCCCCGGCAGCCACAGCGCAAACAGTGCATAATCCGCCCCGCCCGCCACTGCCGCACTGCGGCTCAGCGCAGCCGCCGCAATCAGCATCTGGCTGATGCGGTTGCTTTTCGGATAATGCAGCGGCAAGCTGCTGTGCACCGCACCGGCAATGCCGAACACCTGCATCAGCATCAGCAGATAGCCGCCAATCATGATTAAATGAAAAGCAGGCAGAGGATTGCCGTCTCCCGCAATCACCGCCGCGCCCTGCCAAACATAACCGGCACCGACGGCCAACAGGGTCAGGTAATACCAGCGGATATAATATTGCTTCAGCAACACCGCATAGTGCCAGTCGCGCAGCCTGCCAATCACCGCCAGCCCCACCGCCAGGCTCAACCAAGCCTGCACCGCCCCCTGCGGCAGCAGCAAGCCCGCCGCCACATAGCCGTAAAGCATGCACACCGAAAGGTTGCGGTAAAAAGGGTTGGGCATAAAACTGCAATCCTGCCGCCCGCCCTGTTGCAACGCTTTTTGGCCGATGGCGCGGCCGATGCGAAACGTAATCAGCAATATCCCGATGATGAACACATGCGCCATCTGCCTGAGCCAAAGCATGTCGCCGCTCAGCGCAAAGCCCGCATCCAACGCCGCCACTGCCAACAGCATCAACACCACGCTCAGCTGGCGGCTATCCCGCGCCTGCCAGCTTACCGTGCCCACAAACCACAACAGATACAGCCAAAAAACCAACATCAGCCAGGCCGAAAATTGCAAAGAAACCAATGCCGCCCCCGCTGCCGCCAGCCACAGCAGCAGCGTGGCTTTCGCATGGCGGCTCAGGTTGCGCGCATCGTGCGTCCATTCCGGAATCGCCGTAAACAAAAAACCTGCAAACGCCGCGCTGCCCACGCCGTTTAAAAACGCATAAGCATGAAAGTGCAGCGGTGCGGCATGCAGCGGCCATGCACCCGCCACCGCCAGCGCCCAAGCCAGCGACGCCAGCGGCACCACCGCCGCAGCCAGCAAAAAATAGCTGCGAAACGGATAGGCCCAAAAGCCGTGTTTGCCGAAAAAACCTTTATTCATGCCATGCCCGCCAAAAAGGTTGTTGCAGATAATGGCGGACAAACGCTTCATCGCGCTCCCGCAACGGCGTATCCAGCCTGACCACTTCGCGGCTGTGCGCCGGTTTCTGCTCCAGCAGGTAAATCCGCTGCGCCAGCTTCAGCGCCTCGAAACGGTCGTGCGACACCATCAGCACCGCCATGCCGCGCGCCACATAGCCGCCAATCCAGTCATACAGTTTCAACTTCAATTCATAATCCAGCGCCGAAAAAGGCTCGTCGAGCAGCAGCAAATCCGGTTTGCCCAAAAGCGCCCGCGCCAGCGCCGCCCGCTGCCGCATACCGCCCGAAAGCTCATGCGGGTATTTCTGCCAATCTTTTTTATCCAAAAACAAATGCTGCAACACTTCTGCCGCTTCTGCCTGCGTGTCTGCATGCTCGGGCGCGGGCGTGGTCAGCAGCACGTTTTCCCACAAAGTGCGCCACGGCAGCAGCCGGTGCTCCTGGAAAAGATAATGCGTGTGCCCGAAGGTGTTGCGCAAGAGGCCGCCGTCGTAATCGGCCAGCCCGGCAATCACGCGCAGAATGGTGGTTTTGCCGCAGCCGGAAGGGCCGTAAAGGCAGGCAACCTCGCCTGCGGCCAATTTCAAATCAAACCCGTGCACGATTTCTTCGCCCATGATGCTGCAATCCAGCCCCTCAATCGTCAACACATCAATACTCCCACGGCATCAGTAAAATACGCAACGGCTCAATCAGCAGATATTCCACTGCAAAAATCACCATCAATACCACCACCACATAAGCCAACACTTCCTGCGTGTCGAGCATGGCGCGGGCGGCGGCAATGCGCGCGCCGATACCGTCGTCTGCCCCCAAAAGCTCGGCCATGATGGCGATTTTCACGCCCATGCCTGCCGCCACGCTGACCGACGGAAGCAAATAATTCAAAAGATGCGGCAGATAAAGATGGCGGATGCGCCCGCGCCAGCCCACGCGGTAGGCTTCGAGCATTTCCTTCAAACCATCGTCTACCGTGAGCATGCCGCGCATGGCGGCGGCGAAAGTGAGCGGTATCACGGTTATCACAATCGTAAACACCGTGCCGGTGGAGCCCATACCGAACCAAAACAACGCCAGCACCACCCAGATAATCGGCGGCATGCCGAGCAAGATGCTGATTAAGGGGCGGCAGAAAATGCCCAGCGTTTTCGACAAACCCGCCAACAAACCCAGCATAATCCCGGCGGCCACCGCCACAGAGATGCCCAGCCCCGCCCGATAAAGCGTAACCGGAATATCGGCGGCGCGGATATTCTGCAAAATCGCCCCTGTTTGGCGCAACACCGGCAACGGCCCGGGCAACACAAATTCGCCGAGCATATCGGCCGCCAGCTGCCACAGCGCGCAAAATACCGCCACTGCTGCCAGCGAGGCAAAACCGCCCCACAAATAAAACAGCGCCTGCGCCGCCCGGCCGCGCCGCAACGGGCGCCCTGCTTCGATAATCATCTTTCAGACGGCCTCTTTCAGATATCGGCAAACAAAGATGCATCCGGCAACTTGCCGCCGACGATGCGCGGATTGAGCGCATGCAGCGTTTTGAAAAACAGCATCAAATCCTGCTGCGCCTGCCGCGCCGACACCGCCGCCAGATTGGCATGCGGCAAGGCTGCCGCCAAAGCAGGAGCAGGCGCATCCAAATAATTTGCACCGATGGCCGCGGCAGCCTGCGGGTTGGCTTTGCTCCAAACCACCGCCTGCTGCAAATCAGCCTGCAAACTGCGCAAGAAAGCGCCGTTGTTGCGGTAAAAATCGCCGCTCACCAGCAAGCCTGCCTGCGGGATGCCGTTTGTCGCCTTCATGGTTTCCCGCCATGCCTTCTGGATATCCAGCGCACGCACCACATTCTGCCCCATCTGTTTGCCGCGCATCATGGCCATGCTGACCATCGGCTCCGGCATCAGCGCATAATCGGCGCGCTTTTGCAAAAACAGCGCCAAAGCCTCCGGCGGCGTGGCGGTGTATTGCACTTTGATTTTGGCAAAATCCAAGCGCAGGCTGCGGCACAAAGCCTGCAACACCAAATCGGGCATATCGTTTTTAAACGGCATCGCCAGCGTTTTGCCGCTCAAATCGGCCACGCCGCCGAGCGCACGTTCGCGCCCCACCACATACAGCAAACCATACGACATCACATTCAACAGCTTCACATCCTGCCCGCGCGCCGCCAGATTGGCCGCCACATAGCTCGGCACCATGCTCGCCTGCATGGAGCGGTTGGCCAGCCCCGCCCGCAATACGTCAACGTTTTTCCAGGTTTTCACCGCAAACGGCCTGCTCTTTTTCGCCTGCCCGTTTTTCTCTGCCGCGGCCAGCAGCAGCGTCGGCATCACCGGCGCGCCGTAAAGCGTCAGCGCCTGTTCGGCAGCCCACGCATTCGGCAGACAGCAAGCCGCCGAAGCGGCACCCATATATTGCAAAAACAATCTGCGGTTCATTTTCTTCTCCTGTTGGTTTCAGACGGCCTGATGTTTAAAAACGGTATTTCAAGCCCAGCGTCACTTCGTTTTGACGGTAGGCGTAGTAATCCGAATTGCTGCGGTTGACCGTATGTTTGAAACGCAATTCCGGATAAATCTTTTTAAACTGCCACTTCGGCGCGCCCACGGCGGCCAGCCATACCGTTTGCCGGTCGCTGCGGCGCGCGCCGCCTGCGATAAAACTTTCGGCATCGTAGCGGCTGTAGCGGTAAATCAGCATCGCGTTGAGGTAAAAACCCTGCTCAAACAGCTTGTAAGCGCCTGCCCGCGCCACATATTCCTTGCTGCTCGACACCGCATGCGGGTATTTCTTGCGAATCAGGTCGAGATTGGCAAACACGCCCGCGCCCGGTGCAAACGCATAGCCCGCCCCCGCGCCCGCGCTGTATTGGCTGTAATCATCGAAATACATCTTCTGGCCGCCCGCATAATGAAAGCGTTTGGCTTCCGCACGCGCATTCGCCGACCATTTTTCATCCAGCTTGCGCGCCCACGCGGCCTCGGCGCCAAATGCCCGATATTGGGTGTGGCCGTTGCGGAAATAATGCTCTACATATGGCAGCAGGCTGAAATCATCACCGGCATCGGTGTAGTTGTAGCCGCCGTAAAGCATGGCGGTGTGCTCGCTGTGGCTTTCTTTCTCACCCGAGTGCTCGGCATCGCGCAGGTATTTGGTGCCGTAGGCCAACGGCCGCAGCAGCAGGCTGTGATGGCCGGAAAGCGGCGTTTTTTTGGTGAGCACCGCGCTGTATTGCCAAAACGGCGAATTTTGCGCTTCAGGCAGATTGCGTTGAATCAAGCATTGGTCTTCAAAACGGGCAACGCATTCGCTTTTGCCGTTGGCTTGGTTGATATTGCTGTTGTAGCCCGCGCCCACGCTGATGTTGCCGTGCCAGCGGCTGCGCTCGCGGATATTGTTCAAATAGCCCTGCACCACTTCGCGGGTCTCAGACGGCATCTCGGCATCCAATACCGTTTCAAAAGCCGCCGCTGCTTCTTTGTTTTGATTGTCTTCCGTGTAGAGCCGCGCCAGCTCCAAACGGATGCGCACATCCTCAGGCGCCGCCCGATGCGCCGCCTGCATCTTCGCCAGCGCCTCCGCAATATCGCCCTCTTGCCGCGCCAGCAAGCCCTCGGCCATCAGCGCCAGATGCGGTTTGTGCTGCGGCAGCGCGCGATAGCGCGGCAGAAATTGCGCCGCCTTGTGCCATTGGCGCAGATTCAGGGCGTAGAAAATGCCTTGCGCCAATTCTTCTTCACTGTCGCCCACGGCATAAGTTTGGCCGTCGATGGTGATGCTGCGCTTGTCGGCATCGGTATCGGCTTCCAGCCAGCCGCTTTGGCGGTATTGCTGCGCCTGCCGTCCGGCCTGGTCGAGCAGCAGGCGGGTATCGTCTTCATCGGCATGCGCCGTGGCTGCGGCCAATAAACAGACCGCCAGCCAGATTTTTGTTGGTAATCCCAGCATTGCGTGTTCCGTCAAGATGTATAGTGGAAAACTTACTCTAATACAAGGCAGCAAGCCGAAGACAGTACAGATAGTACGGCTAGGCGCAGCAACGCCGTAGCAGGAATTAAGTTTTTCCACTATAGGGCAAGCCGCCATTGCCTGCGCAGCCTTGCCCTGCCTGGTTTAAACATCGGTTATTGGGCTTTCAGACGGCCTCAGCGTTTTTTACCGCCGAAGGCAATGTCGTCACCCGGCCCTGTACCACGGGTAGCGATACCGGCCATCGCGGCGGCACCGCTGCCGTAGAAGCGGCCATCAATGCCTTGTGCACCAGTAAAAGTGCCTTTGCCATTGTCAATCGTAACGCCATTAAAGTTCAAGGTATCGTTGCCACGGCTGATACCGCCTGCCATTGTGCCATTGCTTCCCGTACCAAACGTAGCCGTTACCGCACCAGTGTAGAAATCATTCTGCCCCGGCGTATGCTTGTTGACACCCACCACATCATAAGTGGCAGCGGCCAACCCTTTGGTGTTGCCGGTGGGATTTTCACCCACATACCATACCGTGCGGTCGCTGCTGGCCATATTCAAATCGGTGCTGGAGCCGGTGCTCGGATTGCCCGCACGCGGCGCCCATTCGCCGAAATATACCGCCGTATCAGCAGGCAGGCCGGTTACCTTCGCCATCACCAGACCGCCGAATTTCGGCGCGGCAGGCAAGTTCGGATTGGCAATCTGGCGCACGCTGTATACTTCGGTGCCGTGGGCGCGGTTTTCATACCAAATCTGTCCCAAAGTCGGGTTGGTAAAGAGACCAATCACCGGGTTCACGTCTTTCAGCTCCAGATATTTCGGGTTGCTGTTGCCGTTTACGTTGGCATTGACGTTGCTGCCGTTAATCGCCGTATTGCTGTATTTCTGGCGGATATATTTAATCGGACCGCCTTCCAGATTGATGGAATTGGAACCGTTAATGGAAAGCCCCGGTTTGCCTGAGCCAAACGGAATCGTATTGGATGAACCGGGGTTAACCAAATTAGGTTTGCTGCTTTTCCCTTCAATAGTAGCAGCATTAACCATACCGAATGCGCCCACCAACAGGGCGGCCAACAAGGTTTTGTTTACAGACATCATCATTCTCCTAAAAAGATACAACATTTAAAAAAGCACTGCACACTCCGGTTTTTGATACAAAAACCGGCAAAAACCCGCTGTTTTCAGACGGCCTTCAAAGGCCGTCTGAAAACATAAGGCGTGGTTTGTGTGCTTTTTTGTTTTTATCAACGGCTTGCTATTTTTCGCAGGCCGGTTTTACAGGTAAATCGGATACAGCCTCCGCAGGCCTGATGCGAGCTATCCGGCGGGCTTTTCAACATACTGCCCGAACATCATTTCCGTCATTCCGGCGCAGGCCGGAGTCCATATCCATCCGATAAAATCCATTTGTTCAACGGCAAGCATAGATTCCGGCCTGCGCCGGAATGACGAAACAAGTTGATTGAAACGGAGCAGTTAATCTTACAAATGCTTCAGACGGCATTAAAACTTGCCTTTAATCCCCAAGGTTACCGTACGCCCCGGCCCCGGCGTCGGCACATTGGACATCGGATCGAGGTAATAGCGGTTGGTCAAGTTGGTAACGCCGATATTCATGCTCAGGTTTTTGTTAAGTTGGTAGCGCCCGTATACATCGGTGAGGAATACCGGCCGCCAGTGGTAGGGTTTGCCGGTGGTGGTGAAAATACTTCCCATGCCTTTGCCAATCAAATCATCGTATTGCTTGGTTTCCACCTTGCTGTGATAGATGCCGCGCATGCCCAGCTCCAGCTTTTCGCCCAACAGGCGAGTGCCGATATCGAGATTGAGCGAATATTTGGGCTGCAAGGCCTGATAGAAGCGGGTGGCGCCGAAGCCGCCCTCGATGCAGTCGGGCACGCGGCGCATATACATATCGTGGCTGAAGGCCAAATCGCTGTCGCAGGTAAGCTGCTTCAGGCGGTAGGTGGCGCCGAAGGAAGCGAAATAGCGGCCGGTATCGATGCGGCTTTGCAGCTCCAGCCCGCGGGTGATTTTTTTGTCGTATTGCACGATGCGGCGGTCGGCAGTGGTATCGAGCACGTTTTTGATGCTGTTGTCAAACCAGGTCAGGCGCACATCGCCGTGGCGCAGCCGCTGCCAATAAGGCGTGAAATTGAAGGCGTAGCCGATTTCCCAGCTGCGGCTGCGCTCAGGCTTCAGATTGAATTCGGGTGTCACCGCATTGTCAATCAGCCCGCCGCCACTTGTGGCGGCGGTGGCTTCGTAAATACTGGGAAAGCGTGTCATCTCGGCATAGCGGGCGAAAATGCGGCCGTTGTCGGTAAGCTCGTAGCTGACCGACAGCATCGGTGCCCAAGCCGAGCCGCGCAAATCCTGCGGTTTTTGCCATTTTTCGGCTTCGGTAATCTTTCGGGTAACGGCTGATACCTGATCATCATTGAAAGTGCCAAAGTTACTGGCCTGTATTGCTCTATTTTTTACTTCTTCGTATGTATCCGAACCACTTTTATACGGCCATGCTAGGTATTTATAAAAGGCATCATCTTTCCCTTGCGGATTATTTACTTTCTCTTCAAACATTGCCGGAGTAAGCGGCATAGCGCTGCTGTCCAACTTACCGTCCCGGTAAGGTATAACAACCGCATTAATCTTATAAAAAGCTGATTTATCTATATTAATTGGATCTTCAGCACTAAATCTATTGCCATAAAGATCGCCATTGGACATAGCCCTTCTTATATTATCCACACGCCGGGCATTACTATCCTCATCATATTTCGGATAATTGTATTTTTCTCCGAATACTTGCTTTTTTTCTAGATATTCTAGCCAATATCTCTCTCTTTCCTCACTCCCTACTGCAGCAGCACCCCATTTATGATTTGCCGCCTCAACTTCGCGGTAATCTTTTGCCTCCTGATCTCCCAGCAATTGCCAATACGGTATATAAATTCCAGTCACATAACTTTCAGCCCCGCCCCCCGCCGCATAGCGCGGATTGCGGTTGGCGCGTTCACGTGCCAGTGCGGTATCGCTGACGCGGAAGCGGTGGTAGCGCACGCCGGCCTGGATGCTCAGGCGGTCGGTGGGCTGCCAGTCGAAGCCGAGATTTGCGCCCCACTCGCGCCGTTTGCCGCTGCGCGGCCCGGCCATCGTCGCCAGCCCGGTGACGGTGCCGTACATATTGAACAGATCGTCTGAATTGATGATTTGGGTGTTTTCATCCAGCTCTTCATGCTGGATATCCGCGCCCACCGTCATGGCAAGATTGTCGCGCAGTTGGAAGCGGTTGCTGATGTCGGCACCGGTGCGGGTGGCGTGGGTGGTTTGGCGCGCGCCGGAAATCACGGCAAACTGCTTTTTCATTTCGGGATCGGTAATCCATGATTTTTGAATAATCTCGTCTTGGGTGGTATCGGCGGTAAAACCGTAAGCGCCGCGCAAATCATCACATGAATTGGCCCAAGTGGCCGAAGGCGGCAGGCGGTTGCGCACATTGCACCAGCGCCAGGCATCATAAAGCGGATCGACCAGATTACTGGCCAGCGACATGCCGCCGCTCTGGTGGCGTGTGCTGTCGGTGCGGGTGCGCCAGATATTGGCCTGCAAATCAATCCATTTATTGTCTTCGGGCTTCCATTCGTAGCCGATTTTGTAGGTATTGCTTTTAATCTTTGAAGAAGTACCGGGTACTTGTTTTGGCGGTTCTTTGGGGAATTGCTGGTTGAGTTCGTCGAAATTCAGCTCCCAGGCCGTCTGAAAGGGGTTGATTTCACCGAAAGCAATGTCGTTTTTCATGTATTGCAGGCTGATTTTCTGGTTGCTTGGCAGATACCAGTTGTTTTTCAGCAACAGGGTTTTGGTTTCGGTGTGGCTGTTGAATACTTCGCTGCCGGGCTTATAGATTTTGGCCATATTGGGAATAAACGAGGCCGAGCTTTTGCAGGTGGCATCGGTGCTGTTGTCGTAAGCGCAATCATTGTCGTAAATCGGATTGTTCAAATAGCCTTCCGCGCCGCGCTTGCCGGCAAAATAATTGCCTTTACTGCGGTGGCTGTAGGCGGCCAGGCCGTCGGTAAGGTCGGTTTTGAAGGCGGCGGAAAGCATCAGCGCTTTGTCGCCGCTGAATTTGTAGTTGTCGCTGCTGCTTTTGTTTTCGGGTGGTGCGAGGCCGTCGAGGATGAGCGCGTTCGGACTCCATTGCCCGGTAAACGGATCTGCGCCGCCGCCCGCGCCGTCGGCAGTGGCGCCGCCGGGGAGGGTGCGGTAATCCGGCCAACCCAGATATTGCCCCAAATCGTTTTTCGGCTTGACGGTATTATTGGAAACCTCGGTTTTGACTTCAACCCCCCATTTTTTGCCTTCGGGAATAATGTCTTCCGGCTCGATGGTGCGGATGGCGATGCTGCCGCCCACGCCCGATTTCATGCCGCGCGTCATGGCGGGGCTTTTTTCTACGGCGATACTGCGAAACAGCGCGGGGTCGACATAGTTGCGGTCGCCCACGCCGTAGTTGTTGAGCCACACATCTACAGTTTGTTCGGTGCCGTCGATGGTGAGCGGGATGCGCCCCTTGCCCGCCACGCCGCGGATATTGGGTGTAATCGCGCCGCCTGCGGTGCGGGTGTTCATGTTGTAGACGCCGTTGAGCCCTTTTAAAATGTCGCCGGCGGAATCAACGCGGTAGCGCTCGAGATATTCCCGCCCAGCGTAAACGTTGGATACGTTTTTGCTGAATACGGCGGCTTCGCCTTTTTGGTCGGCGGTGAGGCGTTTGCCTTCCACCACCACACTCTGCAACTCCACTCCCTGTTGCGCCTCTGCCGCCGGTACGTTCTCTTCTGCTGCCGCCGTGGCGCAGATGCTGATGCCGGCAATCATCACTACCAGAATTTTCAGTTTGAAACTTTGTTTTCCCATTTGCTGGCTCCCATGTAATTAGACGTAATCATCCAGACGATGCTATAGTTTATGATTATGATTATCAATAGCTAAAAATAATTATTATGAAAACAAATCATGCAGCAAAGGCCGTCTGAACACTTTAAGACGGCCTTTGCCTTTATCTGCCGTTTTTTCCGTTATAATGCCGTTTCCACAACAGATTCAACCGTTCAGGCCGTCTGAAACCATGCCGCCCATTATCTACAAACCGGTCAACAGCTATCGGCGCTGGTGGCGCTACCAGCTGTTCCGCCCCGACGCGACGCTGCCCGCGCACTCGCTTGACTGCCCCGAATGCGGGCAGCGGACGGATTTGCCGCGCCTGCGCCAGGGGCAGGAGGCGCATTGCGGCAATTGCGGTTTCGAATTGGTGGAAGTGGAGAAAAACCCTTATGTGGCGCCGTTGGCGTATGCGTCGGCGGCGCTGATTCTGATGGCCTGCGTTTACAGCATGATGTTTGTCAGGGTGCAACTGGGCAGCGTCACGGCCATCCTGTCGCTGCCGGCCATGTTGAAAAGCCTGATTGTGCAGGATTTCGGTTTTCTGGCCGAAGTGATGTTTGTGCTCACCTTCGGCACGCCGCTGCTGTTTTTGCTGTTGTGCCTGTATGTGTACACCGCGCTGGCGCTCCGGAAAATCTACCCCGGCCTGTTTTACGCCACGCGCACGCTGGCGCGGCTGCGCCACTGGATTATGGTGGACGTGTTTTTCGTGTCGACGCTGGTGGCCTATATCAAGCTCTCGGCGGTGGCGGCGGTGGAATTCGGCGCGGCATTTTATCTGATGTTTGCGCTGGCGGTGATGCTCATCCGCACGTCGGTGTCGATTCCTCAGCACTGGGTGTATTACAAAATCCACCATATCCGCGGCTATAATGCCATTCAGACGGCCTCCGACGACAAAATATGCTGCAGCAGATGCCTGTATTTCCGCGATAAAAACGAAACTGTCTGCGGCGTGTGCGGCTCGGCGCTGTTTCGTCGCCGCCCCAAAAGCCTGGCCATTTCGCTGGCTTTCCTGCTGGCGGCGGCTGTGTTGTATGTGCCTGCCAATCTGTTGCCGATCATGATTTCGTCCAACCCGATGACCACCGAAATCAGCACCATCCTCAACGGCATCGCCTATATGTGGCGCGACGGCGACAAGCTGATTGCGGTGATTATTTTCAGCGCCAGCATTTTGGTGCCCACGCTCAAAATCGCCTCGATGGGCTTTCTGATTGCCTGCGCCCGCACACGTTCACGCCCGCCCTTGGGCGCACACGCGTTGTCGCGCCTCTACCGCATCACTGATGCCGTCGGGCGCTGGTCGATGATTGATATTTTTGTGATTATTATTTTGATGAGCGCGTTTTATACGCCGCTGGCCAGGGTGACGCCCGGCCCCGCTTCGCTGTATTTCTGCCTGGTGGTATTGCTGACCATGCTTTCCGCCTATTTTTTCGACCCGCGCCTGCTTTGGGACAAAGCCCGCGCGGAGAGGCCGTCTGAAACCCCTGCTGCCGCAAAGCCTGATTATGAGTAACGAAAACAACCCTTCTTTGAAACCCGTGCCCGCCCGCGTGCAGAAAACCAATGTGTTTGCCTCGGTGGTGTGGCTGATTCCGCTGATTGCGCTGATTGCCGGCGGCTGGCTGCTGATGCAGAACATCCGCAACACCGGCCCCGAAATCACCTTGCTGATGGACAGCGCCGACGGCATCGAAGTCAACAACACCGTCATCAAGGTATTGAGCGTTGACGTCGGCCGCGTCACCCGCATCAAGCTGCGCGAAGACCAGAAAGGCGTGGAAGTGAGCGCGCGCATGAACGCCGATGTCAAAGACCTGATGCGCAAAGACACGCAATTCTGGGTGGTGAAACCGCGCATCGACCAAAGCGGCGTCACCGGCCTGAACACGCTGGTTTCCGGCTCGTATATCGCGTTTACGCCCGGCAAGAGCGAAGAGAGCGAAAACACGTTTACCGTGCTCGACATGCCGCCGATTGCCGCCATCGGCCAAAGCGGCCTGCGCCTGAAGCTTTCCGGCCAAAACGACAAAATGCTCGGCGTGGGCAGCCCGGTGCTGTATGAAAACTTCACCGTCGGCCAGGTAGAAAGCGCCCGGTTTGACCCCAAAGACGAAACCGTCAACTACACTATTTTCATCCAGAGCCCCAACGACAAACTCGTGGGCGAAAACAGCCAGTTCTGGCTCGAAAGCGGCATCAGCATCAACACCACCGGCAGCGGCATCCAGCTTGATTCCGCACCGCTGTCTGCGCTGCTTTCCGGCGCCATCTCGTTCGGCTCACCCTTGGGCGGCGACAAAGGCACGGCGGTGGCCAACGAAAAAACCTTCATCCTCTACAACGACCGCAACCAGATTGACAACCTCCCCGGCCCGCGCGCGCTGTATTACGTGGCCTTCTTCAAAAACAGCGTGCGCGGCCTGGCGCCGGGCTCGCCGGTGGAATACAAGGGGCTCAACATCGGCGCCGTCGCCGACGTGCCCTATTTCGCACCCGACGACAGCCTGAAATTGCTGCAAAACGGCTGGATACCGGTGCGTATCCGCATCGAGCCCGAGCGCATGGAAATCAACGCCGCACGCCAAAGCCGCGAGCATTGGCAGCAGCAGTTTCAGACGGCCTTAAACCGCGGCCTCACCGCCACGCTGGCCAGCAACAATCTGGTTATCGGCAGCAAAATGATCGAGCTGGCCGAGCAGCCCGGCAACAACGGCAAGCTCAAACCTTATGCCGACTACAACGGCAACACTGTCATCGCCACCCGCGGCGGCGGCCTCGACGAGTTGCAGGCGCAGCTTGGCAACCTCTTGGAGAAATTCAACAAACTGCCGCTGGAGCAAACCGTCGGCGAACTCAACAGCTCGCTTGCCGAACTGAAAACCACGCTGGCTTCGGCCAACGCCCTAATCAGCAAACCGCAAACGCAAAGCATCCCGCAAGAGCTGAACAAAACGCTGGCCGAGCTACGCCAAACGCTGCAAGGCGTGTCGCCGCAATCGCCGCTTTACGGCGACATCCAGGCCACCCTGCAAAGCCTCGACAAAACCCTCAAAGACGCCCAACCCGTGATTAACACGCTGAAAGAAAAACCCAACGCGCTGATTTTCAACAGCAATGTGCAAGACCCGACACCGAAAGGAAGCCGCTGATGCGCCGATTACTGCTTGCCTGCGCCACCGCAGCCGCCCTCACCGCCTGCGCCGCGCCGCAGGCCACGCAATACTTCACCCTGCCCGACAGCCAATACAGCCTGCCGCCGCAGCGCGGCAACGAAATGGCCGTGCGCGTGATACTGGCAGAGCCGCTGGCCAACGGCGGCCTGGTTTACCAAACCGACGCCTATCATGTGAATTTCGCCCGCAACCATTTGTGGGCGGGTGCGCTCGACCATGCGCTGGCCGCCAGTTTCAGCAACAAGCTCAACCGCCTGAATCCGCGCTATCAATTTATACCCGCCAACCGCAGCAACAGCAGCGCGCCCGTGTTGAAAATCTATGTGGAAGCCTTCCAGGGCAGCTATCAGGGGCAAACCCTCGTGCGCGGCTATGCGGTGTGGCCCGACGGACAAGGCCGTAATTTCAACGCACAAACCCCGCAACAGGGCGACGGCTACACCGCCATGGTTGAATCGCTGGATGCAGGCGTGAATGCCGCCGCAGCGACGATTGGCGAGTAAACAGGCAGCGTTTTTTTACAGACAAGGCCGTCTGAAAACAAATTGCGCTTTCAGACGGCCTTTTAATAACAAGCAACGGGTAGCGTTGGCTCCGCCCACGTTTCCAATCGACGATGTCGCGATTTCAGAAACGCCATATCCACATCCTGACAAGCGGAAACAGTGAGGCCGAGACCTTTGCAAAATACCTTCTGCTGCATCGCAAAAGCATCCGCTCCGTCATTCCGGCGCAGGCCGGAATCCATAGCTCGCCATGAAAACCCATTTGAAATCAAATAACTGAATCTTGGCGAAATGGATTCCGGCCTGCGCCGGAATGACGGATGTAATGGATATTTCCAAGAAAAAAGTATTTTGCAAAGGTCTCAGGCCTTTGCAAAAAATAACCGTCGCACCCGCGCAGGCGGGTGCCTAGTCTGAAGCACAGCTTCAGCTTAAACCTGTCAGCCTTGGGAATGCACAGCTTCATGATTCAGCTTGGGTCTTTAGAACAAGAAAAATGAGCAGGCAAGCAAAGCGGCGCTTTGCACTGGGCACCCGCCTGCGCGGGTGCGACGAACGGGGGAATTTTGTAAAAGTCCCAGCCTGAGGCCTGTGCCGTTTTCGCGGGCAAAGCCCACGCTACGCGGATGCAGACGCAACGGCGGTGTTGATTGACGAACAAGGCCGCCGCGTTTTTCTTGCCAACAAGGCCGTCTGAAAGTAAAACAGCTTTCAGACGGCCTCAATCCCAAGCCGCTCTACCACGCGCCCCCAAACGCCCATTCACATCATCATTATCTTAAAGGCCGTCTGAAAGCCCGATTTCGTTTCAGACGGCCTGACTATCCGTGCACAAATCCGCTTTTCATTACCCTGTTATCTTTATTTTGCCACCAAAATTCCCGCGCCCCGCTATTTACAGCGTATCCGCGCCGCTTTACAGTATGACCAATCACTACAAAAACATGGAAAATAGAGCATGGAACGTTTCGATTTCAATTATCCGCCGTATGATTTCCTGAATGCCCGCCAGCGCGATATGCTGCAAAAGTCGGTCAACATCGCTTTTTTCAAAGACAACGAAACCATCATCGAAGAAGAGCAGCCGATTGAGCATCTTTATGTGGTCATCAAGGGGTTGGTCAAGGAAGCGGGCGACGACGGCGATGTGTTGGCGCTTTACCGCGAACACGACACCTTCGAGGCGCGGGCGCTGGTGGAAGGCAGCAGCCACCACCGCTTTGTGGTAGAAGAAGAAGCGCTGGTCTACACCATTCCCAAGGCCACGGTTTTACAGCTGATGGAAGACAACCCCCGCTTCGGCGCCTATTTTTACGCCAGTGTGGCCGAGAAGCTTTCCAGCCATTCGGTGGATCACAACGCGCAGGAATTCGAAAGCCTCTTCACCGCCAAAGTGCGCGATGCCTACCGCCACAACACCGTCTGGCTTGACGGCGGTGCCAGTATTCTCGAAGCGGCGCAGGCCATGAAAACCCACAAGACCAAAACCGTGCTTATCCGCCATCAGGGTCGCGTGGGGCTGTTTACCGAATCAGCCTTCCGCGACATTGTGATTGCCGGCGAAGCCACTTCCGCGCCGGTGTCGGCCTGGTCGCCTTTCGAACTGATTGCCGTCGACATCGAAGATTTCGTCTTCAACGCGCTGCTGCGCATGACCCAGTTCAACATCCAGCGCGTTATTGTGACCGAAAACGGCGAGCCTGTCGGCGCGCTGGAGCAGATTGACGTGTTGGCCTATTTTTCCAACCACACCCATCTGGTGGCGCAGCGCCTCGACCGCGCCCAGAACATCGACGAATTGGTCGACATCGCCGCGCAAATGACCGATTCGATTCAGATTCTGCGCAACAACGGCGTGCGTGCGCCGCAATTGGCGCAGCTGATGCAGGTGCTCAACAGCAGCCTGTTTGAAAAAGTGTGGCGCATGCTGGCGCCGCCCGAATTGTATGACAACGCCTGCCTGATTGTGATGGGCTCCGAAGGGCGCGGTGAGCAGATTCTGAAAACCGACCAGGATAACGCTTTGATTCTGCGAGAAAACGTGGATTTGGAACTGGCGCGCAACACCGCCGAACAATTTTCGGCCACGCTGGAGCGCCTCGGCTACCCGCCCTGCCCCGGCAAAATCATGGTCAACAATGCCGACTGGCGCAAAACCCTGCCCGAATTCAAGAAAATGGTCAGCCACTGGTGTTATTCGCCCGGCCCCGAATCGATGATGAATCTGGCGATTTTCATTGATGCCAAAGCCGTGGCGGGCGATGCGGCGCTGCTCGACGACGTAAAAAACCATCTGCAGAAAACCATGAGCAACGACGCGGGCATGCTGATGGCGTTTGCCCGCTCGGTGGAATTGTTCGACGGCCACAGCAAGGGCTTTTTCACCCAATTGCTGCGGCGCGAGCAAAACGAGAAAATGGACATCAAGAAAATGGGCGTGTTCCCGGTGGTGCACGGCATCCGCGCGCTCAGTCTGGAGGCGCGCATCGAAGACACCAATTCGTTCGACCGCATCCACAAGCTCGTGCAGGCCAAAGTGCTCGACAAGCAATTGGGCGAAGACACCGCCGAAGCGCTCGGCTATCTGATGGACTTACGCCTGAAAGCCGGTTTTGCCGCGCTCAACAGCCCGATGCCGTCAGAGCCGAACCAGATTGACATGCAGAGCCTTTCCACGCTGGAGCGCGACCTGCTCAAAGACGCGCTGCAAGTGGTGAAGCGCTTCAAAAACATGGTGCGCCACCATTTCCATCTGGGAGTGAGCTGATGTTCGAACGTTTTTTCCGCAACCGCGAACGCAAAAAGCTGCTCAAGCCCGAATACGATGTGCTTTATCAGGAACATCCCGACGAAATGGTCAGCTTCGACTGCGAAACCACCAGCCTGGATGTGGCCGAGGCGGAGATTATTTCCATCGGCGCAGTGAAAATCCGCGGCAACGAGGTGCTCACCAGCGAATCGTTTTACGTATTGGTGAAGCCCGAAGGCATGATGGAAGCCGCCAACGTCACCATCCACGGCCTGCGCCCGAAAGACCTTACCGACGGCATTCCCGTAGAGGACGCGATTTACCAATTTCTCGATTTTATCGGCGGCAGGCCGCTGGTGGGCTATTATCTGGAATACGATGTGGCGATGGTCAACAAGTTTCTGAAGCCCATGCTCGGTATCAAACTGCCCAACCGCCAGCTTGAGGTATCGAGCATTTTCTACCAGCAGGAAATGAACAAGACCATCCACAACGCCTACATCGACCTGCGCATGGCCACCATGGTGAAAAAGCTCAAAATCCCCGACCTGCCCCGCCACGACGCGCTCAACGATTCGATTAATGTGGCGCTGATGTATCTGGCGCTGATGGCGCGGGAGCGGAAATAAACGTTGATTAATGGCCGTCTGAAACACAGGCCGAGGCCTTTGCAAAATTCCCCTACCCGTCGCACCCGCGCAGGCGGGTGCCCAGTCTGAAGCAACGCTTCAGTTCAAACTTGCCCGCTCTGGAAATTCGCAACCGCCTGATTCATCCTGGACTTTTAGAATCAGAAAAATAGACAGACAAGCAAAGCTATGCTTTGCACTGGGCACCCGCCTGCGCGGGTGCGACGATGTGTTTTTTTTGCAAAGGTTTCAGCCGTCTGAAAGCAGAAATTGTGCTTCCAGACGGTCTGATTAATTATAGGAAGCACACACTTTGCGCATGTTGCCCGTCAATCTAAAGATAAAGGCCGTCTGAAAACAGATAAATCTGTTTTCAGACGGCCTAATCTTTCTTTTGCCTTGGCAAAAATCAGCCGTTCGGTTCAAGCCAATCCGGCCTTCGGCGGCGGCGTTTTTTGCCGCCTCGCGCTGTTTTCCGGATGTTTGCGGCAAAAAAACGGCGGCGCTGCCGACAATGTCCACACCGCCGCCGTTGCTTTTTCTCCCTGTTTTCCCGACCGGCTTCGGTTTCATTTTAACCGACACCTGACACAGTTTTATCGCCTGCACCCGGCAAACACAGACGCATTATCTGCCACGCTTTCCGGCATCCGTACATTTTTCTCCCATGCAAGCGCCGATTTAGATTATTTGCTCATTAATCTTCATTTTTCGGATTTTCCGATATTCACATATAAACAACTCCTTGAATCACCATATTTTATTACCCCCATCAGAAATAAAAATGGCGATTTGACCCGTTTTTCATTCAATTTTGTTGAAATCAATGGCGAGTATGTTATATTCAACGCCAAGCTGTTAACAATCCATTACAAATCAGGTAGCGGATCGCTTGCAGCCTTTTGGTGAAACGTGCTGACTCACCAACCGCCGGTCAGGGATTTGCGGGCTTTTTCAAAAATGCTCTTCCCCATTTTCCTCCAACCTGCGGTCGATAGCATTCAAGAAAAAGAGGAGAAGAACATGACTATCAACAAACACGATGCTGCGGGTTATTGGAAATCCAATCTGCGCATCATTACCATCTGCCTGGTGGTATGGGCCTTGTGCTCTTACGGCTTCGGCATTATCTTACGACCGGTATTGGCCGGTATCAGCATAGGGGGAACCGATTTGGGGTTCTGGTTTGCTCAACAAGGTTCGATTCTTACCTTTATCGCGATTATTTTCTTCTATTCCTGGAGAATGAATAAGCTTGATGAAGAATTCGGCGTAAGCGAGGAGTAAATCATGAGTCAATTTGTCATCAATCTGATTTTCGTGGGCGCATCTTTTGCGCTTTATTTCGGCATCGCCATTTGGGCGCGCGCAGGCTCTACCAAAGAGTTTTACGTGGCGGGCGGCGGCGTACACCCGGTGCTCAACGGCATGGCCACCGCGGCCGACTGGATGAGCGCGGCTTCGTTTATCTCAATGGCCGGCCTGCTGGCCATGAACGGCTACGGCGCTTCGGCCTACCTGATGGGCTGGACCGGCGGCTACGTGTTGCTGGCGCTCCTGCTGGCTCCTTATTTGCGCAAATTCGGCAAATTCACCGTGCCCGACTTTATCGGCGACCGCTTCTACAGCCGCACTGCCCGCCTGGTGGCCGTGGCCTGTCTGATTATCGCCTCCACCACTTACGTGATCGGCCAGATGACCGGCGCGGGCGTGGCTTTCTCACGCTTCCTTGAAGTGAGCAGCACCACCGGCCTGATTATCGCCGCCATCGTGGTGTTGTTTTACGCGGTATTGGGCGGCATGAAAGGCATCACCTACACCCAGGTGGCGCAATATGTGGTGCTGATTATCGCCTACACCATTCCGGCGGTGTTCATTTCGCTGAACCTCACCGGCAATCCGCTGCCGCCCCTGGGCTTGTTCAGCAATGAAACAGCTTCCGGCATGCCGTTGCTGCAAAAACTGGATGCGCTGGTAACCGATTTGGGCTTCACCGCCTACACCGCCGACGTGCCCAACAAGCTCAATATGTTCCTGTTTACCCTGTCGCTGATGATTGGTACCGCCGGTCTGCCGCACGTGATTATCCGCTTCTTCACCGTGCCCAAAGTATCCGATGCCCGCTCTTCCGCAGGCTGGGCGCTGGTCTTCATCGCGCTGCTCTACACCACCGCGCCTGCTGTCGGCTCGATGGCGCGCATCAACCTCATCGACACCATCTATCCGCAAGGCACGCAATCAGCGCCGATCGAATACAGCGCCCGCCCGGCCTGGATGGAAACTTGGGAACACACCGGCCTGTTGAAATTTGAAGACAAAAACAACGACGGCAAAATCCAGTATTACAACGACAAATCCGAATCGTTCAACGCTATTGCTGCCGAGCGCGGTTGGGAAGGCAACGAGCTGACCGTCAACAACGACATCCTGGTATTGGCCAACCCAGAAATCGCCAATCTGCCGGGCTGGGTTATCGGCCTGATTGCGGCGGGTGGTTTGGCTGCCGCGCTCTCTACCGCAGCCGGTTTGCTGTTGGCGATTTCTTCGGCCATCTCGCATGACCTGATCAAGAAAACGCTCAAACCCGATATCAGCGAAAAAGGCGAATTGATGGCCGCGCGCGTATCGATGACGGTTGCCATCATCGTAGCCACATGGCTGGGCATCAACCCGCCGGGCTTTGCCGCACAAGTGGTGGCGCTGGCCTTCGGTATTGCCGCCGCCTCGATTTTCCCGGCGCTGATGATGGGTATTTTCTCGAAACGCATCAACGACAAAGGCGCCACCGCCGGCATGCTGGCAGGCCTGGTTTCCACCTGCGTCTACATTTTCCTCTATCTGGGCTGGTTCTTTATCCCCGGCACCAATACCTTTGAAAATGTGGAAGCCAACTGGTTGTTCGGTATTTCCCCGCTGTCGTTCGGCGCGGTAGGTGCCCTCATCAACTTTGTGGTAGCATTCGTGGTATCCGGCATGACCGCCGCACCGCCGAAAGAAGTGCAGGATCTGGTGGAAAGCGTGCGCTACCCGCGCGGTGCAGGCAAAGCCGTAGACCATTGATTCCTCAGCTGAACGAGTGAACAAGCTTGGGCTTCCTTTGCACGGGAAGCCCAAATTTTTAAAAACAGTGAAATCCACTATAGTCGGAGATATATAGTCGTTTCAATTTAGATTGAGACAAGGCAGCAAGCCGCAGACAGTACAGATAGTACGGCAAGGCGCCGCAACGCTGTATCAATCTAAATTGAAACGACTATAGATTCTGATACAAGGCGGCGAGCCGCAGACACAGTACAGATAGTGCGACAAGGCGAGCCAACGCCGTAGCAGAAACTATATAATATTCAGATTTGCAGATGCGCCCCCAACCGTGCGTCCGCAACCTCAAGGGAGACGCAACCATGATTTGGGAATTTATCGCCATCATTTCCGCCGGCCTCGGTGCTGCCGGTATCGCGCTGCTGCTGCGCATTTTTTTCAAACGCCTGCCCAAATGGCTGGTGCCCGCCGCAGCAGGCATCGGCATGATAGGCTTTCAGGTTTACAGCGAATACAACTGGTATGGCCACACCCGTTCGCTGCTGCCCGCCAGCGCCGTAGTGGTGGCCGAAGTGCCGCAAACTGCGTTTTACAAGCCCTGGTCATATGTGAAGCCGCAGATTCTGAAATTCATCGCCGTCGATACCGCCAAAACCACACCCGTCGGCAATAGTGACAACATCCTGCAAACCAACCTCTATTTCTTCGAGCGCCGTATGAGCGCACACACGCTGCCGGTATTGGTAGACTGCCAAAACCGCATGCAGGCCTATTACCACAACGAAAGCGGTGCCGCTGCAGAAGGCCAAATCGAATGGGGCAAAACCGGCTACACCGACAAACTGGCCGATGCCGTGTGCCCGAAACCTGCTTGAAGCCACCATTTAATATGAAAGGCCGTCTGAAACCAAGTTTCAGACGGCCTATTTCAGTTGTATAGTCGTTCCGTTAGTTTGATACAGCGTTGCTGCACCTTGCCGTACTATAGTGGAAAAACTTAATATTTGATACAAGGCAGCAAACCGCAGACAGTACAGATAGTACGGCAAGGTGCAGCAACGCCGTAGCAGATATTAAGTTTTTTCACTATATCTGTACTGTCTGCGGCTTGCTGCCTTGTATCAATTAATTTGCAAAATTCCCCCTGTCCGTCGCACCCGCGCAGGCGGGTGCCCAGTGCAAAGCGCAGCTTTGCTTGTCTACCCATTTTTCTGATTCTAACGCGGGTGCGACGATTATTTTTTTGCCAAGCCTCTACCCGTTTGATTTTGAAATCCGCGCTTTACCGGCAACCTCCGCTGTAACAACAGGCGCTGTAATCAATGCCCGTTCAGGCAGGCGGCGAAACGCACATCCGTTCCAAAATGCAAACCTGCCCGCCCGCATAATGCTTTATAATAACAATCATTCAGAGGCCGTCTGAAAAACTTTCAGACGGCCTCTGATATAGTCGGAGAGTAAGTTTTAATACAAGGCAGCAAACCGCAGACAGTACAGATAGTACGAACGCTGTATCAATCTAACGGAACGACTATATCGCGCATTCTATTCACAACGACCCCACCCATGAACATCATCACCCTCGTTTTCAAGCAACACCGCAAGCCCTTTATCTTCATGTTTGCCCTCACCCTGCTCTCCGGCCTGCTCGGTATCGGCGTTTTGGCATACATCAACACCTACCTGCTCAAAAGCAGCGAAGGCACCGTGCAAAGCGTGATGTGGCAGTTTGCCCTGTTGCTGATTGTTTACCTGCTGGCCGCTACCCTCGCCCAAATCCGCCTCTCGCGCCTCGGCCACCAGTTTGTATTCGAATTGCGCACCCAATTGCTCAAGCGCATCATGGATTCTCACGACGCCCAAATCCAGCTCACCGGCAAGCCCAAACTCCTGGCCAGCCTCTCCAACGACATCCGCAGCATCAGCATGGCTTTCGGCCGCCTGCCCGAGCTCGTGCAAGGCATCCTCTTTACCCTCGGCTGCAGCGCCTACCTGATTTGGCTCTCGCCGAAACTTTTCATGGTCACCGCCATCATCCTCGCCGTTATGATTCTCGGCAGCAATTACGTGGTCAAGCGCGTTTACACCAGCTTCAAAGCCATGCGTGGCTACGAAGACGAGCTCTACCGCCATTACCAAACCAGCCTCGACGGCCACAAAGAGCTCACTCTCAACCGCTACCGCGCCGAGCGCTTCTACAACGAAGATTTCACCGGCGCCGCCCGGCTCAACCGCAACGCCGCCATCCGCGCCGACAGCTACCACGCCTTCGCCATCAACTGGGGCAACACCCTCATGCTCGCCGCCGTCGGCATCATCTTCTACCTCTCGATTTACCACCATTGGGCCAGCCTCGCCGACGCCGCCACCATCACCATGACCGTACTCTTCATGCGCTCGCCGCTCTCGCAGGCCATCGGCGCCTTCCCGATGCTGATGAACAGCCAGGTCGCTCTCAATGCCTTGAGCGACCTCGGCTTGGCCGACTACCAAAGCGGCTTTCACAGCAGCGAAACCCTGCCGGAAAACTGGCAAACCATCCGTCTCGAAAACATCACCTACGCTTACCCCGAGCAAGGCGGCCAACACTTTGCACTGCAACCCGTCAACCTTACCCTCACGCGCGGCGAAACCGTGTTTCTCATCGGCAGCAACGGCTCCGGCAAATCCACCTTATCCATGGTGCTCGCCGGGCTTTACACGCCCACCTCAGGCAAAATTTACGTAGACGACATCGAAATCACCGAAGCCAACCGCAGCGCCTACCGCCAGCTTTTCGCCAGCGTGTTCACCGATTTCCACCTCTTCGAAACACTCGTCGGCGACAAAGGCGAAGACGTATCTGCCGACATGATTGCCCGCTGGCTCGACCACCTCAACCTCAGCGAAAAAGTGAAGCTCGAGCAAAACCGCATCCTCAACAGCAAGCTCTCGCAAGGCCAGAAAAAGCGCCTCGGCCTGCTCGCCGCCGCCCTCGAAAACCGCAGCATGCTGATACTCGACGAATGGGCCGCCGACCAAGACCCGCAATTTCGCCGCGTGTTCTACGAAACCCTGCTGCCGCTCTTGAAGCAGCAAGGCTACACCGTGTTCGCCATCAGCCACGACGACAAATACTTCCACCACGCCGAACGCATCATCTCCATGAAACAAGGCCTGTTGAGCGAATACGACGCCGAAGAAGCCGTCAAAGTAGCCGACGAACACAGCCGCTGAGTTCCTCTGCAAAGCAGGCCGTCTGAACGCGTTCAGACGGCCTGCTTTGATGCATGCTAAATGCCTCAGCCAATTGCCTTACCCGTCTGCTTTTTCGAATAAGTGCCACTGCTGCTGCAAGTCGGGCAGTAATGCCCGACATTCCCCACTTCGCAGAAAGCTTTCAGACGGCCTCAAATTGCCGGGCATCACTGCTCGGCCTACAATCAAAATAGCAGGTGTGGTTTATACCAATTACAATTGCGATAATCTCTCAACAATGATAATATTGCATTAATAAAAATAAACAAAATTTTCCAATAATGCGCAATAATTTATCATTACTTAGAAAACAGTCTGCTTTCCAACTTCTTGCTGCCAGCCTGCTTGCCTGCACAAGCGCCCATGTCGGCGCCGACGACGGCAACCTTGAAATCATCCGCAGCCAGCAGCGCCAGCAGCAGCTTGAGCGGCAGCTCAATCCCGCAGTCGATGTCCGCCTGGAGCAACCCCTTCCCGCCGCAAAAGCCCTGCTGCGCCACGACAGCGAAACTCCCTGCGTGACCATCAACGAAATCGCGCTTGCAGCAGACGCACCGCCCCGCTTTTCCTTGCTGCTGCCGCGCCTTGTCCGTCAATCCGGCTTCCGCCCGGGCATGTGCCTCGGCAGCGAGGGGCTGCAACAACTGCAAACCCTCGCCCAAAACATCACCATCAGCCAAGGCCTGATCACCTCTCAAGTCTATATCGCGCCACAAGACCTGAATTCAGGCCGTCTGGCGCTCAGCGTCGCACCCGGCAAAATCGGCGCCATCCGCTATGAAGAAAACCAGGGCGACAGCGCCTCTGTCGGGCGCATCGGCGCATTTGCCAACAAATTTCCCGCAAAAAGCGGCGATGTGCTCAATATCCGCGACATCGAACAAGGGCTGGAAAACCTGCGCCGCCTGCCGAGCGTAGAGGCCGACATCCGCATCGAACCCGCCGCCGAAGAAGGCCGCAGCGATATTGTGGTGGACTGGCAGCAAAGCCGCCCCATCCGCTTCAATATCGGTATCGATGATTCCGGCAGCAAGACTACCGGCAAATATCAGGGCAGCCTGGCGGTATCGCTCGACAATCCTCTGGGGCTGAGCGACCTGTTTTACCTCTCCTACAGCCACGACCTCGGCCACAAAGCCGCCTACACCGATTCAGACGGCTTCACCACCGGCAGCGGCACACGCGGCTTCGGCCTGCATTATTCCGTGCCCGTCGGCAAATGGCTGCTCGCCCTCAACCACAACACCTACCGCTACCACGAAGCCACCGAAGGCTACAACATCAATTACGACTACAACGGTAAAAGCGAAAACAGCCATATCAGCGCCAGCCGCGTCATCTATCGAGACGCCCGTCACAAAACCACCGCCACCGCCAAACTCTGGCGGCGGCAAATCCGCCAATACCTCGACCACACCGAAATCGGCGTACAACACCGCCGCACCGCAGGCTGGGCGCTCGACCTGCACCACCGCGCCTATTTGGGTAACGCCGTTTTGCAGGCCGGTTTGGGCTATAAACGCGGCACCGGCGCACAAGGCAGCCTGAAAGCACCGGAAGAATACAACGATGAAAACGACACCATTCCCGGCACCTCGCGCATGAAAATCCTCAGCGCCCATCTGGGCGTGGCAACGCCGTTTCACATCGGCAAACAAGCCTTCTCATTCGACAGCGACTGGCGCGCGCAATGGAATCATACTCCCCTCGTGCCCAACGACAAACTCGCCATCGGCGGGCGCTACACCGTGCGCGGTTTCGACGGCGAAAGCAGCCTGAGGGGCGAGCGCGGCTGGTATCTGCAAAACAACCTCAACTGGCATTACCGCCCCGCCCACCAGATCTATCTCGGCCTCGACATCGGCCGCGTGTCCGGCCGCAGCACCGAAGGCCTGCCGCTGCAACAGCTCAGCGGCGCCGTTATCGGCATCAAGGGCGCGCAAAAGCTCGGCGGCATCATCGGCTACGACCTGTTTGCAGGCAAACCGCTGCACCAACCCGCCCGCTTTCAGACGGCCTCGCCCGTTTACGGCTTCAGCCTCAATTACAGCTTTTAAACCAATAAGGGAAAACTCATGAACAAACGTCTCTACAAAATCATCTTCAACAAAAAGCGCGGCTGCATGATGGCCGTGGCCGAAAACACCGCCCGTGAAGGCAAAACCGCGCAAGACAGCAACAGCGCAGGCGTTCAGACGGCCTCTGCCGCCGCATGGCAGGGCGGCATGCCGATGCTGGCCGGTTGCTTTGTCTTGTTCAGCGGCATCGGCTTTGCTCAGGCGCAAATCACCGCCGACAAATCCGCGCCCGCCAACCAGCAAGCCAGCATCCTGAAACACAGCAGCGGCGCGCCGCTGGTCAACATCCAGACCCCTTCCGCCAAAGGGCTCAGCCACAACCGCTACACCCAGTTTGACGTTGACGCCAAAGGCGCCGTGCTCAACAACAGCCGCACCGCCAACCCGAATCTGAGCAAGGGCAGCGCCAAGCTGATTCTGAACGAAATCCGCAGCAGCAGCCCGAGCAAACTCGGCGGCATCATCAGCGTGGAAGGCAGCAAAGCCGACGTGGTGATTGCCAACCCGAGCGGCATCCAGGCCAACGGCGGCGGCTTTAAAAACGTCGGCCGCGGCATCCTCACCACCGGCACACCGCAAATCAAAGACGGCGCACTGCAAGCGCTCGACATCCGCCAAGGCAGCGTCACCGTCGGCGCAGGCGGCTGGAACGATGCAGGCGCGGCAGGCGCCGACTACACCGAAATCCTCAGCCGCGCCGCCGCCGTGCAGGGCAAATTGCAGGCCAACCACCTGACCGTGTCCACTGGTGCGCAAAAAATCAACCTCGAAAGCGGCGAAATCGGCAACGGCACCGCAGCAGGCACCAAACCCGCCGTCGCCATCGACACCGCCGCACTCGGCAGCATGTACGCAGGCAGCATCACCCTGATTGCCAACGAAAAAGGCATCGGCGTGAAAAATGCAGGCACATTGCAGGCCGCGCGCCAACTGGTGCTCACTTCCGCGGGCAAGGTTGAAAACAGCGGCAGCATCCGCACCACCGCCGCCGCCACCGAAGCCGCACCCACCTATCTGAGCATAGCAACCACCGACACCGCCAACAACAGCATCAACGGCGACATTTATTCCACCGCAGGCAAAATCGAAAGCAAAGGCCTGATGGTGCTTGATGCCGGGCGCGATTTGGTCATCAGCAACACCGCCGTCAACCAAAGCAACGCACAGACGGCCTCCAGCATCGTTTTGGATGCAGACCGCCATCTGCACATCAACAAAAAAGCCGCCGTCAGCAACAGCGGCAGCGGCGCAATCAGCGCGGCAGCGGGCGGCAACAGCACCATCAACGATGCCAAACTGAGCGGCAACGCCGTCTATCTCGCCGCCAAAGGCAGCAACAACCTGCAAAACAACAGCCAGATTACCGCCAAACAAGATCTCAGCGTGTTGGCCAACGGCCATGTCAACGCCAATGCCGCACATCTGAGCAGCAGCGCGGGCAGCATCCACCTCGAAGCCGCCCGACCCGTTTCCCTTGCAGACAATCCCGCCCCATCCCATGTCAACATCAGCGCAGGCAGCCTCAGCGCCGCCAAAAACATCGTGGCGCTGGCGGATAACGACATCAACGCCAACACCACCGTCAAAGCCGCCGATGCCGTTTACCTGCATGCCGGGCAAAACCTCAACCTCACCATCGGCGCAGAGCTGCCCGCCGCCACCCAAACCGTCAGCCTGAAAGCAGACGGCAAAGCCACCGTCAAAGCCGCCGCCGTCAAAAACCTCAATACCGCCAAAGACCTCAGCATTGAGGCGGGCAGCATAGCCGTAGACAAAGTGAATCTGAAAGCAGGCAGCGGCAACCTGAATCTGACCGCCCTATCGGGCGACATCAACCTGGCCAAAGACAGCCGCTTGAACGCGGGGCAAAGCATCGAAGCCGCCGCCCTGCAAGGCAATATCGTTTCAGACGGCCTCAATGCCACCGCCACCAACGACCGCCTCACCCTGATGGCCAACGGCAACGTCGATTTGGCCAACAGCGGCAGCAACACCGCCAAACTCACCGCCAAAACCGGCCTCAACCTCGGCTCGGTAGGCAAAGGCCGTCTGAAAACCGACAACACCGACCTGCACGCCACCGCAGGCGACATCCGCCTGCTGTCCGGCGCAGAAATGATACTGGGCAACGGCAAACAGCAAAACACCCTGCTTGCCCGCAATATTCATGCCCAAAGCAACAACGGCGCACTGACCGCCACCAACCTCAAACTCACCGCCAACAGCGGCAACCTTGAGCTGCGCAGCAAGCAGGATCTCACCCTGCAAAACGTGCAATCCTCTTCATCGCACAACAGCATCATCGCCGCCGATACAGGCAAAATCCACCTGAATCAAGTCAATGCCAACGCCGGACGCCATCTGAGCATCAGCGGCAATAACCAGATTTGGCAAAACCAAAACCAAACCACCGCCAACCTCCTCAAAGCCAACGGCATCTTATCCATACACAGCGGCTGGTGGCACACCGCCAACAACAGCCAGATGCAGGGCGGCGCCGTACACCTCAAATCCAATGGCAGCGGCATCACCCTGCACGGCAACACCACCGTCAAAGCAGTCAGCAACAATCTGCTGAAAAACGACGCCAAGCTGAAAACCCTCGACGGCGACCTCAATCTCGAAGCCAAAACCGACATCAACATCCATGCAGGCCGCAGCCTCAGCGCCGACGGCGATTTCAGCCTCAAAGCAGGCGGCAAACTCACGCTCGCAGGCAAAAGCGGCAGCAAAGGCAACCCCACCGCCACCACCTCCGCCCTTTCAGCCAAAGGCGAAATGAAGCTGGTGGCGGGCGAGATGGATATTCAGGCGGCCAAAGTCGCGGCAGGGAAAGATTTGACCGTGGCAACGACCACAGGGCAGTTGAATATTGTCGGATTAAAAAATACATTTGGCTCTTACATATCAAATGAGCAAATGACCCAACTCCGTAAAGAAAGAGACAATATTGCCCAAGAATTATCTTCTTTAAAAGCAAAACAGGCTGCCATAGAAAATTCCGCCGAATATCAAAAATTAGACGAGATGCTTGTCAATATTTTAGAATATGCACATATAGATCCAGGCTATTTAGGACCTATTGATATGATGGCGACAATAGAAAGACACAGATTGCAACCGGCAAATTGGAAAGCCATCAAAGCGAAAATGTGGCCGCACCGGGCTAGGATAGACGAACTGGGCAATCGGAAAACCGATCTTGAAAAAATGCTAACCGTTCTCCAATCTCCCGCCCGAGGCCACGAACACCAAAGCACACAACTGAGCGGAGGCAATGTAAATATACTCTCCGCCCAAGGCATCAATATCGAAGGGGCAAAAATCACCGCGGCCAAACAAGCTTCATTACAAGCCGGAGGGCTGTTGCCTGCCGTATCCGCAGAAGCCGCCAAGCAGGGAGAAATCCGCTCGGCCATCAACATCAGCGGCTTGTTTGATACCTTTGAATACGGTAAAGACGGCAGCGATAAATACGCTTATGCCATTTTCAGCAAGCCGTCTGAAATCAGCGGCAAGAGCGGCGTGAGCATCATCGCCCCGAATACCGACAACAACAGCCGCATAGTTGTCAGCGCATCCGAGCTTACATCCGACAATGGTAAAGTTCAAATCCAGGCTTACAGCGACATCCTGCTTACCGCGGGGCAAGGCGAACTCTATACCTACGACAAACACAGCTACAAAACCGGCAAATGGTATAACCGCAAACACATTACCGAAATAAAAGAAACCAAAAATGCCAAAGCAGAACCGGTTATGTTGACAGCGGCCAAAGGTATAGACATCAAATCAGGCGGCAGCATCGAAGCCTATGCCACCGAATTTGACGCGCCTAAAGGCACCATTAACATTACCGCAGCAAACGCCCTCAAACTCTATGCCGTAGACGAATTCAACTATAACAAGCTCGACAAACACAAAAAATCCAAATTCCTGGGCATTACCTACAACAACGGTTCCAGCTCCAACACCATGAGCATGAAAACCGCCTTGCCGTCGAAATTGGTTGCAGAAAGTATCAATACCAAATCCGGCTGGGACACCCTTCTGGAAGGCACAGAATTTAAAACCACACTTTCCGGAGCCAACATTCAGGCCGGTGTCGGCGAAAATGCCCGTAAAGATGCCAAAATTATCCTGCAAGGCATTAAAACCACCGTGCAGAAAGAAGAAACCAGTGAATCCAAATCGGCAGTATGGCAAAGAATGGCCGGTAGCGGCAGCGTAGTCGAAACCCTCGCCCTACCCAAATTCGAAGGCTCTACCCCGCCCAAGCTCAGCGCGCCCGGCGGCTACATCGTCGACATACCCAAAGGCCGGCTCAAAACCGAAATCGAGAAGCTCGCCAAGCAGCCCGAATACGCCTATCTGAAACAACTGCAACTGGCCAAAGACATCAACTGGAACCAGGTGCAGCTCGAATACCAAAAATGGGACTACAAACAAGAAGGCCTAACCGGCGCGGGTGCGGCCATTATCGCGCTGGCGCTGGCCGCCGTTACCGGCGGCGCAGGTGCCGCCATCGCCAGCAGCCTGACCGGAGCCGCCGTCACGGGCGCATCGGCAACCATGGCCAATGCCGCTTTCCTGTCGCTGGCCAGCCAGGCTTCCGTCAGCCTGATTAACAATAAAGGCAACCTCGGCAAAACCTTTAAAGAGCTGGGCAGCAGCCGCACCGTGAAAAACCTCGCCACCGCCGTGGTGAGCGCTGGTGTCGCCGACAAAATCGGCGCCAGCTCGGCTCTGCAAAAAAGCAGCTCGCCCACCCTCAACAACTTCACCGTCAACCTAGCCACCGCAGGCAGCAGCGCCGTCATCAACACCGCCATCAACGGCGGCAGCCTCGGCGACAATCTGGAAAACGCCATCCTCAACGCCTTGGTTCAGACGGCACATGGCAAAGTGGCATCCAAAATCAAAAATCTGGACAGCCAGTATATCGCCCATAAAGTCGCTCATGCGGTAGCAGGCTGCGCGGCAGCAGCGGCGAATAAAGGCAAGTGTCAGGACGGCGCGATTGGCGCGGCGGTTGGGGAGATTGTCGGGGAACGTTTGCTGAATGGCCGTAAGGTAAAAGACCTCAACCCGAAAGAATACGCGCAAATTGTCGCCTACTCTCGTCTGGTAGCGGGTACGGCAGCGGGGCTGACAGGAGGGGATGTGAATGTGGCGGCGGATGCGGCCAAGGTGGCGGTGGAGAATAACGCACTCAAATGGACAAGTACAACTCCTGCTGATCTTCAAAAGGATAGTGAAGAGAAAGAGAAACAAGATGACTGGTTTTCAATACTGTTTCCCGCACACGCGGCGTCATTATCTAAGGACTCACAAACGATGGATATCAATAATTTTCGAGACAGATTAAGGAATATTTCACTTACTGGGGCTGTTGTATCTGGTTATAGCCCGATAATAGTTACAGGAGGAAAAGCTTATTTCATTTCAGCCGCAGCTTCGATTACACAAGGCGCAGCAACTTCAGTAATTATTGAGGGACAATCCTATAAAGTTTCAGATTTAGCTTACGATGCAACATTAGGGGTTTTAATGAGCAAGCGTACCGACAAAATTATTACGTGGGCAGATACAGATAATAAAGCAATCAAAACATATCTATATTCTAAAGGTGAACTTACTAATTATGGCCTTGGCAAAGGAGCTTCAAGTGCAATAAGCCAAGTCTTACAAGATAAAAATACTGTCCTCATTGAAGTTCCGGAATGGAGGAAAAATAAATGATTAGATTTCCAAAAAAACATTCTACACTTTATGGTTTTAGTATGATTGCATACGGTTTTATCATTGGAAATATTATATTTTTAATCAAAATATTTCATGTAGACAGTAAAATAAAACTTGATTTTGTTAAAATTATTTCATTTTTTATATTCTATCTGGAAATGCTGTTGATTCTATTTATTTTCCAATGGTCAGTACGTATCGGGTTGGAGGGATTGTTATACATGTTGGGGCTAACAGCCTTCATATTTTATTTGTGCCGCTCATGCCTGCCTTACTGGGAGCAAGCGTAGCCTGCGCATAGGGTATGCGCCCCAAGCAAGCGTAGCCTGCGCATAGGGTATGCGCCCCAAGCAAGCGTAGCCTGTGCATAGCAAGCGTAGCCTGCGCGTAGGGTGCGTGCCCCAAAGCACGCACGCGTTTTCCTGTTCCTGACTTTCATCAATATACCGATATGAAAACCACAGGCCGTCTGAAAGATTGAAAAGTTTCAGACGGCCTGATATTGAAAAACGCGTGCGTGCCTGCGGCACAACACCCTACTTTTCATACGGGCTACGCTTGCTACACCCAAAAATTTACGATGGAAATTGATTCAGGAGTAGGTTTCCAATCAGTAGTGAAGTAGTGGGCAAAATTGGAGAGATAAAATGATGATCAGGTTAAAAAAACAGTCGAATATGATAAAAATAATATTTGTCTTTGCTTTTACCATTCTAATAATACTCTTTTTCAAACCCAATAAAAAATCAAGTTATCGACCGGACACTATAGCAAAATTTGATAACATTAAAATTGAAATTAATGACATGTTGAACAAAGGCTCAATTCTTTCAACTCTGGAATCAGGCAGGGTAACTAAAGGATATATGGCGTCTATAAACCTGCGCAAGACTCCATATAAGACTATCAAACACAGGCTGAAAGCACATGGTTTTACGGAAATTAAATCTAACGGTTTTTGTAGAAATGGAGAATATATGTCCGTGCACATTGATTCAAATGATGCAAATTATGGCTCATTATATTGGTCATACCCAGATTCAAATTGTATAACTACACATTAGCAAGCATATCTTACGCACGTAAGCTGCACTTACTCGGCAGGAAGTGAGGGAGTAAGTGAAATCGGAGAAATAAAATAATGATATCTTTACAAAATAAATTTAAATTGATAAAAATTTTATTGATATTTATATTTTTTATTTCAATAACCATATTTTTCAAACCCAGTACAGAGTCAAGTTATAAACCAGATACGAAAATAAAGCTTGCTAATATTCAAAAAGAGATAAACAGTATATTGAATAAGGGCGCCATTCTTTCAACATTGACACAAGGCTGGGTAGGCAGGTGGTTTATCGTTTCTTTAGATATGAAATATACATCCTATGAAGTGATTAAGGAAAGGCTGATACTACATGGTTTCGTAGAAGTCAAACCAAACATATTTTGTAGAGATGGAGAAAGTATGGAAATATTAATTGATACAGCCCATAATGAAAAAAGTGGGACACTATATTGGCTTTATCCTGATGCGAATTGCATCAAAAATATGCAATAGCAAGCGCAGCTGGGTTAGGCGGTACGCCGTAACCCGGCATCATGCCCCTACGTTCAGACGGCTATTTCAAACAGCAAGTTACAGAAGCGGAACCGTTTTGCCGGGTTACGCCTTGGGGCTAACCCGGCCTGTGCTTGCTGAGTTCCCCTGTCAACAAGCCGAGCAAGCGTAGAGTGTGCCCCAAGGCACGCACGCGTTTTCCTGCGCTTGGCTTTTATCAATATGCCGACATGAAAACTACAGGCCGTCTGAAAGAGTGAAAAGTTTCAGACGACCTGATATTGAAAAACGCGTGCCTGCCTGCGGCACAACACCCTACTCTTCATACGGGCTACGCTTGCTACTTCTGCCCTGAAATGGAGTGATAGCACCACCCTCAACAACTTCACCGTCAACCTCGCCACCGCAGGCAGCAGCGCCGTCATCAACACCGCCATCAACGGCGGCAGCCTCGGCGACAATCTGGAAAACGCCATCCTCACCGCCCTGGTTCAGACAGCACATGGTGCGGCAGCGAGCAAAATCAAAAATCTGGACAGCCAGTATATTGCCCACAAAGTCGCCCATGCTGTGGCAGGTTGCGCAGCAGCGGCGGCAAATAAAGGCAAATGTCAGGATGGCGCGATTGGCGCGGCGGTTGGGGAGATTGTTGGCGAACACTTACTTAATGGCCGAAATCCCGACACGCTACCCCTCAAAGAACGTGAACAGATTATTGCCTACTCGCGTCTGGTAGCAGGTACGGCAGCGGGATTGGCCGGTGGGGATGTCAATGTTGCCGCTGACGCGGCCAAAGTGACAGTAGAAAATAATACTTTTGCAGCGAGAAGAGCAACAACAACTCGATATGAATATAATTTAGCTGCTAAGAATCTCCAAATTGCCCAGATTCGCGAAATTATTCCAGGATTTAATGGAATTAATAAAGCCAGCATCCCTGGCCAAACAACTGTAACAAGTGCTGAAATCCATGAATTAATAGCATTTAATAACTTCTTAAGAACTCAGCCACGAGGAAGAAGTGAGGCGGAATACCTACATAACTTCAGACAGAGAGCCTCAGTGCCAGTAGCAGTGAGTTATGCACTTTCACCCCCAAGCCATCATGCACAACCCAATATTACTTATGGTAGTTTAGATGTATTTGGAAGAAGTACTGGGGTAAGCGCAATTATCAATGCAAGTACTTTACGAACTGGCTCATGGGCAAATCCTAATATACGACCTCAAGGCTTCTTAGGAGGGATAAACAATCATGCCAGAAGCCATTTATTAGCTAGAATACTAGGCGGAAATGGATCAGATGCAAGAAATTTAACAACTCTATATCAAAGAAATGCAAACCATCCAAATATGTCATCTTTTGAAAACACTATCGTAAAAAGAGTTGAATCTGGAGAAACTATAAGACTAAGAGTCATTCCTATTTACAAGTCTTTTTATCCAGCTCCAACAGGAATTACATTAGAAGCCAGAGGCTCTAACGGTTTTAAGATGAATGTGTCCGTCCCTAACCAAGATTCAACATTAAACTTATTTGGAAAATAGAATGAATAAATTATTAAGATTGCTATCTCAGCAACCGCACCATAATACTTCTCATCATAAAAATATTTGGTTCCCAATAGAAGAAAAATACAATATAAAAATACCAGATGATTATAAAATAATTATTGATGAATTAGGATCTATATACATTAATGAATTTATTTGGATTTTAAACCCATTCAATGATAATCCTACAATTAATTTTTTAGCTTCCGAGTATTTGCTTAAAACATATAACTACATGCAAGAAGAGTTTCCTGAGAGGTACACTATAATGTTTAACAACTTTTTCCCTTGGGCTATTACAGACAATGGGGAATCAATTTGCTGGTTATGGGATTCAAAAAAGACATTAAAAATTGGCCTTTTTGATAAATCCCAGATACTAGAAGAAGTGTATGATATGAGTACATCACTTTTTTTACTAAATTATTTAACCAACAATATTGATAGTATGATATTAAATAATCGGGATTCTAATATAACAGGAGAAAACTGGACTGATTTAAACGCTTTTTTAGAAGAAGGAATCAATGTTGATAATTTAAACTAGCAAGCGTAGCCTGTGCATAGGGTATGTGCCCCAAGCAAGCGTAGGGTGCGTGCCTAAAGCACGCACGCGTTTTCCTATGCTTGGCTTACATCAATATTCCGATATAAAACCCACAGGCCGTCTGAAAGATGGAAACGTTTCAGACGGCCTGATATCAAAAAACGCGTGCGTACCGCACAACACCCTACTTTTTATACAGGCTACGCTGGCTACCGCAGGCAGCAGCGCCGTCATCAACACCGCCATCAACGGCGGCAGCCTCGGCGACAATCTGGAAAACGCCATCCTCACCGCCCTGGTTCAGACAGCACATGGTGCGGCAGCGAGCAAAATCAAAAATCTGGACAGCCAGTATATTGCCCACAAAGTCGCCCATGCTGTGGCAGGTTGCGCAGCAGCGGCGGCAAATAAAGGCAAATGTCAGGATGGCGCGATTGGCGCGGCGGTTGGGGAGATTGTTGGCGAACACTTACTTAATGGCCGAAATCCCGACACGCTACCCCTCAAAGAACGTGAACAGATTATTGCCTACTCGCGTCTGGTAGCCGGTACGGCAGCGGGGTTGGCCGGAGGAGATGTCAATATGGCGGCAGATGCGGCCAAGGTGGCAGTGGAGAATAATTCTCTATGGTTGAGCAAAGCGGCTTACGATAAAGATATTGAAAATACGAAGAAGGCATTTCAACAAACATGCGGCAGTATGTCAGTTAACCAATGCTTTAACCAAAAAGGAACAGAAATCAGAGTGGAAGGAATGATAGGTTATATTTTTCAAGCCAATGGTGGAATCAGTTTTTTATGGATACCAGGCCACACAAAATTGTATAAAGCAGATGCTGCAGTAGGATTGGGCTATGGCGGTAAATTGAAATTCAATCAGGTCGATGCGGCAAAAGAACTGGGAATTTCATCATCAAGCCTAAATAAAGACTTTATCAATGAAGGCAGCCAACCTCGAAATCAAACTTTAGGGGTTTCCACCAAAATTGAAGCAGAAATCCGCTACTGGGGATTAGGAGGAAATGCAAGTGCTGAAGCTGGATTAGAAGGGAAAACCAATGGACAGGGAGATACCACAGGTTTTTCAAATCTAAATGCTAATATTGGTTACAAATTAGGCTCAAAAGGCTTTTCCAGCTTAATCAAATGGGATGCTTTTAGATTCCAGTGGAAAAGATAAGGAGTAATTCACAATGCAAATAAATTTAAAAGATAAAGCTACCTACGAGCAAGAATTGTCTTTCGCTTTAACATATCAAAAGAGAAGTTTACTTGGCAAAATAGCTGGGGTGCTTGGTATATTAATTGCAGGTATCTTGTGGATCTTAGAAATATCTTCTATCTCATATCCTTCTAATATTAAAACCATTTTAAGCTGGATTGTATTTGGTTTAATATTTTTCGCACCAATACATATATTAATATTCGGCCGTTGTCCGAAATGTAAAAAAGTCCAACCAGCTGGATATAGCAATGCAGATATCAGTAAGGGAGTCAGTATATCATATACACGGGGCTTTACCCCGTTTCGGAAACGTTGTTATTATTGTGGTACATACCTTTCGGTTAAACAATTGAAAAAAGACCAATTAAAAATCAGTAAATAAGCGTAACAAACGTAGGGTACTGTGTCCCAAGGTACGCGCGCGTTTTCCTGCGCTTGAATTTCATCAATATGTCGATATGAAAACCATAGGCCGTCTGAAAGATTGAAAAGTTTCAGACGGCCTTGTTTTTGAAAACCGCGTATGCAGGCTGCTGCATACGTGGTTTCTGTCTTAGAATACTTGGCTCAAATATTTATTAGGATTCACTTTTTTGCTGCCGTCCAACACTTCGAAATGCAAATGCGGGCCGGTACTGCGGCCGGTGCTGCCGACATAGGCAATCAGCTGGCCGCGTTGGACGGTTTGCCCGGCGCTGACGACGTATCGGCTGGTATGCCCATAAAGGGTTGAAAAGCGGCCGTCATGTTTGATGACCACTGTTTTGCCGTATGCGCCCTTCCAGCCTGCCGATTCGACCACGCCGCTCTCTGCCGCATAAATCGGTGTGCCGGTGGGTGCGGAATAGTCGATGCCGGTATGCAGTTTTACTTTTTTCAATACCGGGTGGCGGCGATAGCCGTAGTCGGAGCTTTTACGGTAATCCGCTACCGGCATGGCCAAGTCGATATTGTGGCTGCTGCGCCCAATGACGGTATTTTTGGGCAAACGCAAAATTTGCTGTTGGACGAAATCGTCCATCGAAGCCATTTGCTGCGCGGTTTTACCCGCAGCCGGGCGGGCGGCTTTGGCTTTGAGCAGATTCGCCAACTCGTCCTCTTCCTGCCCCGCATAGGCCAGGCCTTTGCTTGCCAGCAGCGTATCCATCGCATCATTGCCGCCTGCCGCGTGGGCGGGCAAAGCAAGGCCGTATGAGGCGGTGGCGGATAATAAAACAAATTTCAATTTGGTAGATAAAATCAACAGGAGCTCCTTATTCTCTCTTCGGGCTGCCGGCACCGTCGTGCCGACACACAGCATCTGTATTTTGTCATTTCCGCTGTCAACAGGCCGCAAGATGCGGCTGCCGGCCGAAAAACGCACGTAGGCGCGATTATAAAACAAACATATAAAACAAACAAATATAAACTGCTTCATGCCATATAAAAATTATTCCTGATTTCAGGCCGCCGCTTTGTTTTATGTCCGGCAAAAACAATGCCGTCTGAAACATCAGGCTTTCAAACGGCATAATATTCTGCGTTACTGTGTTCTCCTTTCTTTTCAGTCAAAAATACCAAGCTCTGAATTCAAACGTTTGGCAGGCCGTCTGAAACTGTCACCCGCCTGACTACATCAAATGCAAACAAAAATCCGTCTCAATTAAGCAACACGTTTTTTGCTCCAACGCCATATTTGCTGCTTAAACGTTCATTGAAAATACAAACGATTCTAATCCAGCTATAATCCAGCCCCTGAAAACTTTATTAAAGGCCGTCTGAAACGGTTTGTACGGCCTCTTCATCACAAGCAACAAGGATACGCAATGAAGCAAACTATTTTCGCCCGCAGCCTTTTGGCCGCCGCCCTGCTGGCTGCTTACACCCACGGTTTTGCCGCCGATGATGCCGTGGAAAACGCCGAGCTGGATGCGGTGAATGTGGTCGGCAGCGCCGGTAAAATTGATGGATTGAAGTTCAAATCTGCCCAATCCAACGCCGTGATTACCGCACAGCAAATCGCCGAAAAAGCGCCGATGAAAGTGGAAGACGCTTTGGCCTACGAATCCGGCGTGCGCGTCGGCCAATATGGTTACGACACCAAACAAGAGTGGATTAAAGTGCGCGGCTTTGATGCTTCTGTATCGATTGACGGCTCGCCTGTTATGCAAAACGGCTTCTTTACCGTTATCCCCGACACCTACGGCCTGGAGGCCGTCGAATTGGTAAAAGGAGCCGATTCGCTTACTTACGGCTCATCCGAAACCGGCGGCCTGATTAATCTGGTTTCCAAACGCCCTACCGAAACCCCTCAGGGTGAAATCGGTATGCGTGCAGGCACGCAAGGCCGCGTCGGTGTATTCGGCGATTACAGCGGCAAATTGGCAGCCGACAACAGCGTGCGCTATCGTGTCGTCGGTGATTTTGAACGCCGCAAAGGTGATTTCAACGGCAAAACCAATAATTACTACTTCGCCCCCAGCCTGACTTGGGATATTGCCGACAAAACCAACCTCACCGTATTGGCCAGCGTTTCCCGCCAACAAGGCACGCCGACCAGCGTGCATTTACCCGCAGCGGGCGTATTGTTTCCTTCAACTGTCGGCAATATCGCTTACGGCACCACTTACCAAGATGCCGATGATTATGTGAAACGCAACACCTACTCTATCGGTTACGAATTCAAACACGGCTTCGGCAACGGCCTCGAATTCAGCCAAAACTACCGCTACAGTCATCAGGATTTGGACTGGCTAGGCACGTTTGCATACGGTGTTGATGGGCAGAATGCCCTCCGTGGTTACAGCTACACCAACGGCACCGTCAACAGCCACACCATCGACAACCGCCTGAGCAAAACCTGGCAAGGCAGCGGCTGGAAAAACATCCTGCTCGGCGGCGTGGATTACCTCCATTCCAACACCGGCGGGCTGAATAACGGCTTTGGATTTGTGGCCGGCACCAACCTGCTCTACCCCGATAACGGCAGCAGCGGCGTCATCAAATCAGGCACCCGCTATGAAATGAAACAAAAACAACTGGGCTTTTACCTGCGCGACCAGTTTACCTACGGCGGCTTGGTGGCCAACGTCGGCATCCGTCACGACAAAGCCGAAGCGGATTCGTTATCCAACGGCACCAGCGGCAGCTATGACGTGAACCATACCTCATATCAAGGCAGTCTGATGTATAACTTCAAATCCGGCGTATCACCTTATGTCAGCTACACCGAATCGTTCAAACCGACTGTCGGCGTAGACGGCTACGGCAATATCTATAAACCATACGAAGGCCGCCAATACGAAGTCGGTGTAAAATATGTGCCGAGCTGGCTGGACGGCAAACTCTCTGCCGCCTATTTTGATTTGGAAGAGAAAAACGCTCTGGTTGCCGATCCGAGCAACGTGCAAACCCAAATCGGCAAACGTCGCGGCAAAGGTGTCGAATTGCAAGCCGATGCCCAATTAACCGATAACCTGAGCGCAAGCATAGCCTATACCCACACCCGTTCCAAACAAGACACCAGCTACAATACCTCCATCCGCACGCCGCTGATTCCGAAGCATCAGGCTTCGGCACAAGTGAAATACGCGTTCGACCAAGGCGCATTAAACGGCCTGACCTTGGGCGCAGGTATCCGCTATGTCGGCAGCACCAACGACGAGCAATACTGGCCGGGCTACAACGTGCCGTCTTACACCTTGGTCGATGCGATGGCGCAATACAAATTCGGCAAAAACTGGCTGGCGCAATTGAATGCGACCAACCTGACCGGTAAAAAATACGTGGCCGGTTGCAGCTACTACTGCTATTGGGGCGCAGAGCGCAGCGTAGTCGGCTCCATCAGCTACAAATTCTAATTTGCTGCCGCTATAGCTGTCCAAACCTTGCCAGGCCGTCTGAACGCTTTCAGACGGCCTTTTTCTGATTTCGCAAGGCTTTGTTCCAAATAAAATATAGTAAAAGAAATCAAAAACTGGTACAAATCCACATGAAATAGAAGAATAACG
>JAUNTY010000061.1 GCA_030538415.1 Neisseria sp. | reverse complement strand
ACGGAGCGGATGCTTTTGCGATGCAGCAAAAGGTATTTTGCAAAGGTCTCGGCCTTTCTATGTTTTGATGTTGAACCAATCAGACGGTGTAGCGCGGGCTCTGCCCACGTTTGGGGCGGAACCGTGATACTGCGATTTCAGAAATGCCATCTTCATGGACAGTAGGCGGGGCAGCTTGAGACCTTTGCAAAATCTCCCGCCCGTCGCACCCGCGCAGGCGGGTGTCCAGTGCAAAGCATAGCTTTGCTTGCCTGCTCATTGTTTTAATTTCAAAAAACAAATTTAAATCAAAAGGTTGTTAATTTTCAAAAGCCGTTGAGTTTTATAGTGAAAAAACTTAATTTCTACTACCGCGTTGCTGCGCCTGGCCGTACTACTTGTACTGTCTGCGGCTTGCTGCCTTGTGTTAAAAATTAAGTTTTTCCACTATAGCTGAAGCTGCGCTTCAGGCTGGACACCCGCCTGCGCGGGTGCAACGGTTGTTTTTTATAAAGGCCTCTGGCCGCCTGAAAACAAAAGGCCGTCTGAAACCAAGTGTTTCAGACGGCCTTCGTATGGTGCCGGTTCAGGCGGCGGATTTAAAACAGGTTGTCGGTCGAATCGGTATCTTGCGCGGGGCGGTATTGGTCGGCGCCGGGCGGCGGCAATGCCGGTGCGGGCTCGGGTTGCGGCAGCGGCTGCACCGGGGTGGCGGCGGGTGTTGCCGGTACGGTGGCCGCGCCTGCGCCGGTTTCCGGTTTGGTCAGCTCTTCGTCCACTTCGATTTCGGTGCCGCTGGGCAATACTTCATCCTGTACCGGAGCGGGTTTCGGTATCGGTTTCGGCTGGGTGTAGCCGCTGGAGCCGCTGTTCCAGGCGACTGATTTCAAGGGGCCTTTCACTTTGACGCCTTTGGCGCAGGTGAGGCAGTTGATCATGCCGGAGCGGTTTTTCAATACGGCGTCGACACGTTTGGTGTTGATGGTTTTGCCGTGTGCCTTGGCCCACGCGTCAATGCTTTTGCGCAGGGCGGCGGCATCGAGGTTTTTCTGGTTGTAGGGGTCGCGGTAGGCAGCCAGCCACAGGTTGTTGTTGGCGTCTGTATTCAGGGTGGCCATCTGGTAAATCACCGATGCGGGCGCGCCGCTGGTGATGGTTTTGGCAAACTCCAGCGCATCGGGCGATTTCATGCGCACACAGCCGTGGCTGCGCACGCCGGGTACGCTGCTGGGGGCGTTGGTGCCGTGGATGCCGAGGCCGAGTTTGGGGTCGCCCATGCGCACGAAGACGGGGCCGAGCGGGTTATTCGGGCCGGGCGGAATGGTTTTCACACCGTCGCCACGTTCTTTTTGTATGCTTCTGGGAATGTGCCAGGTGGGGTTGAACGCTTTGGGGCCGATTTTGTGTTCGCCCAGATTGGTCTGCGTCATGGCTTTACCCACGGCTACGGGGTAAGCTTTGGTCAGTTTGCCGTTGGTGTAGAGAAACAGACGCTGTTGGGGGATGTTGATGACCACATGCTGGCCTTCGGCCACGGGGCGGAAGTCGGGAATGGGGGTGGGCGCGCTTGTGTTGGCGAAGGCTGCTGTGCCGAATGTAAGCGCCAGCAGGCCGAATCCGAATTTTTTCATTGTGTTAACGATAAGGTTTGATTATTGGAAACAGCTGGAAATCATACCGCAATCTGCAGGATTTTGTGCGAAAATATGTGCTTTTCGGCAGTTGTCGGCTGTCGGACGGTTATTTGTCGGGGTGGTTTCGGGTGGCGGTGATGAATTTGGACGGCAATGAAAAGCAGGTTGCGGAGGTTTTCTCGCTGGATTACGAGGGGCGCGGCGTGGCGCGCGTTGCGGGCAAAACTGTGTTTGTGGCGGGCGCCTTGCCGCAGGAGCGTGTGTCTTTGCGGGTGGTGCGCAGTAAAAAGCAGTTTGACGAGGCGGAAATGCTGGCGGTGTTGCGTGCTTCGCCGCAGCGGGTGACGCCCGAGTGTGGTTATTTTGAGACATGTGGCGGCTGCGCGTTGCAACATGCGGCGCACGAGGCGCAAGTGGCTTATAAACAACGGATATTGGAAGAGCAGCTGCGGCGCATCGGCAAAGTGTGGCCGCAGCAGCTGCTGGCTCCGGTTTACGGAGCACCTTGGGGCTATCGGCATCGGGCCAGGCTGGCGGTGGAGAAGAATGATGCAGGCCGTCTGAAACTGGGCTTCAAGGCGCGCAAAAGCCATGATGTGGTGGATATTGAGGCATGTCCGGTGTTGCCGCAACAGGTGTCGGCGGCATTGCCTGCGGTAAAAGCAGTGTTGCAACAGCTGGCGGATGCGGGCGAAATCATCAGGTTTGTGGAGTTTTTTCAGGGCGATGAATTGCTCGCTCTGAATATTTGCACGCAGAAAAGGCCGTCTGAAACTGCGTTGGCCTGTTTGCGCAGGCTTGCAGACGGCCTTGGCCGGAATGCCCCGCCGGTCTGGCAGATTTGGCTGCAACAGGGGCGGGAGGCGGCTGAGCCGTTTTATCCGGCCGACGCGCCGCAGCTGGCTTATTGTCTGCCGGAATTCAGTGTGCGGATGCCTTTCCGTCCGGGCGATTTTACGCAGATTAATGCCGCTTTGAATGCGCTGATGGTGGGCAGGGCTTTGCGCATGCTGGACATCAGGGCGGGAGAGCGGGTGGCGGATTTGTTTTGCGGCCTTGGCAATTTCAGCTTGCCGATGGCGCGGCAGGGCGCCGAAGTGGTCGGTTTGGAAGGCTCTGAAACACTGACGCGGCGCGCGCGCGAGAATGCGCAGGCAAACGGTTGTGCGGATAAGGCAAGCTTTCAGACGGCCGATTTATTTGATACCGACCGGACAATGCTGGCTTCATGGGGCAGGTTTGACAAAATGCTGCTGGATCCGCCGCGAAGCGGTGCATATGCGGTTGTACAGGCGCTGCATGCACCGTATTTACCGCAACGCATCGTGTATGTGTCGTGTAATCCGGCCACATTTGCGCGCGACGCGGCGGTGTTGGTTGAGAAAGGTTATGTATTCAAGGCTGCGGGCGTGATGAATATGTTTGCCCAAACAGCGCATGTGGAATCCATCGGCTGGTTTGAAAAAAAGGCGGCGGGATGAAGCTGCTGCGGTTGCAGGTTTTGTCGGAGGCAGGCAGAATCCGGCGGAATGCAAAAAAACAAAAAAACGTCGGGCAGAAAGGGCTGGGCGGGTTTTGGCCGCCATGGAAAGAATTGTTGGATATTATAGTCGGAGAAATGAGATTCTGATACAAGACGGCGAGCCGCAGACAGTACAGATAGTACGACAAGGCGAGCCAACGCCGTAGCAGAAACTGATTTCTCCGACTATATAATGTGTTTTGATGTAATAATCAGTTAAATCATGCTATCATAATATAGTCAGTCAACATGACTTTGATGCGTCCTAATTATTGCCGAGGCTGCAGTATAAGCGGCCAGATAAAAAGGCGACACGGATCGGGAGATATTCTTGAATTATTCATTATTAATCATACTACTGGTATTGCTGCTGCTGGTGTTGCTGTTTGTGCGCCACAAGCAGGGCGGCACATCTTCGGCGGCAGGCAAACCGGCAAAAACGGGCAAGCCGTCTGCACCGCGAAGCCGCGCGCCGGCCGACAGGGGAAATACGGCGGACAGCGGCGACTGGATGGATCAAGTCAACCAGACGGTGGCGGAAAGCGATCATCAGGATTGGGAATGGGGCAGCGGCGGCAATCACGAGGCCGCGACCACCTCTGTGTCGGCGCAGGAAGTCGATCCGCTCACCGAGTATCAGGTATACAAGCAATTCGGTTATGAAGACAAGGCCGCCGCTTCTTTGGCCGGTTATCTCGACAGCCTCTCCGCAGGCGCGCCGGAAAAACTGGTGCACGAGCTGGTGGGGCTGAGCCTGCGCACAGCCAATATCGACCTGCTGGCCGAAACGCTCGACAAACATGGCGACGCATTGCCGGAAACCGGTTTGTCGGAATATGTGAAAGCCGGCCTGATGGCCGATTCGACCCATTTGCGCCTGCGTGTCCTGGCCGAAAGCCGCCTGGGCTGGAACATGAAAGAGGTGGCACGGCAAATCGGTGAGAAAACCGGCCTGGAAGAGAGCCAGACTGTCAATCCTTCGCTGACCGTCAGCCCGGTTGCGAAAACAGCCGACAGGCTGACTGCGCGCATGCGCACCCCGATTGTGACGGGCAAGGCCGATCTGGATGTGGTCAGCGAAGAGGAAATGGGCGCGGTTATCGGTTTTGTGCGACCCGACAAGAGCGCCAAACTGTTGCAAAACAAGGTAGATTATCAAACCGTGTTGCAGCAGTATAACCGTGCCATCCAAAGATCGCCCAAGCCGGCCAGCCTGATTATTGATGCGCTGAAGCTGGATTACCAACATGAAGAAGTCAATCAGTTTGCCAAGCATTTGTGGAAACTCTATTACTCGCTGGGGCAATACGGCAGGCAGGTAAAAGAACGCATGTTGGGTTGGGGCTACAGCCTGGGCTATCATGAAGTATTTGACGACCTGGAAAAAGGCCCGACTGAGCAGCAGGTGCGCGAAATCGGTTTGGAAAAAGGCTATTTGCAGCCTTCCTCCCTGCAGATGAAATCGAAATACCGCGACTTGGTGCAAAAAGACGACTCTGTCATCAGTGCGCATATTTCTCCGGCAGAAGCCGCCATCAAAGAAGTGGAATCGCTGTTGATGTATGGGCAGCTCGACCAGGCCATGGGCACGTTGGAGCAGGCGGTGCTGCAATATCCGCAGGAATCCCAGCTTTATGTGATGTTGTTCGATTTGTATGAGCGTACTGAAGACTGGCCGCGTCTGGAACAATTCCTGCGTCTGTTGCGCGAACGCGTCAGCAGCCTGCCTGAAGAAGTGGTGCTGGCCATGAGCCGTTTGCTGCGCCGCGTCAATCAGCATGCCAAACAATGAAACCAATAATAAAGAGTATTGATAATGGATAGTCTGTTACCAAAAGTGAAAACCATCCGGGTGATGTTGCAGGAAATGGGGGAGCAGCAGGATGCCGTGTTCCGCATGGCATTCAAGATGCACAACACCACCAATTATGAAATCGTGACCCGTGAATCGGAAGAACGGCCGGATTTGGTGTTGGTGGATACCGATACCGAACAGGGGCTGACGCTTTGGCGCGAGTTGAAAAGCGCTTATCCGGATGTGCCGGTGGTGTTTTTTTCGGCGGGCGAGCCGTCTGAAACCACACCTTATCTGGCCAAGCCGATTAAATTCGATACCCTGTTTCCGATATTGCGCAGCCTGGCGCAGGGCGGCCACATATTTGATGCATCCCGGCAGCAGCCGGGGCAGCAGGGGGAAGGCGCATCAGACGGTGCGCCGCGCAAGACCACAATCCACCGTTTCAACCCGCGCAAAGGGCTTTTGGGCGCGCTGAAGGCAGCCAGTGAAGGGCATCAGGATATTGCAGTCTTGCATGAAGGCAAGCCGGTCTTGATTGTTTTTCCAAGCATCCAGCGCGTATTGCTGACCGTTAGTGCAGCAGAGCTTGAGAAATTGAGCAAAGATGATAATCTTGCCGTAGTTTCCAAATTCGTGCCTGATAATCCGTTGTGGAAGGAAAAGGCGAAAGTGACCATCATGTCATGCCTGTGGCAGATGGCCATTTGGACGGCGCAAGGAAGGCTGATTTATCCGATGACGCCGCAAACGGTGTTTACGCTCAAACGCTGGCCGAACCTGACCCGTTTGGCGCCGGTGCCGGAATCCATGCGCCTGTCTGCCTTTTTGACCAAAACTTCAGTCAATCTCAATGTGTTGTACAAAGTCATGCCGTTGGAAATGCCGGATATCCTCAATTATTTGGCGGCTACCTCCGTCACCGGCTTTTTGGCGACAGATGACGAGTTTACCGGGGCGCAAACCAAAGCAGTGGCTGCGGATGGCGGCAGCATGAATGTCAATAGCGATGTGCCGGATAACCAAATGGCGCAAGATGCCCAAAAAGCAGTCAGCCCGTCTGAAGAGCAGCCGCGCAGCCTGTTGCAACGCCTGATGCGCAAACTGTTGGGCAAACGCTAAGGGGAAAGCAATGAAAGAAAACAAGATTATCTTTACCGGCCCGGTGGGCGTCGGTAAAACCACTGCAATTTCAGCCTTGTCGGACGAACCGCCGGTGCAGACCGATGCCAATGCTTCCGACATGACGCTGGTGCGCAAAGGCTACACCACCGTTGCCATGGATTACGGTGTCATCCGATTGGATGAAGAAATCAAAGTGCATCTTTACGGCACACCCGGGCAGGAGCGCTTCAATTTTATGTGGGAAATTTTGAGCAAGGGCAGCATGGGATTGATTCTTTTGCTGGACAACACACGCACCAATCCGCTCAAAGACCTGCAATTCTTTTTGGATGCATTCCGCGAGCTGTTGAAAACCGCACCATTGGTGGTGGGGGTGACCAAAATGGATATCCGTTCGCTGCCGGGCGTGGATGTATATCAGAAATACTTGGCCCAAAATAATTTTAATGTACCCGTGTTTGAAATTGATGCCCGTCGCGAAGATGATGTAAAACAACTGGTTAGTGCGATGCTGTTTTCAATTGATCCGGGATTAGAGGTATAAGGATGGACTCAACACTTTCTCTGCAATCAAATCTGTATCCGAAAGTCACCCCGGCAGGGGCATATTATGCCGTGTCGGGAAACACGCCGAGCGCCAGCCGCACGTTGCTGTATGGATTATTGCGGGCGGATGTCTCGGAAACCATCAGTAGCGAAAGGTTGCTGGCCTGGGCGGATACCAGTGACATAAATACCGCGCTCAATCTGCTCTACCGCCTGCAACGCCTGGAGTTTTTGTATGGCGAAGAGACCATCAGCACCGATGATGTGCAGATGTCGGATGAGCAGTTGCCTGAGCTGTTGGCGCAATTGTCCAATGCCGGAAAGGCCTTGCTGGCTGACGGAAACGGCCTTTATTTTGCCAATGCGGGGTTCCATCATGAGGCGGCAGAGGAAATCGGCGTATTGGCCAGTGAAATTGTTCAAGTGTCAGACAAACACCAACTGTTGGTCAAAAACAATCTGCACATCCACCATAGCGCTTGGGGAATTTGCGATCCCTCCGGCCAAAGCGAGCTGACTTTTTTCCCATTGTATATCGGTGCCAGCAAATTGATTCTGGTAATCGGCGGCGTGCCGGATTTGAATAAAGAGGCTTTTGTCACCTTGGTAAAAGTGTTGTACAGCCGTTATGGAAGTGTTTGAACGTATGGCCGTCTGAAAACAGGCAGATTAGGCGATGGCGATTGCCTTGATAATGAATTTTGAATGGGAATAAATGATGCGTGAACAATTATTAATCTCCGTGCTTAGCGATTTGAATGCAACCTCTTCCGATATTACCGCGTCGGCCGTTATCTCAACCGACGGCCTGCCGATTGCGACGCTGCTGCCGGGTCATTTGAATGCCGACCGTGTGGGTGCGATGTCGGCCACTCTCTTGGCATTGGGCAATCGTGCCGTGCAGGAGCTGGCGTGCGGAGAATTGGATCAAGTCATGGTCAAGGGCAAAAACGGTTATATCTTGCTGAGCCAGGCAGGCAACAATGCTGTTTTGGCATTGATGGCCAAAGAGAGCGGCAAACTCGGGCTGATTTTGCTGGACGCCAAGCGTGCGGCCAAACATATTGCCGATATTCTGTAAAAATTGCCTGCAGATGTTTTAAAAGGGTTGACGGCTGAATGCTGTTGATAGATAATATACATCTATTCCCTGATAGCTCAGTCGGTAGAGCGACGGACTGTTAATCCGCAGGTCCCTGGTTCGAGCCCAGGTCGGGGAGCCAAATATTATAAAAGCCATCAATTGATAATTGATGGCTTTTATTTTGTTGTATTTTGAATACGATGATTTGGAATGTGGATGGTATTCTGTTCATTTTTTTAGATATAGTCGAAGAAATGAGTTTCTGCTACGGCATTGGCTCGCCTTGTCGTACTATCTGTACTGTCTGCGGCTCGCCGCCTTGTATCAGAATCTCATTTCTCCGACTATATTTTTGTTTTGAAATATTTTTAAATAAATCATGATGGTTCTACAGCAAGTCAAGCGGTCAGACTGAAGGCTGCCGACCAGTAAAAAACGGCCGCTTTACACGATGGCTTAGGGCAACCATTGTTATTATAGGGCTTCCTGACACCGCTGCGCTGTCAGGAAGCCCTAGAGAGATATATACCAACACTTAATTCTTCATGCGGCGTTGCTGCGCCCCTTGTATGAAAGAAGCGCTGTGCAAGCGGTACATCAGAAGAGGGTCCTCAGGAGCAGGAAGCAGATGACGGACAGGATGGCAGCGGCAGGCAGGGTGATGACCCAGGCCAGTGCAATCGGTTTCATGAGTGCCCAGTTGGCATTGCGGTTAACCAGGCCGATGCCCAGCACGGCGCCGACCAGAATATGGGTGCTGGATACAGGCAGCCCTAACAAGGAGGCCATCATGACGACGGAGGCCGCTGCCAGCTCGGCGGTGAATCCTGATGACGGATGCATTTCCGCCAAATTGGTGCCTACGGTTTGGATGACTTCTTTGCCGATAAACCATAGGCCGACAATCAGCGCAATGCCGAATGTGAGCATGGCTATGGGGGGGACGGGTGATTGGGCATTGATGTCGCCGGTGCGCAATACGTCCATAATGGCGGCGAAGGGGCCGATGGCGTTGGCGATGTCATTGGCGCCGTGGCTGAAAGCGAAGCCGGCTGCAGTAAAGACCTGCATCCAGCTGAACATCAGGAAGGTGGATTTGCCGAGGTCTTTGCGTTTGAGGGTTTTGGCGTAAATAAACGTGGCCATCCAGATGACTGCGCCGATCATGAAGATGGTGAGGTAGCTGCCGAGATTGCTCATGCCCAAATGCAGATTTTTCAAACCTTTGAAAATCAGCATGGAGGCAATCATCATGCCGCCGATGGAGGCAATAAAGGGTACCCAAGACTGCAGCGCTTTGTATACGTCGATGTTGTTTTTGCGATGGTCAATATCGTAAAGGCCTTTGTAATAGGCAGATTCAAGTTCGCCCGGCTCCAGGTCGGATTCGCCGTAAATCTGCGCATCGCGCGCCATGGCTGAGGCGCAGGCGATTTTTTCAGTTTCGCTCAGACTTTCGAAATATTGGCGGTGTTGTTCTTTGTAGGCCTTTTTTTCTTGCTTGATGCTTTTCAGGCGTTCTTCGGCATCGGTATTGTAATCCAATACATGTTTTTTGATTTGTGAGAACAGGATATAGGAAACCAGACCGCCAAGAGCGGGAGAAAGCACCCAGGATACGGCGATTTGTGCGACATTGTCCCACTGGATAAGTGAGAATGTGCCGTCACCGCCGCTCAGGTAGCCCAGGCAGAGGGCGCTGCCGACAATACCGCCGATGATGGCGTGGGTTGTGGAAACGGGCAGGCCTTTCTTGGTGGCGAATAATAACCATAATGCGGCAGCCAGAAGGGCGGACATCATGATGTAGACAAACTGCATCGGCTCCAGATCCATCTGGTTGAGGTCGATAATGCCCTTGCGGATGGTGTTGGTGACTTCACCGCCTGCAATGACCGCGCCGCTGACTTCGAAAATGGCGGCAATAATCAAGGCTTGGGGGATGGTGAGGGTGCCCGCGCCGACGCTGGTGCCGAATGAGTTGGCCACATCATTGCCGCCGATGTTGAAAGCCATAAATACGCCAAACAGGGTGGCCAGCAGAAAAATCGTCGTGTGATGATATTGAGTGTAGCCCAAGCCCCAGAAAACAAAGTAGCCGACCATGCCAATCAGCAGGGCGGCGAAGATAAAATTGATTTTGGCGATGCTTGAGCTTGTAGGCGTTGGCGCCATATTGTTTCCTTAAATAATTACTAAGTATGCGAAGTGGATTTTTTTACGTAAAATTCTATTACAAAAAAGTGACAAAAGTATGACCAAACTAATTTTATTATTATAAAGGTGTTGCAGGCCGTCTGAAAGCAGATTGATGGGTTGGCATTTTAAATCTTGATTTGGGCTAAGTATTGTTTTTATGACACATGCGGTATTGCGTGTGTCATATCGCCGTATTTGCGGATATTCATGCCATATTATGAAAATAACCTAATTGCATTGTCAGACAATCCTGACCGCATTATCCATGCTGTCTTCGGCTTGTTGCCTTTCTGCCGTTTTGAAAATGAAGAAGATGCCGTCTGAATTTCAGACGGCATCTTTATTTCCACAGGGTTGTTTAATCGGAAACCACTACGCCGTTGGCGCGCTGCTTTTCAATGCTGCGGTTGATGTACCATTGTTGGGCGATGGTCAGGATGTTGTTGACCACCCAGTAAAGCACCAGACCGGCAGGGAAGAAGAAGAACATTACCGAGAAAATCAGCGGCATGATTTTCATCATTTTTGCCTGCATCGGGTCGGTTGGCGGCGGATTCAGATAAGTTTGGATAAACATGGTTACCGCCATGATAATCGGCAGGATAAACCACGGATCCGGGCGGCTGAGGTCGGTAATCCAACCAATCCACGGCGCCTGACGCAATTCTACCGAGGTGAAAATCGCCCAATACAAGCCGATAAACACTGGAATTTGCAGCAGCATCGGCAGGCAGCCGCCCAGCGGATTAATCTTCTCATCCTTATACATCTGCATCATTGCCTGTTGCAGCGCCATGCGGTCATCGCCGTATTTGTCTTTCAGGGCTTGTAGGCGCGGTGCCACGGCGCGCATTTTGGCCATGGAGCGGTAAGAAGCATTGGTGAGCGGATAAAGAATGGCTTTCACGATAATGGTGAGCAACACAATGGCCCAGCCCCAGTTGCCGACCATGTCATGCAGCTTGTTCATCAGCCAAAACAGCGGAGAGGCGAAGATATGCACTTTGCCGTAGTCTTTCGCCAGTTGCAGGTTGTCGGCAATCTTACTGATGGTGCTGGTGGTTTGCGGGCCGGCGTAAAGGCCGATGGGGAAATCCAGCTTGCCGTTGGCGGCGATGCTCGGCAGCGGCACGCGTACACCGGCGGCATAGAGGTTGTTGTCGGTGCGGGTGATGTCAATCTGGCAGGCTCCGGCGGCGCAGACGGTCTGGCCGTTTTTGGGCTGGAGAATCCAGGTCGACATAAAGTAGTGTTGAACCATGCCTACCCAGCCTGAGTCGGTTTGGCGTACATATTCGGCTTGTGCCCGGCCTGAATTGAAGTCGTCGTCGAGATTATCGAACGAGACTTTTTCAAATTTGCCGGAGGGTGTGTAGACCACGGGGCCGGTGTAGGTTTGATTGAAATAACCTTCACCGTCCGGCTTGCTGTTGTCGCGCAATACACGGTAAACCGCATCCAGTTTCACCGGCATGCCGCTTTGGTTGCTGACGTCGAAGCGGATATCAATCAGATAGCTGTCTTTGTTGAACGTGTAAATTTTGTCGATTTTGAGGCCGTTGGTTTCCGGTGCGCTCAGGCGGACTTCAAGCTTGTCGCCGTTGAGGCTGTATTGGCGCTGCGGCGCCTGGAAGCTGACGTCTTTCAATACCGATTGGCCGTCTGCATTCAGCAGGTCTGCCTGCGCGACATAAGTATAGGCATTGCTGTCGTCAAACAGCATGAAATCTTTGTTTTCGTCGCTGCTGGCATTGTATTTCAGCAAGGTGAGTTGGCGCAGGTCGCCGCTTTTTTCATCGATAACGGCTTTTACCGTATCGGTGGTGACGGTGATCGGTGTGGTGGCGCCCAAGGCCGGAACGGCTGCGTTGTTGGCCGGGGTTGCTGCTTGTTGCTGGCTTTGCGCTGCTTGTTGCGCCGGTGCGGGCTTGGGGGAGGGAAACATTTTTTCCCAGCCGAGCAAAATCACCAGTGCAACGGCAAAAAAGGCCATAAGTCTTTTAAAATCCATGAGTTTTTCCTGATGGTACAAGATAGGGTGGCGTATCGCCGTGGTTTCAGACGGCCATTATATATAAACCGATAAAAAAGAACAGGGAAACTGCCCGTTCGGAGTGCGGTTTCACGGCACGGGGTCGTGGCCGCAGCCGCCAAGAGGGTGGCAGCGGGCAATGCGCTTCAGTGCCAGCCAACCGCCTTTGAGCGCGCCATATTTCTGCACGGCTTCCACCGCGTATTGCGAGCAGGTGGGTGTGAAGCGGCAGCGCGGCGGAATCAGCGGGCTGACGGCGTATTGGTAAAAGCGGATGAAGCCGAGCATGATTTTTGCCAGCATGATGCCTACCACTTTTTCAGCAAAGCAGACAGCTGGCTGCGCGCTTCTGCGGCATTGTCGCGGTCAAAGCGCTGGCGTACCCGCACAATAAAATCATGCGGCGGTAAGGCTGCTTTGTGCTGGCGGAACCATTCGCGAATCACCCGCTTCATGTAATTGCGCCGGTTGGCGCGTTTGGCGGTTTTTTTGCTGACCACCAGGCCGAGGCGGGCGTGCCCCAGGCCGTTGTCGCCGGACTGCAAAACCTGCAACAGGCTTTTGCTGCGCTGATTTCTCAACGCAAAAACGGATGAAAAATCATCCGTTTTTAATAGGCGGTACTGCTTGCCGAAGCGCTGCTCCACATTACACGGCCAGGCGTTTGCGGCCTTTGGCGCGACGGGCGGCCAAAACGGCGCGGCCACCGCGGGTTTTGGAACGAACCAGGAAGCCGTGGGTGCGTTTGCGGCGGGTAACGGAAGGTTGATAAGTGCGTTTCATGTCTGTTTCCTAAACTTTATCTGAAAATCAAACCATAAATTACACCTTAATTTGGGGGTTTTGTCAATCAATATAAGTGACTTGCATGTAAAAAACGGCGGCCGTTGCAAACGCGTGACACCTGCTGAGGCCGTGGCGGTTGTGGATAAACTTCGGTATAATCCGAAAATCTTTGCAGCGGCAGGCGGGGCGTGACGGGAAGTCGAGCCGGTATTGCCGTAATGCATTGATTTGATTCTTTTTCAGACGGCCTTGGCCGGCTGAATCCATTTTGAGCTTTTATTGATGACGCTTGCAGAATTCTGGCCTTTGTGCCTCCGCCGACTTCACCAGACCATGACGCCGCAACAGTTTGATACTTGGATTGCGCCGTTGACCGTGGGCGAAGAAAACGGTGTTTGGGTGATTTACGGCAAGAGCCAGTTTGCCAGCAACATGCTGAAAAACCAGTTTGCCGCTGCGATAGAAGCGGTGCGTGCCGAGCTGGCGCCTGCCCGCCCCGCTTTGGTTTTCAAGGCGGGTCGCGGGCAGTCATACCCGATGGCGGAAGCTGAAACGGCGGTATCGGCAGAGAAAAAGCAACTGCTGCCCAAGAGTGCGCAGGAGATTTTGGCCGAGCGCATCAAACAGCTGCCACCCGAAAGCAGCATTGCGCCGCAGCAAGCAGACGATATGGCGCCAGCGCCGCCGAAGCCGGCAAAAAATCCTGCCCAAGAGCAGCAAAACCAGCGCTATATGCAGACCAATCTGTCGCCCGACTATACCTTTGATACCCTGGTCGAGGGCAAGGGCAACCGCATTGCTGCCGCCGCCGCGCAGTCGATTTCCGAAAATCCCGGCCAAAGCTATAATCCGTTTTTTCTGTATGGCAGCACGGGCTTGGGCAAAACCCATCTGGTGCAGGCCATCGGCAACGAGCTGTTGAAAAACCGCCCCGACGCCAAAGTGCGCTATATGCATTCCGACGACTACATCCGCAGCTTTATGAATGCCGTGCGCACCAACGCCTATGATGTCTTCAAGCAGCAATACAAACAATACGATTTGCTGATTATTGACGATATCCAGTTCATCAAGGGCAAAGACCGCACGATGGAAGAGTTTTTCTATTTGTATAACCACTTCCACAATGAGAAAAAACAGCTTATCCTTACCTGCGACATGCTGCCGACCAAAATCGAGGATATGGACGACCGCCTCAAGTCGCGCTTCTCGTGGGGATTGACGCTGGAGCTGGAGCCGCCCGAGCTGGAAATGCGGGTGGCGATTTTGCAGAAAAAAGCCGAAGCGGCGGGCGTGGATCTGGACGAACAGGCGGCGTTTTTCATTGCCAAGCATATCCGCACCAATGTGCGCGAGCTGGAAGGCGCGTTCAAGCGGGTGGAGGCGCGCAGCCGCTTCCTGAAAAAAGCGATTAACATCGATTTGGCCACCGAGGCGCTGCAGGATATTGTGGCCAACTCATATAAAGTGATTACCGCCGAGCTGATTATTGATGCCACGGCAAAATATTACCGCATAAAAATCAGTGATATACTTGGTAAAAAGCGTACCCGCAATATCGCAAGGCCGCGTCAGGTTGCCATGAGCCTCACCAAGGAATTGACCAATCTGAGCCTGCCTTCCATCGGCGACGCATTCGGCGGACGCGACCACACCACCGTCATGCACGGCGTGAAAGCAGTGGCCAAGCTGCGCACGGAAGATGCAGAGTTGGCGCAAGATTACGAAAAATTGTTGATTATCATCCAAAATTGATTAGCCCGAAGGGACAACCATGTTGATTTTACAAGCCGAACGCGACGCCTTACTCAAACCGCTGCAAGCCGTGACCGGCATCGTCGAACGCCGCCATACACTGCCGATTTTGAGCAATGTCTTGCTCGAAAACGTACACGGGCAAACCAATATTTTGGCCACCGATCTGGAAATCCAGATCAACACCACCGGCCCGCACAGCGACGCCGAAGATTTCCGCATCACCACCAACGCCAAAAAATTGCAGGACATCCTGCGCGCGCTGCCCGAAGGCTCGCTGGTGGCCTTGGATTGGGCGCAAAACCGCCTCACCCTCAAAGCGGGCAAATCCCGTTTCAACCTACAAACCCTGCCTGCCGACGATTTTCCGCTGATGAGCGTCGGCGAAGACGTCAGCGCCGCCTTCTCGCTGCCGCAGGAAGCGTTTAAAAACATGCTCTCGCAAGTGCAATACAGCATGGCCGTGCAGGACATCCGCTATTACCTCAACGGCTTATTGATGCAGGTAGAGGGCGACCAACTGCGCCTCGTCGCTACCGACGGCCACCGCCTGGCTTTTTCCGGCACCACCATCGACGCCGATTTGCCCAAAGCCGAAGTGATCCTGCCGCGCAAAACCGTATTGGAGCTCTTCAAACTTTTGAACCAGCCGAGCGAGCCGATTACCGTCGAATTGCTCAACAACCAGGTACGCTTCCGCTGCAACGATACCGTCATTGTCAGCAAAGTGGTGGACGGCAAATTCCCCGATTTCAACCGCGTGATTCCGCTCGACAACGACAAAATCTTCCTCGTCGGCCGCACCCATTTGCTCGGCGCGCTGGAGCGTGCCGCCATTCTGGCCAACGAAAAATTCCGCGGCGCCCGTCTGCATATCCAGCCCGGCCTCTTGAGCGTGTTGTGCAGCAACAACGAGCAGGAAGAGGCGCGCGAAGAGCTGGAAATCGCCTATCAGGGCGATGAGTTGGAAGTAGGCTTCAACATCGGCTATTTGATGGACGTGTTGCGTAATGTGCACGCCGATGACATGCAGCTGGCTTTTGGCGACGCCAACCGCTCGACGCTGTTTACCATTCCGAACAATCCGAATTTCAAATACATCGTGATGCCGATGCGCATCTAAAAACCGGTTGGTTTGACAAAGGCCGTCTGAAAGCGGGGTTTGCTTTCAGACGGCCTTTCAGCTTTCAGACGGCCTT
>JAUNTY010000060.1 GCA_030538415.1 Neisseria sp. | reverse complement strand
GCAGCAAGCCGCAGACAGTACAGTTAGTACGGGGCGGCGGACTTGCTGATTCAGCAGCTTAGTCAAGCCCCCTCTTTGAGCCGGGCGCAGCAACGCTGTATCAAGCTAAATTGAAACGACTATACAATTGTCCATATTGTTCAGACGGCCTGTATTGTAACAAACATTCTTTATTCTTGAATCTTTTCTATTGCCAGCAAATAAGGCGGATGATTGCGCCGGTTGGCAAAACCGTAGCGCAACACGGCATATCGCTGTTGCGGCAGCGCTTGCGCCCACTGCACCACGGCTGCGGCCTCATGCCGCCCTGCTTCATGGCCGGGATAGAGCACGGCCAGCAGAAGACCGCCCGGCCTGAGCAGCTTCAGCGCAGCGCGCAAGGCGCAAACGCTGGTTTCCGCGCGGGTGGTGCGGCTTTTGTCGCCGCCGGGCAGCCAGCCGAAATTGAAGATGGCGGCGTCGAGCGGCTCGTCAACATAAGCGGCCAGATGCTCGTGGCCGTCTGCCACCAGCATCACGTGCCCGGCCAGGCCGTGCGCGTTCAGACGGCCAAGCGTGTTTTCCAGCGCCTGCGGCTGAATATCAAACGCCCACACTCTGCCGCCCGCGCCGACGCATTCGGCCATGAGCAGCGTATCGTGGCCGTTGCCCGCCGTGCCGTCAAGCGCGCGGCCGCCTTCGTGCAAAGCCGTTTGCAACAGCTTGCGGGCAAAAGGAAGGATATTGTCAAGCATCGGCATGATGAATATTCAGACAAAACACGGCGGAGCGGCGGAGCTGTTCAGACGGCCTTTTCAGCGGCATCACACGCACGCAGTTCAAACCGCAAACCCAACACGTGCCCTGCCCGTTTGTGTGCTTACAAACCCAATTCGCGCAAAAAGCGGATGTCGTCGGCCCAACCCGATTTCACCTTCACCCACACCTTGAGAAACACTTTGGTGTCGAACAGCTTTTCCATATCCAGCCTGGCTTCGGTGGAGATTTTTTTCAAGCGCTCGCCGCCTTTGCCGATGAGGATGGCTTTTTGGCTGTCTTTATCGACCAACACGGCGATGTAGATGCGGTAAAGCCCGCTTTCCTCTTCTTCAAACTGCTCCACTTCCACATTCATCGCATACGGCAATTCTTCGCCCAAATAGCGGAACAATTTTTCGCGCACGATTTCCATCGCCAGAAAACGGCTGGACTTGTCCGTCACCATGTCTTCAGGGTACATCGGGATGCTTTCGGGCAGGAAAGGCTTGAGCGTTTCGAGCAGGTTGGCAATGCGCAGGCCGTGTTTGGCGCTGACCACTTCCACGCCTGCAAACTCGAATTCGGCGCGCACTTCGGCGATAAAGGCATCAAGCGCGAGCTTGTTTTTGGCTTTGTCTTTGTCGATTTTGTTCACCACCAATAAAACCGGCGTGTGTTTGGGCAACTGTTTCAACACCACGCGGTCGGCATCGGTGAAACGCATCGCTTCGATCACAAACGCAATCACATCCACGCCGCTCATCGCCTCGGTGACATTCAGATTCAGGCGGTCGTTGAGCGCGTTGCGGTGGTTGGTTTGGAAACCGGGGGTATCGACGAACACGAATTGCGCGCTATCGTCAGTGTAAATGCCGGTGACCTTGTGGCGCGTGGTTTGCGCTTTTTTGCTGGTGATGCTGATTTTTTGGCCGATCAAATGGTTCATCAGCGTTGATTTGCCGACATTCGGGCGGCCGACGATGGCGGCAAAACCGCAACGGTAACCGCTGGCATCGGGAAGTGGGTATTCTTGATTGTTCATGTTGTTTCCTGTGTTTCAGACGGCCTGTTTGATATAGTCGAAGGAATGAGATTCTGCTACGGCGTTGGCTCGCCTTGCCGTACTGGCTGTACTGTCTGCGGCTCGCTGCCTTGTATCAGAAGCCCATTTCTCCAACTATATTCAAGGCCGCCTGAATATTATTTTCCTGTTTTTTTCAACGGATAATGCGCCTCCAGCCAAGCCATCGCCTCCCTGGCCGCTTCCTGCTCGGCTACTTTGCGGCTGACGCCCTGGGCGGTGCAGATAAAGCCGAGCTCACCCAAATCACACGACACCACAAACTGAATATCATGGGCATCGCCCACCTGCTCTTCGATGCGGTATTTCGGCAATGCGAAACGGCGCGCCTGCAAGGCTTCCTGCAACACGGTTTTGTTGTCTTTGCCCTGGTTTTTGAAATCGACCGTTTTCACGCGCCCGGCAAACAGGCGGCGCACCACTTTTTCGGCAGCAGCAAAATCAGCATCGAAGCTCACCGCGGCAAACATCGCTTCCATGGCATCGGCCAAAATCGACGGGCGCCTGAAACCGCCGCTTTTAAGCTCGCCGGTGCCGAGAAACAGACCGTCGCCCACCTTCATTTCCAACGCGATTTCCGCCAGCGTGCCCTCGTTGACCAGATTGGCGCGCAACCGCGACAGCTCGCCCTCGCTCAATTTGGGAAATGCGTCAAACAGCATTTTGGCGATGGTGTAATTCAAAATCGAATCGCCCACAAATTCAAAGCGTTCGTTGTTTTTGGCAGAATAGCTCCGGTGGGTCAGCGCCTGTGTGAGCAGCGTCGGCTGGCTGAAGCTGTGGCCGAGTTGCTGCTGGATATGCTGCAGCGCGCGGGTTTTGAGGGAATCGGTTTTCATGGCTTCTATCCTCTGACAGGCAGCCCGAATGCTTTTCGACACTTGCGTGGGTAAATGGCGAAAAGGTTTAAGGCTGGGCAAAACAATGGGCGGCTATTCCAAAACAAGCATGCCGCCAGGGCATTGGCAAATCAATATAGTCGTTTCGTTAGCTTGATACAGCGTTGCTGCGCCTTGCCGTACTATTTGTACTGTCTGCGGCTTGCTGCCTTGTCTCAATCTAAATTGAAACGACTATACAAGGCCGTCTGAAAACGGTTTCAGACGGCCTTGTATTGTAACGTATTTCAGGCCGTCTGAAAGCTTTAATACCCATTCGTAAAAACAACCTGTCGCTGCCACAGCAAAAATCATGACTTTGCTTATACGGTATTTGCTTATCTTTTGAAATAACAGAAAGGCCGTCTGAACACAATATTTCAGACGGCCTGTGATGTTTTTGCTTACCGGATGCGCGTGCCCACGCGGCTCATGTCGCCGAAGTTCATCCAGATTAAAAAGGCCTTGCCCACAATCTGGTCATCGCTCACGAAGCCCCAATAACGGCTGTCTCCGCTATTGTCGCGGTTATCGCCCATCATGAAATAATTTCCGGCAGGCACGGTGCATTTGAACCCAGAGCCGTCTTCGGCATATTCGCAGTTTTCTGCATACGGAAAGCGGCGCACCTCATGCGGCAGAACGCTCGGCTGCCCGGGCATCTTCAATACTTCAAAGCTGTGTGTGCCGATGGTTTCCTGATAAGCCTCCGCATCAATGGTAATCACACCGTATTCGCGGGTATTTTCCGTATAGCTTTGCGGCCCCGTCACATGATCCGGCACGGTTTGGCCGTTGATGCTCAACACCTTGTTGCGGTATTCCACCACATCGCCGGGCAGGCCGATTGCGCGCTTGATGTAGTTGATTTTGGTGTTTTCCGGATAATTGAACACCACCACATCGCCGCGCTGCACCTCGCCCACGGGTACCAACACATTATTGATAACCGGCATGCGGATGCCGTAGGAGAATTTGTTCACCAAAATGAAATCACCCACCACCAGGCCGGGGCGCATCGAGCTTGACGGTATCTGAAACGGTTCGGCCACAAAGGTGCGCAACACGAATACCACCAGGATAATCGGGAAAAAGCCGCTCATGTAGTCGGTGAAATGATTGCCATCAGCGTGATTCGCGCCTTTTTTCAGACGGCTTTTGTGCACAAACCACACAATACCGGTAAACAGCACAAAAATCAGCAACACAGCGGTAAAACTCATCAGCGAAGACAACACACCAAACACGCCCACCATCATCAAGAGGTAGCCCCATTGCAGCGCCCCGCTCCACTCGCCGTTTTCCGTGCGCGCCTTATCGCTTTTGAAATACAGCACCAAGCCGATGACAAAGGCGGCAACCGCAGCCCAAAGTAAATTATTGCCCATCAATCCGACAGCTCCTGTGTGGTGTTCATTCATGCCGACATAATTTGATGCCGAGCGTGAGAAATAGCGCTTATTCTACAGTTTCCAAAGAGATTGAGCAAAGATTTCAATCAGGCGCACGATTCAATTATCCGAGATACAGTGAAACTGATACCTGCTTATTCCCCGAAACCCGAACTCGGACAACCGAAACAGCAATGCTGATGATTTGCTGCGCAATGGGCAATGGCGGCAAAGCAAAAGCCGTCTGAAATTTCAGACGGCTTTTGTTATACCGTTTGCACAAACCCGCGCTTATAAGCAATATGGTTGCGGATATTTTCTGCCGCGTCTTTTTCATCCCAAATCTGCAACTCCCACGGATAGTAGAAATTGCTGGCATTTTTGAAATAGACGTGGATACCGATGTAGCCGTCCACATCGCGCAGATACCAATTTTTCAAACCGTATTCGGTTTTCCAGTCGTCCAGTTTTGCTAAAATCTGCGCGACATCGGCAGACGGCAGAATCACCCGAGCTCCGAAAATATCGTTCAAAATATTATTAACCGGATATTGATTGTCCCGCGCCAGATAGCGGCTGATTTTATCGTGTATGCTTTCGGCAGTTTTAACGCGGTAGAAAAAATCGATCCCGCGCGTATCGGCAAAAGCCAGATAATCGTTAATCGCTTCGTGCAGATTCAGGCGGTATGACAGGATGTGTTCCGTCGGCACTTTATGCAGCGTGTGCAACAGATTGACTTTGGCCACTTTACCCGTTTCAAAATAATCCTGCGAATACTGCGCATGAATGCGGTTAATTTCGCGGATTAGGCGTTCGGTTTTTTGAATATTGGTTTCCATAGGGTTTAGGCCGTCTGAAATGGGTAGTGAACATTGATGGGCAACAAGTTGCCCATCCTATCGCTGTGTACAATATAGGCCGTCTGAAAAATATGTTTTCAGACGGCCTTTGCTTGGAATTATTTATCCCCCACCTGCAAAATCGCCAAAAACGCGCTTTGCGGAATTTCCACATTGCCGACTTGTTTCATGCGGCGTTTACCTGCTTTTTGCTTCTCAAGCAGCTTTTTCTTACGGGTGATGTCGCCGCCGTAACATTTCGCCAATACGTTTTTGCGCAGGGCTTTGACGTTTTCACGGGCGATAATCTGACTGCCGATGGAAGCCTGCACCGCAATATCAAACATCTGCCGCGGAATCAGTTCGCGCATTTTCGCCGCCAGCTCGCGACCGCGGTAAACCGAATTCTGGCGGTGCACAATCAGGCTCAAGGCATCGACTTTTTCGCCGTTGACCATGATATCGAGCTTGATCAGGTCGGAAGCCTGAAATTCTTTGAATTCGTAATCCAGCGAGGCGTAGCCGCGCGAAGTGGATTTGAGTTTGTCGAAGAAATCCATTACCACTTCGTTCATCGGCAAATCGTAAGTCAGCATCACTTGGCGGCCGAGGTATTGCATATTCACCTGCACGCCGCGCTTTTGGTTGCACAGAGTCATCACGTTGCCGACGTATTCCTGCGGCACGAGGATGGTGGCGGTGATAATCGGCTCGAAGATGGTTTCGATGCTGCCGATGTCGGGTAGCTTCGAGGGGTTTTCCACTTCGATTTTTTCGCCGTTTTTCATCAACACTTCGTAGATTACCGTCGGCGCGGTGGTAATCAAATCCATGTCGAATTCGCGTTCCAAACGCTCCTGCACGATTTCCAAGTGCAGCAAGCCCAGGAAGCCGCAGCGGAAGCCGAAGCCCAAGGCTTGCGACACTTCCGGCTCGAATTTCAGCGAGGCATCGTTGAGTTGCAGTTTTTCCAAGGCATCGCGCAAGGCTTCGTAGTCGTGGCTTTCCACGGGATAGAGACCGGCAAATACCTGCGACTGCACTTCTTGGAAACCCGGCAGCGGCTCGGCGGCGGGATTGGCCGTCAAAGTGATGGTGTCGCCGACTTTGGCCGAGCCCAATTCTTTGATGCCGGTAATCAGAAAGCCCACTTCACCGGCTTTCAATTCCTGCTTCGGCACGGATTTCGGCGTAAACACGCCCAGTTGCTCGACTTGGGTTTCGGCTTTGGTGCTCATGAAGCGAACTTTGTCTTTCAGCTTCAAAGTGCCGTTTTTGATACGCACCAGCATCACCACGCCGACGTAGTTGTCGAACCACGAGTCGATAATCATCGCCTGCAGCGGTGCGGTTTCATCGCCGACGGGCGGCGGCACTTTTTTGACGATTTCTTCCAATACGTCTTCCACGCCTAAACCACTTTTGGCCGAGCACATCACCGCGCCGACGGCATCGATGCCGATGATGTCTTCGATTTCCTGCGCCACGCGGTCGGGATCGGCGGCGGGCAAGTCGATTTTGTTCAACACCGGCACCACTTCCACGCCCAAATCAATGGCGGTGTAGCAGTTGGCGACGGTTTGCGCTTCCACGCCTTGTGAAGCGTCCACCACCAGCAGCGCGCCTTCGCAGGCGGACAGCGAGCGGGAAACTTCGTAGGAGAAGTCGACGTGTCCGGGGGTGTCAATCAGGTTGAGCTGATAGGTTTCGCCGTCTTTGGCTTTATAATTCAAAGCCGCCGTTTGCGCCTTGATGGTGATGCCGCGCTCTTTTTCGATGTCCATCGAATCGAGCACCTGCGTACTCATTTCGCGCATTTCCAGACCGCCGCAATATTGGATAAAGCGGTCGGCCAGCGTGGATTTGCCGTGGTCGATGTGGGCGATAATAGAGAAGTTGCGTATATTTTTCATGTTGTTATATTGGATAATCAAGCCATTGCCGGAAAGCCGCCTTTTATTTTCAGACGGCCTTTTTTGAAATTCGAAACAAATATAGTCGGAGAAATTAGATTCTGATACAAGGCGGCGAGCCGCAGACAGTACAGATAGTACGACAAGGCGAGCCAACGCCGTAGCAGAAACTAATTTATTCGACTATAGTTGCGTATTTTAGCTGAAAAGTGCAAAACCTGCATGGCTATTGTCAGGAAATCATGCCTATCCCGAACACGCCCGTCAAACAAAAAGCGAAACGGCAGCCCGTTTCGCTTCCCGAGGCGGGGCGGCCTTATTCGCTGCCGTCCAGCTTCTGTGCGCCCTGTGTCTGCTTGATGTTCTTTTGCAGATAGACCAGCAAGCCGTCAAATACATTATTGGTGCCGGCTTGCGTCAGCAGTTCGCGGGCTTGCGGCAGCTGGGCAGCCGCATTTTCCGGCGCCTTGATTGACTGCACTTCCATCAGCACCGGCGCAGGCAGGCCTTCAAGCAACACATACGCCGGTTTGCCGTCTGCCGGGCGCGCCTTGACCAACTGACTGTAGGCTTCAGGCGGCATCGACTGGCGTGCCTGCTCGGCGGTCAGCTGCGACACCGCCGACCAGTCAAGCTTAGGCTGCTCGCCGCTGTTCAAGTCCACCAGCGCCTGTTTGGCTTTGGTGTCCGCCAGCTTGGTGGCTTCCGTGCGCAGATAATCGAGACGCACGGCTTCTTTGGCTTTTTCAAAACTCTCCGTGCTCTCCGGGCGAACTTCCTTGGCGCGCACCACCCATACCGTATCCTGATTCACGCTGACCGGCTCGGAATTGTGCTTTTTCTTGATAACGTCATCGCTAAATGCCGCATTCAGCAAGTCGTCAGGCATGCCCGCCGCCTTGCCGTTTTCACGGGTCAGCCAGTCGGGCGGCGATTCCAGCTTCAGACCGGTTTTTTTCGCCACTTCGGCCAGGCTGTCGGGATTGTTGAACGCTTCTTCTGCCAGTTGTTCTTTGGCCTGATTGAATGCCGCCGCCGCTTTCCTCTGCTTCAACTCGGCTTCCAGCCGCGCTTTTTCCTGCTCGAATACGGGTTGGTCCTGCGTATTCAGCACCGTAATGATGTGGTAGCCGTAGGCCGTCTGAACCACGTCGCTGATTTGCCCTTTGGGCAGCGCAAAAGCCGCATCTTCAAATTCCTTGCCCAAACCGCCGTCTTTGGCCAGATAGCCCAGATTGCCGCCGTTTTCCGCAGAGCCCGGATCTTTCGAATATTTTTTGGCCAGCCCGGCAAAATTTTTCGGGTTGGCTTTCACTTCGGCCAATACTTTTTCCGCTTCGGTCTTGACCTCTGCGCGCTGTGCATCGTTTGCATCTTGCGCTACGGGGAAAAGGATGTGGGCAATCTCACGTTTGGGCTGTGCGGATTTTTCCTCCTGCGCGAAAGCATCGCGCAACTCTTGCTCGCTCACGGTTTGCTTGGCCGCCAGATCTGCCGCACTCAAAGCCACATATTCCAGCTTCACCGCTTCCGGAATCACGTAGTCTTTTTTATTGGCCTCATAATAATTTTGCAGCAACTTGTCATCCATCTTCACCTGTGACACGAATGCCTGCGGGCTGAACGTGATGGTGCGGATGGTGCGCTCGGCCTGCATCAGATTGACCAACTGCGCCGCCTGCGCATCGCTGACGATGGTGCCGTTTTGCACCAGATTCAGGATGTTCTGCAGAGCAAACTGTTGGCGGATTTCAGCCACAAATTGGTCTTCGCTCAGATTGCGCTGGCTCAGGTAGCTGTTCAGCAATGCCTGGCTGAACCTGCCCTCCGCATCGTGGAAGCTCGGGTCATCCACGATAATCTGTTTCAATTGCTCCTGCGACACCGAAATACCCATATCCTGTGCGCCCTGAATCAGGTAGGCACGTTGCAGCAAGCCCTGGAAAACGGCATCGCGCGATTCGCTGCCCCCGGCTGCCTGCGCATCCTGCACAGCCTGGTTGACGTCATACTGGCTGATTTTCTGGTCGCCCACTTTGACGATGAAATCAGAACCCGGTGCGGCCACGGTGCTGACACCGAAGCCGACGAAAGTAAGTGCAATCAGCCCCAGCAACACTTTGGCGGGCCCGCTGTATTTTTCTACGGAAGCAAACATAACTGATAATCTGGATAAAAAGCAAAGCCGCATTGTAGCGTGTTTTGCGGCACTGTGCATCTTTCAGACGGCCGTCTGAAAGCCTGCATAAAAAACATATAAGAAAGGCAGGCTTTTCAGCCTGCCTTTCTTTGTCGCACCGGTTTACGGTGCAAATGATTACAACGCGTCTTTCAACGCTTTACCTGCACGGAATTTCGGGGTTTTGGCAGCAGCAATGGTCAGCGGCTGGCCGGTTTGCGGGTTGCGACCCTGACGCTCTGCACGCTCGCCAACGTAGAAAGTACCGAAACCGACCAAAGTGACGGTGTCGCCTTTTTTCAGCGCGTTGGTTACAGCATTCATCATACCGTCCAGTGCTTTGGTAGCGGCAGCTTTAGAAATATCGGCTTCTTGAGCAATGGCTTCAATCAATTCAGACTTGTTCACAATAAGTCCCTTTCTATCGTTTAGAAGTAATGAAAGCCCCGACAATCGGGCGTTTGGTACAGATTTTGTACATCTGCGACTTTATAACAAGCCTAAAATCGCCGTGTCAAGCGAAAAGATGCGGAATCTTGAGGTTTGGCAAGCTTTCTCCCCTCTCTGCCGCATCTTTTACAACACATTACTACGAAATCAGTGTTTGGTGGCCTTTACGCTTGACTTGCCGTCTTCTTTCGACAATCCGCCCTCCGGCTCGGTTCCCGAAGCTTCCCAAGGCTCGGGCTGGCGCTCCAGCCCGAGCGTCAGCACTTCGTCAATCCATTTCACCGGATGGATGGTCAGCCCTTCCTTGACATTATCCGGAATTTCTTCCAGATCTTTCATATTGTCTTTCGGAATCAATACATGTTTGATGCCGCCGCGCAAGGCCGCTAGTAGTTTTTCCTTCAGGCCACCGATCGGCAACACTTCGCCGCGCAAGGTGATTTCGCCCGTCATCGCCACATCGGCGCGCACCGGAATGCCGGTAAACGCGGATACCATCGCCAAGGTCATGGCGATACCGGCGCTGGGGCCGTCTTTCGGCGTCGCGCCTTCGGGCACGTGCACGTGGATGTCTTTCTTCTCGTAGAAATCAGGCGCGAGGCCGACGGTTTCGGCACGCGAACGCACCACACTCCATGCGGCGGAAATCGATTCCTGCATCACGTCGCCCAATTGCCCCGTGCGGATGATATTGCCCTTGCCCGGCAAAGCCACGGCTTCGACGGTGAGCAATTCGCCGCCGACTTCCGTCCACGCCAGGCCGGTCACTTGGCCGATGCGGTTTTCGTCTTCGGCCACGCCGAAATCAAAGCGGCGCACACCCAGATAATCATGCAGATTGTCGGCATTGACCACGGTGGTTTCCGCTTTCAGACGGCCTTTGCCTGCAGCGGCTTTTTTATCTTCCGCCAGTGCCACTTTCATCACCACTTTGCGGCAGATTTTGGCGATTTCGCGATCGAGCGAACGCACGCCGGCTTCGCGGGTATAGTAGCGGATGATGTCGCGCACGGCGCTTTCTTCAATCAGCGCCTCGCCGTCTTTCACGCCGTTGCGCTTCATTTGCTTGGGCACCAGATACTGCATGGCAATGTTGATTTTCTCGTCTTCAGTGTAGCCGGAAAGACGGATAATCTCCATGCGGTCAAGCAGCGCAGGCGGAATATTGAAGCTGTTGGAAGTGGCGATAAACATCACGTCGCTCAAATCGTATTCCACTTCGGCGTAATGGTCGGCGAATTTGCTGTTTTGCTCGGGGTCGAGCACTTCCAGCAAAGCGCTGGCCGGGTCGCCGCGGAAATCGTTGCCCATCTTGTCGATTTCATCCAGCAGAAACAGCGGGTTTTTCACGCCTGCCTTGGCCATGTTTTGCAGAATCTTGCCCGGCATCGAACCGATATAGGTACGGCGGTGGCCGCGAATCTCGCTCTCGTCGCGCACGCCGCCCAAGGCCATGCGCACATACTGGCGGCCGGTGGCTTTGGCGATGGATTCGCCCAACGAGGTTTTACCGACACCCGGCGGGCCGACCAGACACAAAATCGGGCCTTTGAGCTTGTCGACGCGTTTTTGCACCGCCAAATACTCAAGAATACGCTCTTTCACTTTCTCCAAACCGTAGTGATCGGCATCCAACACCAAATCGGCTTTGGCAATGTCTTTGATGACACGCGATTTTTTCTTCCACGGCAACTCGAGCAAGGTGTCGATATAATTGCGCACCACGGTCGATTCTGCCGACATCGGCGGCATCATTTTCAGCTTTTTCAATTCAGCCAGGCATTTTTCTTCCGCTTCCTTGCTCATGCCCGCTTCCTTGATTTGCACTTCCAATGCATCCAATTCGCCGCGCTCGTCTTCCTCGCCCAGCTCTTTCTGAATCGCCTTCACCTGCTCGTTGAGGTAATACTCGCGCTGCGATTTTTCCATCTGCCGCTTCACGCGGCCGCGGATGCGTTTTTCCACCTGCATGATGTCCAGCTCGGATTCGATTTGGCCGAGCAGGTATTCCATGCGGGCGGCAACGCTGGTGGTGTTCAAAATTTCCTGACGCTGCTCCAGCTTCAATTGCAGGTGCGCGGCGACGGTATCCACCAGACGGCCATTGTCTTCAATGGCGTGGATGGTGCTCATCACTTCACCCGGAATCTTTTTATTCAGCTTGGCAAACTGGTCGAATTGCGACAGCAGGGTGCGGCGCAAAGCTTCCATGTCGGCGGCATCGGCGTCTTCATCCCGTACAGTTTCCACATGGGCAAGGAAAAGCTCGCCCGTGTCTTCCACCGTCAGCGCGCGGGCGCGGCGGATGCCCTCCACCAGCACTTTGACCGTGCCGTCGGGCAGCTTCAATACCTGCAGCACATGGGCGACCGTGCCCATTTCGTGCAAATCTTTTGCATTCGGCTCCTCGTCGTTGGGGTCGCGTTGCGCCAGCAGAAACACCGGCTCATCATTATCCATCGCCATATCCAGTGCTGCGATGGATTTCGGGCGACCCACAAACAACGGTAAAACCATATGTGGATAAACCACCACGTCGCGCAACGGCAACGTGGCCAGCGCGCTGTATTCCTCAAAATGTTTGTCTGTTGCCATGTTTGTCTCGTTCTTTCTTGCTTGATTAATCAGATTGATGGCAACGTTGGGCTGAAATATTTTTTTTCAAGCCTTGAAAAAGCGCTTTGCCGCGGGCACTTTGCCTGTAAATCCGAAGATTGGCAGGCGCTGCCCGCTATGTGTTTGCCAATCAAAAAACACGCAAGCGCCTATCGGCGAACCAGCTTAACCGTTGACGCAATACAGCAAGCAGAAGGCGCTCGCCCTGCGGCAAGGCTATAGAGGATAGGTAAGTTTGGCAGGCGTTTGCCGCCCGCCTCGCTACTGCCATCTTGCGCCTCAGCTGCCGATGGATTGTGTGCCGCGTTTGCGATAAAATACACCCATATAAGGTTGAGGCCGTCTGAAACCTTTTCAGACGGCCTCAACGCTGCAAATATCAAGGAAAACCGATGTCCGAAGAAAAAACCACGCTGATGGAATTCCCCTGCGTGTTCCCGCTGAAAATCATGGGTGCGCAACATCCCGAATTCGAAGCCACCGTATTGGCAGTCATCCGCGAACACGCACCCGACACCGAAGCGCAACACATCAAAGTCCGCCCCAGCAGCAAAGGCAATTATCTGGGCGCGACCGCACAAGTGAGCGTCGACAACCAAGAGCAGCTCGACAACATCTACCGCGCCCTCACCGCGCATCCGATGGTCAAAGTGGTGCTGTAACATGAAAACCGTGCAACTGGGCTTGGCCGAATACGCGCCCGTTTTCGAAGCCATGAAAGCCTTCAATGCCGCGCGCGATGATGCCACCGAAGACGAACTCTGGGTGGTCGAACACCCGCCCGTGTTCACCCAAGGATTGGCGGGCAAGCCCGAACATCTGCTGATCCGCGACGACATTCCCGTGGTGCAAATCGACCGCGGCGGCCAAATCACCTACCACGGCCCCGGCCAATTGGTGGTCTATACCCTGATTGACTTCAAACGCCGCAAAGCATCAGTGCGCCACATCGTTTCCGCCCTCGAAAACAGCATCATCGCCACCCTCGCCGAATACGGCATCGAAGCCGCCGCCGACCCGCAGCGCCCCGGCGTGTATGTCGGCGCGCGCAAAATCGCCTCGCTCGGCCTGCGCATCAAAAACGGCTCGGTTTACCACGGCCTCGCCTTAAATGTAAACATGGATTTAAGCCCGTTTCACCACATCAACCCCTGCGGCTATGCCGGCATGGAAATGACCCAAATGGCCGACCTGCTGAAGCCCTGCCCGCCCCTGCAAGAAGTGGCCGCCAAGCTCACAGGCCATCTGAACACGCAACTCGCCCCGAAAGATTCCGTATCATGAGTGAAATCAAAATCGACCCCAAACAAGGCATCAAGCTCAAAGGCGCGGATAAAACCGCCCGCATCCCGATTAAAGTCGTGCCGCTCGAAGAAAAAATCAAAAAGCCCGAATGGATACGCGCCAAACTGCCCACCGGCAAGAAATTCTTCGAAATCAAGAATATTTTGCGCGACCAAAAAATGCACACCGTCTGCGAAGAAGCCTCCTGCCCGAATATCGGCGAATGCTTCAGCAAAGGCACCGCCACCTTCATGATTATGGGCGACATCTGCACCCGCCGCTGCCCCTTCTGCGACGTCGGCCACGGCCGCCCCAACCCGCTCGATCCCGAAGAACCGAAAAACCTCGCCGACTCTGTCGCCGCGATGAATTTGCGCTACGTCGTCATTACCTCGGTCGACCGCGACGACTTGCGCGACGGCGGCGCACAACACTTCGCCGACTGCATCAGCGCCATCCGCGAAAAAAGCCCGCACACCAAAATCGAGATTCTCGTCCCCGATTTCCGCGGCCGCCTCGACATCGCGCTGGACATCCTCGCCCAAACCCCGCCCGACGTGATGAACCACAACCTCGAAACCCACCCGAGCCTGTATAAAAAAGCCCGCCCCGGTGCCGATTACAAGCATTCGTTGGCGCTTTTGCGCCGCTATAAAGAAATGATGCCCCACATTCCGACCAAATCCGGCATCATGGTCGGCCTCGGCGAAAGCGACGACGACATCCGCGAAATCATGCGCGACATGCGCGCGCACAACATTGAAATGATTACCATCGGCCAATACCTGCAACCTTCAGACGGCCACCTGCCGGTATTGCGCTACGTCACCCCCGCCCAATTCAAGGAATTTGAACAAGAGGCTTACGCAATGGGCTTCACCAACGCCGCCATCGGCGCGATGGTACGCTCCAGCTACCACGCCGATGAACAGGCTGCCGAAGCCCTGCGCGAAAGCCACGACGGCGGCTGTAAACATTAAGCTTTTGTTTTCAGACGGCCTTTTATCAAATTACCCAGGCCGTCTGAAACAAAATCAAATAAAACTATACTTTTTCTTATTTTATGCGATAATAGCTAAGAAAATTCTTAGTTAATGCAAACAACCCCACACGAGAACCGCCATGTCAGACGAAAAAAGCAAAGCCCTCGCCGCCGCCCTTGCCCAAATTGAAAAACAATTCGGCAAAGGCTCCATCATGAAAATGGACGGCAGCCACAAAGACGAAAATCTGGAAGTGATTTCCACCGGCTCGCTCGGCCTCGATCTGGCGCTCGGCGTCGGCGGCCTGCCGCGCGGCCGCGTGGTGGAAATCTTCGGTCCCGAATCTTCCGGCAAAACCACCCTCTGCCTCGAAACCATCGCCCAATGCCAGAAAAACGGCGGCGTGTGCGCCTTTATCGATGCCGAAAACGCCTTCGACCCGATTTACGCCCGCAAGCTCGGTGTGAAAGTGGAAGACTTGATGGTGTCCCAGCCCGACACCGGCGAACAGGCATTGGAAATCTGCGACATGCTGGTGCGCTCCGGCGGCGTTGACATGGTGGTGGTCGATTCCGTGGCCGCTTTGGTGCCGAAAGCCGAAATCGAAGGCGAAATGGGCGACAGCCACGTCGGCCTGCAAGCCCGCCTGATGAGCCAGGCGCTGCGCAAACTCACCGGCCACATCAAAAAAACCAACACCCTGGTGGTGTTCATCAACCAAATCCGCATGAAAATCGGCGTGATGTTCGGCAGCCCGGAAACCACCACCGGCGGCAACGCGCTGAAATTCTATTCATCCGTACGCCTCGACATCCGCCGCACCGGCCAAATCAAAAAAGGCGATGACGTCATCGGCAACGAAACCCGCGTCAAAGTCATCAAAAATAAAGTTGCGCCGCCCTTTCGCCAGGCCGAATTCGACATTCTCTACGGCGAAGGCGTGAGCTGGGAAGGCGAATTGATCGACATCGGCGTCAAACACAACATCGTCGAAAAATCCGGCGCATGGTACAGCTATAACGGCGCCAAAATCGGTCAAGGCAAAGACAATGTGCGCATCTGGCTGAAAGAGAATCCCGAAGTCGCCAACGAAATCGATACCAAAATCCGTGCCGCCGTCGGTGTCAGCATGGAAATCACCGAAGGCAAGATTGACGACACCGATGGTGAAACACCTGAAGAATAATAATCAGGCAAATGAATGCAAGGCCGTCTGAAAAATGCGAACTGCCCCGAATCTTGGACATTCTAATTCGCCGAAGCGATAAATCCAGGCATCAGGTGGCTGCCGGAAACTGGGTTCTGTATGCCACAGGACTCAGTTTTTTCAATTTCAAA
>JAUNTY010000004.1 GCA_030538415.1 Neisseria sp. | reverse complement strand
CATTTTTTGCCATCATTGGTATTGAACCTTTAAAAGCCTTACAGAATAAGGCTTATAGCGATTTTTATCACCTTTTTTGTTACTTACCCCGATTTTTTCCAATGTTTGTGTGATACCGCCGCTGCAAAGCCCTTGCCGCCCGAATGCCCGTTTGGTTGGCGTCGTTGTCGGCGATAATCACCAATTCCCGTATGCCTTCGGGCAACACCAGCGATTGAATGCCGTGGGCAGAACCGCAAGCCCACATTGCCACGCCCGACACATACCGCGCCGCAAATGCGGTTTCTATGCCCTCACACACGCCCAAAACGCCGTTTTCAAGGGTAAACAAGCGCATGGCCGCCCCCGTCAGGCTGCCCGCGCCGATTGAACGCATTTTTTTAACGGGCAGGCGTTCGCGGGTTTTCGGGTCGTACAACACCGCTTTCACGGGCAAATCGTTATAGGCCGTCTGAAAGTAGGTGATGTGCAATCCGCTGGGCTTGCCCGATACATCGCGGTAAAGACACACCATCGCGGGCAGATTCGCCAACACACGCCCGTCATGCCAGTAAGCCATTTTTGAATGAAACCGAATATCCGCCGACACGGGCAGGCTTTCGGGTAAGGGAATGCCGCGCCCGAAAAGATAATCTGCCACATCGGGCGATTCTGCCCACGGGCGGCATTCCGCCCACAATGCCAGCAGCCGCGCGGCCTTGGCGGCATCATCGGCTTTCGGCTCTGCTTTCGGGGCGCCTCTTGCCACGGCGGGGGCGATATGGCCGCCGCGCAAGCCCACGGCCACCGCAACGGCTTTCACCGCCTCTTTGAAGTCGTAGCCAAATACCAGCATCAGCAAATCAAAACCGCTGCCGCCGTCTGCCGTGCAATGGTTGCAGATAAAGCCGCCGCCCTCTTGATGGTTGGTGAAGCGGAAACGGTCACGCCCGCCGCAAGCGGGGCAGGGCTGGTGTTTTCGCGTATCGGTCAGCGCGGCGGGTATGCCCAACGCTTGCAGGATTTCAGGCCACCGCCCCCGCGCCGCCTGCTTCACATCGGCGAGACGGTAGGCGGTTTTTTGGCCGTTTTCAGATGGATTTTTCATGTTTTGCCTTTCCAAAGGCTGCAAAAGCCTTGCCAAAGCGCGGGAGTGCGCTTTAACGGCTCAAATTTGCGTTTTTACGGGGTTTTGAAGATTGGATAAGGTAGATAGCCTAAACGCCTGAAACGCGCTTAAAACGCTGTTTTGGCGTTTCCGCATCCAGCGTATCGGTAACGATTCCGGCAATATACCAACGCCCGTCACCTTGCTGTATCACGGCCACACGGCCGCATTCGGGGCGGATATTCAGCTTTTTCACCACCGCCGATACTTCTTCAAGGCTTGCCACGGGTTGCCACGGGCGGATTTTTAAGGTTCGGTTCATGCCGCCACCTCCGTCAGGCCGTCTGAAAGCGATTCGGGCAATGCCGCGCCCTGCTGGTGTTGCTCGTGTACCCGATACACCAGCCAGCGCGGGGATTGATACACCACACCGAAACGAATCAGCGGGTATTTCCCATGCAGGGCTTGCAATGCACCCAAAGCGGCGGCGGGGTTGTCGTGGGCATGATGCGGGGTGATATACATCGGGGCGGTGTTCGTCATGGCTTGCCCCTTGCTGCGGGCTTGGCGGCTTTGGCCGCGCCTGATTCCGCTGCTTCTGCAACATCGGCGGCTTTTTCCGCACATTCTGCGACAAGGGCGGAATGCGCATCTAAAAGGGCTAAGGCTTTGGCTTTGGCCGTGTCTGTTTCGGCATCGGCAACGGCGGCGTTATAGCCCGAACGGTAAGCAAGCTCACCGTCAGCCGTTGTGCGGATTTTAGCCAGCTCAAACACCGCCCCGCCGATTTCCGCATTCAAAGCCGCCATCAGATGCCCGATGGCTTCACTTCCCACCTTGTAAGTATCATCGGCGGTTTCGTTGGCTTGCACCAAGCGGCCTACTGTTTCCATGATGCAGGCGGCATGAATTAAAGCGGCATCCGTATATTCTGCCAAGCTGCAAAGCTCCCCATTGTTCAAATCGCCGATGGCATCGCTATTCAGAAATTCACGGCTTGCCAACAGCGCGGGAATACCGCCCCATGCAGTCGATTTCACGCGGTTTTCGGGTTGTTTGGGCATATTCATTGCACACCCCCTGCAACCACGTTGCACACCGTCCAGCGGCTGCCGTTTTGCACGATATTAAAGCGGTAGTCGTTGCGGTTGGCTGCCGTCAGGCGGTCAACAAAGCGGCCTGCATCGGCCAAAGTATCAAAGCTGCGGATTGAGCGGGAAATAAGCGGGCGTGAGTAGCCCTTGCGGATTTGGGTCATGATTCGTACCTTTTCGATTTGGTTTTTACACCCCGCCGTTACGCTGTCAAACGTGTGGGCGGGAAACAAAAAGCGGGTTGACAGACACGCAAATCGAACGTGCAGGCGCAAGGCCTCCCGCCCCTGTTTCCCATTGGAAAAGGCACAACAAGGGAATGCAGACGTAACAACGCCGCCCGATAACGGATTAAAGGCGGCTTGTCTGCCGATTTGTGTAGGGCTGTCAAACCCTGTTGCACGATTGAATGCAACGGGTTTATTTTGCGGGCTAAACGCGGCGAAGTCAAGCAGGCGGCGCAACTGCCGCGCCAACGCCTGCCGCGCATAGGGTTCAAGGTAAACTGTTTCAGGTAACATGATGATTCCTTTCAGGCTTGGCGCTTTTCAATCTTCCAATTTGCAAATCAAATCTTCTAACTCCTCGCAAACCACTTCCAGCCAGTCAATTGAAGAATCAATATCCCAACTTTTGCTACTCACATCGCAAGAGCACCTAACCGCCCGTGAAATACCTTTCAGCTTGAAAATCACGTCATCTACTTCGTCATATTGTGCTTGCAAAATTTCAAGCAATTCAGATTTATCCAACTCAATCATTGCATTCTCTCTTGCTGGTATTCTTCAAACTGCCACGACTTGCGGCAATCCGTTTATCAAGCCAAGCCTGCAAGCCGTCAGACGGCCACGCAACAGCATTAGCCGACAACTGCACGCGGGGCGGAAAATCCTCATCAAACCGCGCCTTGTCTTTCGGGTTGCATTTTGCATAAATTGCCGCACGGGAAAGCCCTGTAATTGCCATAACGTCACGCAATCGCAACATCCGAATATTGATGTCTTCCATTGTTCTCGCTCCTAAAATAAAATGCCCGTGTACTTCTGCTGCTACTTATAGCAGCAGAAGTACACGGGTAAAATAGTGCAGCTTCAAGAGATAGGGTGTAACGGGATAAAATTAACGAGATATTTTCCCGATACTTCTAAAATATCAAATTTACTTTATTTTTCAACAACATCATTGCTCGTGGTCGTATGGTTTCCCTCAAAATTTCCGAATAGTCCTTATCCCATTCAACCATATCAGGAGGGTACAGCATTTCTGCAATCTCAATCAATGTAGGCATCTCTTTGCCTTCAGCCAGCCAATACAGATATAAATCCAAGTAAGGCAATATTCGTTGTTGATGCAATCTTTGAATCATGGCTTTGCTTATCCGTTTTGATTTTTCAATTTCCTGTTCTGCTCGCTTACGCTCCAACCAAACAGAAAAACTTTTTTTTATGGATTCGTCACTTTGGCTCAAATCGACAACGCAAGCAGATTCTAAGAAAAAATCTTCCATTTTTTCATTAATACCAATCTCATGGCAATCTAGCTCATACTCACGATTAGCTCCAAATTTGCTATCTTCAACAAAGCTTCTTGCATCTCTCGGAAATACCCACACCCCCCGCATCATGCCAGCAACATCATCATTTACGGGGCTACATGAAGCCCATTTACCCAAAGTTTCAACATCACCATAGTCTTTTATCCATCTATGTTCTTCAAAATTCAAAGCTAAATGATTGTTCTGGCTTGCATCAATGATAAAAGGCAATATTGCTTTTTTATCGTCAAACTGACAAAAAAGTACCATAAGCATTTTCTAGCATTAATCGCAATAGACCAATGAGCGGGATATTTATACCTCGCACAAACATCATAGCTTCTTAAATCAAACCATTCAGGCACGTTCACAGCCCACCCATTCAGCTACACCCCAAAAATAAAACACCATGCCAACAGGTTTAGGGTTTCCCCGCTTTCGCCTTTGGTAGCTAATCGCAAGCTAGGCATGGTGATAAACTTTTCAGACGGCCTCAACCGCCCCTTTTCGGCTTGCCGCCCAACGGCTTTGTAGCGGCAACAGCAACACCAGCAGCAGCGGAAACAGCAAACACCACCAGCCCCACGCGCCCACGGCTGCCACGGCCATCAACAGCAGGCAGGCCAAACCAAGCCCGACAAATGCGGCTTTCAATACCGCCCAAAGCAAACGAAAAGCCATCATTCCCCATGCGTTCAGACGGCCTTAACCATCGCCGCCGCTTCGTCAAACCGCTGTTTCAGAAAATCGCTATACCATTGCATCATTTCATGCCGTTGCAGTATGTATTCCGTCCGATGGTATGCCGCCCTAACCTTGTTGCGTTCGATGTGGGCTAATTGCCGTTCGATAACATCAGGGTCAAAGCCGTTTTCATTCAATACATCGCTTGCCAAGCTCCTGAATCCGTGGGGCGTGGCAATGCCGCTATAACCCATCCGCCCCGTCAAGTAGCTTAGTGTGTTTTCGCTCATTGGTTTATCAGGGTTGCCTGCGGCGGGGAATAAATAGCGGCTATGCCCCGTCAGGGTTTTGAGTTCTGCCAACAGTTCAAGCGGCCAACTGGCAAGCGGCACGATATGCGGGGCTTTCATCTTCATTTTTTCGGCAGGAATCCGCCATTCCCTCGCCTCAAAATCGAATTCACACCATTCAGCGCGGCGCAATTCCCCCGCCCGCACAAACACCAGCATGATGAGTTTCATCGCTATACGGGTCGGCTGCTTGAGCTTCTCTACCATCAAGCGGCGGTAAAACTCGGTGATTTCCGCTTGCGGTAAAGCGGGCTGGTGTTGCTGCTTCGGCGCTTTAATCACGCCCGTTAGCGGCACGGCGGGATTATTCCCCACCCGCTCCGTGCGTATGGCGTAATTGAAAACCGCTTTAATCCGCTGCAACACCGTTGCCGCCGTGTCCAATGCGCCGCGTGCTGCCACGGCATCAACAACGGCCTTGACTTGTGGAATGGTGATTTCAGCAATCGGGCAATTACCCAACGCGGGCAGAATATCGGCTTCAAAGCTCCGCCATACTTTCGCGGCATGATTTGGCCGCCAACTGGCTAGCTGGTATTCGTACCATTCCCGCGTAATATTGTTGAAGCTGTTGGCAATAGCCGCTTGCCTTTCCTGCTTGGCTTGCTGCTTGGCGGGCTTCTATCAGCGATACGGTGGGATATTTCCCGATTGAAAGCAGTTTTTCTTTGCCAGATATGCGGTATTTCAGCCGCCATAGTTTCCCGCCCGCTGGTGTGATAACAAGATGCAAGCCGCCGCCGTCAGCCAGCTTGTAGGATTTGTCGGCGGGCTTGGCATTCTTTATTTGGCGGTCGTTTAGCGCATTTGGGGGTATTTTTCAGGGCATTTTTTTAAGATACCCCCGAATATACCCCTAAATTCTGTTGATACAATAAGACGGGAATAGACGAATATAGACAACCTGAATCACAAAATCGGCCTGAAAGCCTTGTAGATAAAGGGTTTTGTAGATGCGTGTAGATTCTTATAGACAAAAAAATTACCGCAAAATGCGGTTAGTGGTGGCCAGACCCACTATCGAAATGCAAGCATATCCGCATGATTCTAAACACTTTATTTTTTACGATATGCACAAGTACCGTAAAAAGTACCGTGTTTGCGCATATATCACAGCTTTATGATGTATTTCTTTACCGTTGTTGCAAGAACACAGTATAACCCGACACGCGGCCAGCCGAACACCCTACCCCAAATACTGCTTCTTCGGGTCTTATGCCTACACCGCATAAGCGGGGGTAACTGTTGGGGCGGTTTTCTGCATGGCCTGCCACAAGTCATAATCGGCTTGCTGGTGCAGCCAGCTTTCAGGGCTGGGGCTGTTATCGCCTAACCATTTGTGCAAGCGGATAGCCATATCAGCGCTAATGCCTGCCTTGCCATTCAGCAAACGGGATAACGTCACCCGTGAAACGCCTAGCTGCTTTGCTGCCTCAGTTACGCTCAAGCCCAAATCAGGCAGAATATCTTCTCTAATCGTTTCGGCGGGGTGGGGGGGATTGTACATTAACATCTTCGCTCCTAATGATAATCTTGGTAATCAACAATTTCAGCATGGCCGTTTTCAAGCCTGAACGTAATCCGCCAATTTCCGTTTACTTTCACGCTCCAGTGGTTTTTTAAATCACCCTTCAGGGAATGTAAATTCCAGCCCGCAATATTCATATCGGAAGGTACAGCGGCGCTATTCAGACGGGCAAGAATACGCGCCAGCTTGGCGGCATGAACCGCCTGAATGCCTGATTTGCTGCCCGTTTTATAAAATTGTTCCAGCCCTTTGTGTTGAAAAGAAATAATCATATCCGTATCGCCAAGGTTTACATAATTGTATCGCCACTATTTACAAATAGCAATAAGCAACGCCACCTGCAAGGCAAACGGCGGCAAAGCTTCAACACCTGCCGCTACCAACGGGGCAAGTGTCCGCCGCATTTTCAGACGGCCTATACACCCCAACACCGCCGCGCCACAAAATGCCACAAATCGGCTTTAACTTGCCCTGTTAAAGTTGTTTTAACAAAGCTGTATCAGAAAAAAATTCTCTACATGGAAGTGTCGGCGGTCTAGAAAAGAAAGGGCGAAAAAACTTTTTCACCCCCCACCCCTTGCAGCTTTGCGCGCTTAAACCAAATCTAAACAAAATATCTTTAACAAAATCAATATAAAAAACCTAAAAAATGCGCGTGAGAGTGGGGGCGGTCTAGACAGTGTGGCCGTCTGAACACTCAACCCGCCCCACCCCTGCAAAGTCAGTAAGGAAGCATAGCCGCGCCCACGCTTCATCAAAAATGCGGTTCGAATTACCCGCATCGCTCAAACGGCTGGAAGTACCTAAACCCGCCACGGTGTTCACAGCCGTTGCAGCAACGGCATCAAGCGCCCGTTGCCGTTGGCTTGGCCGATGTGGTAGCCGTGCATGATGGCCTTGGCGGTTATATCCAGCTCAATCACGGGCTGCCCGTAGTCATCCCCATGCTTTGGCGTAATCACACCGCCAAGCGATACCGTATCGCCCTTGCTCATTGCCAGCAGGGCGGCGCATACCGCTGCATCAAACGCAATCACGTTGCCATGCACGGGCAGGCGTTCAGGCCGCAGCGTCATCACATCCAGCTTGCCGATAACATACAGGCTGCCACGGCGGGTAAACATCTTTTTCGGCGTTAAAACCAATTTGCCGCTAATGATACCGTCTATCATTTAAAACACCTTTTTTACAAAATATATATAACACACCCTCAAAAACGTGGTTACTTTGGTTACTTCGTTGATTTTAAAGGATAAATCGCTAAAAATCGTGGTTACCGCTTGGTTACTTTTGAATTAACTAATTGATTTAACAAAATAAAATCGTGGTTACCACATTAAATAGTTGATTTAAAAGAAAAACAAGGCTATTTCAGGCGTTTTCAGGCTGTTTTGCATGGTTACACACTATCTAACCATTTGATTTACAATAATAAAACCGTGGTTACCATGATAAGCCTTTGTTTAACAAATAAAAATAGAATTGTTAAAAATAACTATTCATTTAGGGTAACCACAGTAACCACACGGTAACCAGCAAAGTAACCAAGCCTTTTATCTAAAAAATCAATATAAAATAACAAGTTATATAAGAGTAACCACGGTAACCACGATTTTCACGCGCGCGTGATGGAAAATGTTTTTTAATCGTCATCGGCGGCGTCAAGCTGCCCCCGCTCCGATGGCGGCAAATTGCCCTCCAAAACGTAATACCAGCCCGTGCTTATTCCTGAACGCTTAAGCTGTTTTGTCCACCGCGCGGGGCTTCGCTTCAACCAGCCTGCCTTATGCAACACCTCACACACAAAATCCTTGTCAAAACCGCCGCAAATATCGGTTTCAAACGCTTGGCTGGTGATGTAAAAAACTTGGATATTGCGGGAAGCCACAAATTCGGAATAGCCCGCATGGTAGCGGCTCGTTTGGGCAACGCCGCCCATGCCGATATTATCCAATGAAACAAACATTTCAGAATTGCCCTTAGCCTGCAAGTAATCCGCCGTCCGCTGTAAGATGGTGCGTTCCTCTTGGTTGCCCTTGCCCTCCCGCTCATACCACGCATGAAAGCAGGCTTGCACACCAGCAGCGCCCACACCAGCCGCCAAGCCCGTAATGCCCCATTCGGCGGCAAGCTCAAGCGCAGCAGCGGCCAAAGCAAAGCGTTTGGCCACACGGGCGGGCTGCCCATCCAATTCAGCGGGCAGGCAGGCACGGAATGCGTCACAATGGCCGTTTATCCTGCCGATTAGCGCCAGCCTGTTTTGCCGCATGGCATCGGCCAGCTTTTCCACCCACGCGCGGCCTGCATGGCCGTAATGGTGTTTGGCGTTTTCTTCCAGCATTTCGGCAAATGCCGCGCCGTCTGAAAAGCCGTGCAGGGTATCGAACACGCGGAAACCTTTGCCCGCATCGGCGGGGATAGACGGCAAACGCACGTTTTGGCCAGCGTTCCACTCATAACCAGCCTGTTTCATGTATTGCGAAACGGGAAATTCCCCCGTTGACAACAAAAGCACGCGCCATTCCAGCCGTTCACGGTTACCGCCCTGCTTCGCGCCTTGCAGCTTGCCCACGCCGTTGAACAACGAATACGCCACACTGCTTACATCCTGCCCCCGCGCTTGTGAAATCTCATCCAGCAGCATAAAGCCGTCTGAAGTGGCCGCCGCCACGTTGTCAATCGCCAACGCGGTGGCTTTCCAAGTGTTTTTCAGCTTATCGGGGCGGCCATACACCGAAAGCGCCAGCATGGCCGTTGTCGTCTTGCCGCCGCTGGAAGCGTGAAACAGATGGAAACCGCCGTTTTCCAGCTTCATCGGCGCCAGCAGCGGCGCGGCAAAGGCCGCCCCCAAAGCCAGCAACAGGCGGCTGTTGCCCGCTGCATAAGCGGCAATTTCGGCCTGCCATGTTTCAAGGCTGCCCGATACGCTGTAAGCGCTCTTCTTGCTGGTGTCGCCGTTGTAAATCACCCTGCCGCCCGCTTGGCCGATAATCTCACCGCTGGGCAACACATAGCCCGCGCAATCGTCATTCAGCCAGCCGCCACGGTTGGCAATCTGCCATTCGGTTTTATCGCCCTCCCATTGCAGGTAATCCGCCAGCGCGCCCATCGCCTTGCCGCCTGATTTCACACCTATGCCCCAACTGCGCAAGACTGCCCATCCCGCAGGCGTTCCGACAATTTCCAGCGGCAAGGCGGCGTGTTGCGGCTGCTTTTCGCCATGGCGGTAGTATTCAATAATGCGGTGTTCGCGCTCATCATCACCCGCGCCACGCCCGATCAAGCCGATGTAATCGCTGATATGCAGCGGCGGCAGATGGTAAAAATCGCCCTCGCGCGTGGTGGCCACGCCGATGTAAAACACCCCCGCCACACCGTCTTTATTCGGCTTGCGGGTTTCGTAATACGGCAGAATCGGCGTATCTGCCGCGTCCTGAATATTCTGCAAGGCCTCAAAATCGCTTTCAGGCGCGTTTTTGCCTTGGCGGCTGGTGTTGCCCTTAACCAGCTTCATGCGCCCCTTTGGCGCTTTGTTTTCGCCGTTTACAGGCGGGTTTTGCGTGTTCTCGCTCATGCCGCCGCTCCTTTCTGAATATTTGCCGCCAACACATCCAGCGCATCCGCGCCCGTACTATCGGGCTGCCAAATTTTGAATGAATCCAATTGCCGCATATAGCGCCGCTGCAACGCCCTTGCCGCTTTCAAGCCCGTTTGGTTGGCATCGTTATCAGCGATTACGATTAATTCACGGATACCGTCAGGCAACACCAGCGATTCAATGCCGTGGGCGCTCCCACATGCCCACATCGGCACGCCCGACACATACCGCGCCGCAAAAGCCGTTTCTATGCCCTCACACACGCCCAACACGCCGCCATCGGCGGCAAACAGCCGTATCGCCGCACCCGTCAGGCTGCCAGCGGCGGCACTCCGCATTTTCTTGGCGGGCAGGCGTTCGCGGCTTTGCGGGTCATACAGCATGGCTTTTACGGGCAAATCGTTATAGGCCGTCTGAAAATAGGTGATGTGCAAGCCTTGCGGTTTGCCGTCTTGGCTTTGGAATGCGGCCACCATAGCGGGGAAATGGCCGATAACGCGCCCGTTATGCCAATAGGCAAGCCGCTTGTGAAACCGCAGCGCATCCGATACGGGCAGGCGTTCAGGCAACGGAATGCCGCGCCCGTGCAGGTAATCGGCAATATCGGGGGCAGAATCCCACGGCACGCATTCCGCCCACAGCTTCGCCAAGCGGTCACGCCGTGCTTTATCGTCTGCCGCGCTATCCCGCTTCGGCGCGGCTCTTGCCACCGCAGGGGCGATTTGGCCGCCATCCAAGCCCACCACCACGGCCACCGCCCTCACCGCTTCGGCAAACGTGTAGCCATACACCAGCATCAGCAAATCAAAGCCGCTGCCGCCTTCAGGTGTGCAATGGTTGCAAATAAATCCGCCACCCTGTTTGTGGTCGGTGAAGCGGAAACGGTCACGCCCGCCGCAAGCTGGGCATGGCTGGTGTTTTTGGGTGTTGGTTAAAGCCGCAGGCACGCCAAGCGCTTGCAGGATTTCAGGCCAGCGGCCACGCGCCGCAGCCTTAACGTCATTCAGCCGATAACGGGGCTGATTGGGGTGATTTTCAGATTGATGATTCATATTTTGCCTTTCCTAAGGCTGCAACAACCCCGCCTAAGCGCATTTATTCACGCTAGGTAGTCAAATTTGCGTTTTAACGGGGTTTGAATGATTCGATAAGGGGTAGATGGCCTAACGGCACGAAACGCGCTTAAAACGCTGTTTTGGCGCTTCTGCCGTATCTGTTACGATGGTTGCCACATACCAGCGGCCATCCGATTGCTGGATTACGGCCAGCCTGCCGCAAAACGGGCGCATATTCAGCTTCTCAACCATTGCCGCCACTTCCTCAAGGCTTGCCACGGGCTGCCAAGGACGGATTGTCAGATTCCGATTCATGCTGATACCTCTGCTAGGCCGTCTGAAAGGCCGTCTGAAACACATTCGGGCAAGGCCGCGCCCTGCTGGTGTTGTTCATGCACACGAAACACCAGCCAGCGCGGTGCGTCATACACCATGCCGAAACGCACGCGCGGAAACGCCGAATGCAGCGCCTGCAATGCGCCAAACGCAGCGGCGGCGGATTGGTGAACGTGATGGGGGGTGATATACAAAAGGGCGTGATTCATGGCTTACCCCTTTCCGCTTGCATGGCCGCAACTGCCCGCAATCTCCGTCAGCAGCGGCAACAAGCCCGCATTCAGCAACGTTATTTCCTGCAAAGCAATGCTTACCTTATCCAAATCGACTTGACTTGATGGCGGCACATAATGGCGGTTTACCATCGCCAGCAAGGCCAGCGTTTCGGAAATATCCGACAACGACACCGTAGCGGCTTCGGCGCAAGAGCGGATATAACCAGATGTGCGTGCATCGAATCCGTCTTGCAGCGCAATATCGGTAAACATATCGAGAATTTGCGGCAAACCGTGATAAAAGCGTGTCGGGATAGTGTGTTCAGGGGTATTCATTGCACACCTCCTGCAATCACGCTGCACACCGCCCAACGGCCATCCTGCTGCACGATGTTGAACGCATAATCATGGCGGTTGGCGGCAGTTAAGCGGTCAATAAAACGGCCTGCTTCTGCCAAGGTGTCGAATGAACGGATTTTTCGGGAAATTAACGGGCGTGAATAGCCCTTACGGATTTGGGTCATGATGTGTACCTTTTCAAACTGGTTTTTACACCCCGCCGTTACGCTGTCAAACGTGTGGGCGGGAAACAAAAGGAACGGGTTGACAGACACGCAGTTCGAACGTGCAGGCGCAAGGCCTCCCGTTCCCCTGTTCCCCGTAGGAAAGGTACAACAAGGGAATGCAGACGTAACAACGCCGCCCAATAAAGGATAATGGCGGCTTGTCTGCCGAACTGTATTAGGGCTGTCAAACCCTGCTGCATGATTGAATGCAACGGGTTTATTTTGCACCCGCACAGCCTGCCCGTCAAGCCTGCCAAACAGGCCACGGCAACGGCGGGGCAAAAGGCCGTCTGAAAATGGCGCATAAAAGCCGATAAGCTGTTGAAAATGTATGATTTGTGATAACATGGTTTTTCCTTTCCATCCCCATAGCCGCCGCAAGGGGGATTCACCGCCAAGCCGCCAAAGCTTGGCGGTTTCGTTTCATTGCACAATGCCGCCATCGGCCAACGCGGGGCGCTTGAACTTCAGGCATTCGGCCACCTCTTCGAAATGCGCCGCAAACGCTTTATCTGCAATGCCCGTCTGCTCACACCAGCCATCCCGCAGCAGCGTTACGCCCTTTTGCGTCATCTCTACCGCCAGCGCTTCAAATTGCGCCCACGGCATCGCGGCCAACTCTTCACGGCTCCGCAACATCAACGCCGCCACACGGCTGACAACACCCAATTGCGCCGCCTCCGTTGCAAACGTACCATCTGCCAAAAAGCCGATGCAGTTTGCCGATGCGCCGTCTGCCTTGATAAACAGCGATTCCCGCGCATAGCCCACCGAAGCCGCGCCGCGCTCTTCCATCAAATCAATTTCAAACGGCAAATCACCGCAGGCATTTGCCCAAAACCGCAAAAGGCGGCTTGAGCCGCCATCCCGAATCAGGCCGCCACCTGCACGCACATACGGCATCCCGTCCGCCATCGCGGCATAACGGGCAATCAAAACGTTTAAGCGTTTCATGCGGCGGCCTCCCCATTGCTGTTCACACCGCCCCGGCTTGCCGCAATTCGTGCTTGCAGCCATGCGTTTATCTCCGATTCAATCCATGCAACCGCATTGCCTGAAAGTTTGATGCTTTTCGGAAAGCTCTTGTCAAAGCGGGGGTCACGGGGATTCAACTTTGCATAGATAGCCGCTCTCGATAAGGCCGTGCGCTCCACCACCTGCCCGATACGCAGCATCTTTACAGCTTGGTTTTCGGTATTTTCCATAACAGGAAACTCCATAAAAAAAGCCGCCCAACGGCGGCAGACACAAAAAAAGCCCATACGGGGAAACCGTATAGGCTGATTTAAAATACCATTTGATTACAAAATCGAAATTTTGCAAAAGTCATCATTCATTCTGCCGAATGCCGATTCATTTCTGCATTGTAATTCGGCCATTTCCTTATTTTCATTTACATTATAAAAATCAATGTTATACAGCAGATTAAGCGTTAAAAACCGAATAGCATAGTGAAAACGCCGCTTCTTACCGTATTTAATTACAGCAATCCGCCGAAAACGCGCTAAATATATACTTTCATCCATGTAATATTGCAAATCAAGCGGCTTGTATTTTGCTACTTTGACACGCTCTTTCAACTGCTGAAACTCCGCTTCTTCCCTTTCCATATCAACGGCTTGCATATCACGCCGCATTTCATTATCCAATACCTGCAATTTCTTTTTTGCACGCCAAGCCGCCACGTTTGCGGCCTGTTGTTGAAGCTTTTGCCGATGAATCTCATCTGCTCGCAAAGAAGCATCATGTTTGGCTTCGATGGCTGCTATTTCCCGCGCAAACAACCAACGGTCAATATCACTTTTGCGCCACGCCTCCGCCTTACGTCCGATTGGAACAGGCTGCGGAAAACTGGGGTCATAGGCTGCCGCATCGTTTTTATTCATCATGCGCAAAATCATGCCGCGCTTATGCCCGACAAGCTTCACCAATTCAGCCATTTTTATATAAATTTCAGCCATATAGAAACTTATTCCAGATATAAAAAAACCGCCAAATCAGGCGGCGGCAGGCTTTTTGAATTCATGCAGAATATAAAAAACCACAGTTTACAGAAAATGTACCAAAGCTATTACACATTGTCAATAGTGGTATATAGCAGTAAACCATAAGCAACCTTATTCAGCCATCCCGCAAATGCTTAAACGGCCAACACCGTTCCAGCAGCACGCCCACCAGCAACACCAGCGCCGCCCCTGCTACAAATTTCCAGCCCAAAGCCATCCAAAGCAGCAGCATCCATGCCAGCGCCAAGCCGCCTAAAGCGCCCTTTGCAAGCCACCCAATCAGTTTCCACATGGTTTTGCATCTCCTTTGCTGGTGTTTTCCCGCGTTCAGACGGCCTAACAGCGCCACAGCGCCCGTTTGCTGCCGTGAGCATGGTTGCCCCATCCAAACGCTTCACGCGCCCTTAACGCCGCTTTCTGCGGCCAGCATTGCAGCGGCGGCATCGTAACGCTGTTTCAGAAAATCGCTATACCATTGCATCATTTCATGCCGTTGCGGCAGGTATTCCGTCCGATGGTAGGCGGCACGCACTTTGTTTTGCTCGATGTGGGCAAGCTGCCGTTCGATAACATCGGGGGCGAAGCCGTTTTCATTCAAAACATCGGTTGCAAGGCTTCGGAATCCGTGGGGTGTGGCAATGCCGCTGTAGCCCATGCGCCCCGTCAGGTAGCTTAGCGTGTTTTCGCTCATCGGCTTGTCGGGATTGCCCACGGCGGGAAACAGATAGCGGCTATGCCCCGTGAGGCCGCGCAATTCTGCCAGCAGCGCCAACGGCCACGCCGCCAGCGGCACGATATGCGGGGCTTTCATCTTCATCTTTTCGACGGGTATGCGCCATTCACGCGCTTCAAAGTCAAAATCTGCCCATTCGGCCTTACGCAATTCCCCCGCTCGAACAAAGGTCAGCATAATCAGCAGCATGGCAAGGCGGGTTGGCTGTTTGATGCTTTCCAGCAGCAAGCGGCGGTAAAATTCGGGTAATTCGGCTTGTGGCAAAGCGGGCTGGTGTTGCTGCTTCGGCACTTTAATCAAGCCCGTTAGCGGAACGGCGGGGTTATTTTCCGCCCGCTCGGTGCGTATGGCGTAATTGAACACGGCCTTGATACGCTGCAACACCGTTGCCGCCGTATCCAATGCGCCACGCGCCGCCACGGATTCAACAACGGCCTGCACCTGCTTGATGCTGATTTCGGTAATCGGATACTCACCCAAAGCGGGCAGAATATCGGCTTCAAAGCTCCGCCACACTTTGGCGGCATGGCTGGGTGTCCAACTCGCAAGCTGGTAGCCATGCCATTCTTTCGCAAGATTGCTGAAACGGTTGGCAACCGCCGCCTGCCGTTCGCGCTTGGCCGTCTGCTTGGCTTCGCTGGGGCTTTCCCCTGCCGCTATCATCCGCCGCGCCTTTTCGGCGGCTTCACGGGCTTCAACAAGGCTGATTGTGGGGTAAACACCGATTGACAGCGTTTTACGCTTGCCATCAAGCGCGTAATCAAAGCGCCAGTATTTGCCGCCGTTTGGCCTAATCAGCAAATACAGGCCATGGCCGTCTGAAAGTTTGTAAGGCTTTGCGGTTGGTTTGGCGTTTTTTATTTGGCGGTCATTCAGCGGCATGGCTTAATCTCACGGCATCGTTTACGGTACTTTTTGATGCTAACCAAAAACCAATAGCAGCAAGGCTTAGCGGCGCAATTTACGGTACTTTTTCACGGTGTTTTAACTGATACCGTGAAATGTACCGTAAATTTTTTGTTGATTCAATAAGACGTGTATAGACAAATGTAGATACTGTAATCAGTAAGAATCGGCTGAAGGCCTTATGGATAAAGGGTTTTGTAGATGCGTGTAGATTCGTATAGACGAAAAAATAACCGCAAAATGCGGTTAGTGGTGGCCAGACCCAGGATCGAACTGGGGACACACGGATTTTCAATCCGTTGCTCTACCGACTGAGCTATCTGGCCTTCCTTGAGAGATGCGTATTAAAACAGAATCCCCATCCCGCTGCAAGTTTTTTCACGAAAAAAATCTGCCGCAATGGCTAACAAATTATTTTTTATAACAATAAATCCGCTGACGCGCCACCCGTTGCTGCCGGTCGGGCAGATAAAACAAAAACTTTTCTGATATTCATTTCCAAATAGCCCGAGACCTTTGCAAAATACCTTTTGCTGCATCGCAAAAGCATCCACTCCGTCATTCCGGCGCAGGCCGGAATCCATAGCTCGCCATGAAAACCCATTTTAAATCAAATAACTGAATCTTGGAAAATGGATTCCGGCCTGCGCCGGAATGACGGATGGAATGGATATTTCCAAGAAAAAAGTATTTTGCAAAGGTCTCAGCCCGGCCGCACTGACCCACTCCAACCCAAAGAAAACAACTTGGTCGAAATGCCGGTGCAGCCGGTCCGCCAGCCGCTTACCGGCGCCTTGCCGCCTTCAGTTTGACACTTTTGCCCGCTGTCTTTTGTGGGCGAGCATGATAAATCTCTTGCAAGAAAATACCTTTTATCTATAATTCTAACCGTTAATCGAATTTTAATAACTAGAGCAACTATTCCAAAGACATTGCGGAGAAACCCATGAGTATCGTAGCCATCGACATCCATCCCCAACAAGCCTTTTCCGAGCTTTGCCCTGACGAATTGCCGATTCAGGGGGCGCTGTCTATCGTGCCCCATCTCAACCGTCAGGCAGAATGGGCCGATTACCGCGTGCTCACCAAAGACGCCCATATTCCTCAGGCAAAGTGGAACATCAGACAGCAAACCGAGCTGAGGCCGCTGGAGCAGGCCGAACACTGGGTCAGCCACGCCGTGGTCGGCAGCTGTGGCTTCCAAACGCTGCCGCAGCTGCCCGAAGCCAACAACTACCACTATCTCGTCCACATCGGCCTGGAGCAGCACACCCACACTTACGGCGCCTGCTTTCACGATATGGCCGAGAATATCAGCACCGGCCTGATTGAATGGCTGGAAAGCCGCGGTGCCGACACCCTGATATTGGGCGGATTGGCCACCGAATATTGCGTGCAGGCCACCGCGCTGCAACTTTGCTGGTACGGCCATTGGCGCGTCATCGTCAATCTCGATGCCTGCCGCAGCCTCAACCGCGCGGAAGAGCAGCATGCCATCCGCAACATGGAAAAAGCAGGTGCGCTGATTGCCCGCCGCACCGATGACATTCCGCAGCTGCTGGAAAAAATCAACCAATACAGCAAACCCGCAATATCCCAAACCGGCCGTCTGAATTCGCAGGCCGTCTGAATCTGCAACGCCAACCCTGCCATTTCGGTTGCAAGTCGGGCAGCGGATGCCCAACAGCTTGCCTGCATCAGCAAGCTTTCAGACGGCCTCAGCGTGTCGGGCATCACTGCCCGACACGCAACCGAAATGATACCCGCGCCCGATATCCCGCCGAAAACCAAGCCGCTCTGACCTTCTTTCCGATACCGGCAACATCTTTCCCCACCATCCGTCTGCCCGGTCACGCCCTACACCAATACCCGCCATGATTTCAGCAATCCGTTGCGCGGTATTGAAGATAGGCCGTCTGAAACCATATATAATCATTGTTCACCGGCATTTATAGTCGAAGAAATGAGTTTCTGCTACGGCGTTGGCTCGCCTTGTATCAGAATCTCATTTCTCCGACTACACACACACTTTACTGAAGAGAATCCGTCATGACTAAAACCGTTCACTATTTAAAAGACTATCAAGCCCCCGCCTACCAAATCCGCCAAACCGATTTGCGCTTTGAAATCGGCGACCCCGACACCATCGTCAAAGCGCGTTTGCTGGTATTGCCCAAGCAGGCGGGTGCGCCTTTGTTGTTGAACGGTTCGGCCGAGCTTTTATCTATCAAGCTCGACGGTGAAGCGGTAACGGATTACACGCTGGCCGACGAACTGCTCACGCTAGCCGATGTGCCGTCTGAAAGCTTCGTACTCGAAATCGAAACCCGCATCCTGCCATATGACAACAAATCGCTGATGGGGCTTTACGGTTCGGGCGGCAATCTTTATACCCAATGCGAGCCGGAAGGTTTCCGCAAAATCACCTTTTATCCCGACCGCCCCGATGTGATGGGCAAATTCACCACCACCATCGTCGCCGACAAAAAACGCTATCCCGTTTTGCTTTCCAACGGCAACAAAATCGACGGCGGCGATTTGGAGGGCGGCCGCCATTGGGTGAAATGGCTCGATCCGTTTGCCAAGCCGAGCTATTTGTTTGCGCTGGTGGCGGGCAATCTGGCGCTCAGCAAAGACACGTTCACCACCCAAAGCGGTAAAAATGTGGCGATTGAGTTTTACACCAGCGAGGCCGACCGCCCGAAAGTGCCGTTTGCGATTGAATCACTAAAAAACGCCATGCGCTGGGATGAAACCCGCTTCGGCCTCGAATACGACCTCGATATCTATATGGTGGTGGCCGTGGGCGACTTTAATATGGGCGCGATGGAAAACAAAGGCCTGAATATTTTCAACACCAAATATGTATTGGCCGACAGCCGCACCGCCACCGATGCCGATTTCGAGGGCATCGAATCGGTTATCGGGCATGAATATTTCCACAACTACACCGGCAACCGCGTCACCTGCCGCGACTGGTTTCAGCTTTCATTAAAAGAAGGGCTGACCGTATTCCGCGACCAGGAATTTTCCGGCGACCGCGCCAGCCGCGCCGTGCGCCGCATCGAAAACGTCAGCCTGCTGCGCCAATTGCAGTTTGCCGAAGATGCCGGGCCGATGGCGCATCCGGTGCGCCCCGCCTCTTATGAAGAAATGAACAATTTCTACACCATGACCGTGTATGAAAAAGGCGCGGAAGTGGTGCGCATGTATCACACCTTGCTTGGCGAAGACGGTTTCCAAAAAGGCATGCGGCTCTATTTCAAACGCCACGACGGCCAGGCCGTGACCTGCGACGATTTCCGCGCGGCGATGGCCGATGCCAACGAAATCAATCTCGACCAATTCGCACTTTGGTACAGCCAGGCCGGTACGCCGAAACTCGATATTCAAGGCCGTCTGAACGCGGCGGACAATACCTTTACCTTGTCGGTCAAGCAAAGCATTCCCGCCACGCCCGATATGGCGGAAAAGCAGCCGATGATGATGCCGCTGAAAATCGGCCTGCTCAACACCAAAGGCGAAGCGGTGGCGTTCCGGCCGTCCCCGCCTACATCTTGCGGGGATGACGTTTCTGAAAATGCCCAAGAACAGACTCAAACTCAAACCGAAGCGGTGTTAATCGTCAATCAAGCAACGCAGGATTTCGTGTTGCACGGCGTGACCGAAGCCGTCGTGCCATCGTTGTTACGCGGTTTTTCCGCCCCCGTGATTCTGGATTACCCCTACCGCGACGAAGAATTGAGCCTTCTGATGGCGCACGACAGCGACCCGTTTGCCCGTTGGGAAGCGGGGCAAACCCTCTACCGCCGCGCCGTGGCCGCCAATCTGCAAGCTATCGAAACAGGCGCGCCGCTGCCCGAACACCACGGCCTGATTGCCGCCTTTAAAGAAATGCTCAAGCAGGAAATCGACCCCGCCTTCAAAGCCATGTTGTTGCAAGTGCCCGCCACTGCCGAATTGTGGGAAGGCGCGGAAAACATCAATCCGCTGCATTACCACCAAGCCCGCGAAGCGCTGTTGAACGCCGTCGCCAAAGCCTGCCTCGAAAACCTGGTGTATGTGCGCACTTGGGCGTTGGAACAAGAAACCCGAAGCGGCATTGCCAAGCCCTACGAATACCACCCCGAATTGGCGGGCGTGCGCAGCCTGCTCGCCGCCGTGCGCCTCTACACCATCCGCGAAGAACGCCACGGCATGATGGAAATCGCCGCCTATTCGGGCGAGCAGGCCGCCAAGCACAAAAAAACCGTCTGCGCCCGCCTGCAAGACTACATCACCCGCTACGAGCAGCTCACCCCCAATATGACCCACGAAATGAGCATCCTCAACACGGTAAACCACCTCGACGAAGACGGCCGCAACCTGCTGCTCAACCAATTCGCCGAACGCTACGCCAACGACGCGCTGGTGATGGACAAATACTTCATTCTCATCGGCTCGAGCCAACGCTCCGACACGCTGCAACAGGTTCAGACGGCCTTGCACCACCCCAAATTCAGCCTCGAAAACCCGAATAAAGCCCGTTCGCTCTTGGGCAGTTTCAGCCGCAACGTGCCGCATTTCCATGCCGAAAACGGCAGCGGTTATCAATTTATCGCCGACAAAGTGATGCAGATTGATGCCTTCAACCCACAAGTGGCCGCGCGGCTGGTGCAGGCGTTCAACATCTGCCACAAGCTCGAACCGCAGCGCCGCCGATTGATGACCATGCAGCTTGAGCGCATTCAAGGCATGGATAATTTATCGAAAGACACGGCGGAAATCGTCGGCAAGATTTTGGCCTGATAAACTCAAAGGCCGTCTGAAAAGCGTTTCAGACGGCCTTTTAAAACCCAATAAGTGCACAGTTGCACATTAACCAATCAGGCACATTATAATTCCGGTATTCCCCATTCATTCGCAAGGTCAATCCATGTATTACTTTATCAAATGCCTGAAACAATACGCCGATTTCAGAGGCCGTGCGCGGCGCAGGGAATTTTGGTTTTACCACCTTTTTTACCTGCTGCTGATGCTGGCGTTGATGGCAGTGCACATGATGCTGGGCATGAGCCCGGAATCTGCCGATATGATACCTATCATATTGGGCTTTGCGTTGATTCTGCCCACGCTTGCAGTAACTGTGCGTCGTTTGCACGACATCAACTTCAGCGGCTGGTGGGCACTTTTAAGTGTGGTTCCGATGTTGAATCTGGTGCTTTACGTGTTTGCCTGCATCAACGGCACGCGCGGCAGCAACCGTTTCGGGCCGGATCCGAAAGCCGGAGACCATCTGATTGAATAAGCTGTCGGTCGGGCAACCTTTATTCAAACAACCTGCCCTGCGCCAGCAAAGCCTTTACCGGCGCGAAATCGCAGCGGTGTTCGGGCAAGGCGCCGAATTCGTTCAAGGCCGCCAGATGCAGGGCGGTGCCGTAGCCTTTGTGTTTGTCGAAGCCGTATTGCGGATAACGTGCCGCCAGCGCATACATTTCGGCATCGCGGGCGGTTTTGGCGAGCACGGAGGCGGCGGAAATCTGGATGATTTTGCTGTCGCCCTTCACCACCGCCTCGGCATCCACGCCCAAATCGTTCGGCACGCGGTTGCCGTCGATCAATACCTGCTGCGGCGCAAACGCCAAGCCCTGCACCGCGCGCTTCATCGCCAGCATGGTGGCGTGCAGGATATTGAGTTCGGCAATTTCGGCGACGTTGGCCGAAGCCACACACCATGCCAACGCCTGTTCTTTAATCAATACCGCCAGCGCGTCGCGTTTTTTCTCGCTCAGCTTTTTGGAATCGGTGAGGCCGGGCAGATTGTAATGCTCGGGCAGAATCACCGCGGCGGCAAACACGCTGCCGACCAAAGGCCCGCGCCCGGCTTCATCGACACCGGCAATCAGGTGGCTCATTATTTCATTCTCTTATTTGAATTTTATTTTCAGAAACGTCATCCCCGCAAGACGTAGGCGGGGACGGCCTCTTGTCGCCAACAGGCCGTCTGAACATCGATTTCGTTTACGGCCTCAAACGCACAGTAGGCATCGGTAAAGCCAACACTTTGCGATAAAACGTCGATTCATCCTGCTGCATGTTGTCGACAAAGCGTGCACTCTCGGCCTCACCATAAGCGCGGCGGCTGACGGCCAACAAGAGTACCCCGTCTTTGCCGTTTTGCCGTTCGGCGCGGTAGCGGTAAACATTGTATTCCAACATCACCTCACCGTCGTTGTCCTCCGCAAGCATCACAAACTCCAATGCTGCTTCGCTGTCGTTGCTGCTTTCGCGCCATTGGGCATAACCACCGCGCTGTACCAACTGCTGCAATTCACGCACTTTCAGCGTCCGCACTTCTTCAGGCCGCAGCGGGGTTTGCAGCCAATCGACGGTCAGCATTTGGCGGAAACGGGACAGCGTATCGGCGGCGGGTAAAAATTCCTGTTTGTAATAGCCGGGCATCGGATTGGCCGACCATTTCAATTGGTAAGTTTGGCCGTCAAACAGCAGGCTTTGCGGCAAACCGAGCCAATTTTGCACCTGCGCCCATGCCAGCGCGGGCAACAGCAAAAAGAGCAGAAGGTATTTTTTCATCGGGATTTCCTTCATCCGTTTTGAAAGAGAATAATCGCACTCATGCTTTCAGACGACCTTTCAGACCAAACAGGCCGTCTGAAAACCTATCCGCCCGCCTCCGCCAACACCGCAGCGGCCGCCAGCGCGGCGGTGTCTTTTTTCAACAGCAGGTGCAAATCGTGAAAATCCTGCTGCAAGGCCGCCACGTCTTGCGGCGATTCATACCACTCGGCCACGGCGGCGGCGAGGCGTTTCGGTTTCGCGCGGCCTTGCAGCAATTCGGGTACTGCGCCTTTGTTCAACAGGATATTCGGCAGGCCGACGTGCGGCACTTTGATTTTGCGTTTCACATAGGCATAGGTGAGCGGCGAGATTTTGTAGCTGATGACCATCGGCCGTTTGCACAGCGCCACTTCCAGCGTGGCGGTGCCGCTGGTGACCAGCACCACGTCGGCGGCGGTGCAGGCCAAATCCGCGTGGGCACTCATCAGCTGCACGGGCAGGCCGAGAAATTCGTCTTTGGCGAGGATTTCCAGCAGTCGGCGGCGGGTGGCGGCGGTGGCGACGGGCAACAGAAAGCGCGCGCTCGGATAGCGTTGCAGCAACAGCTTGGCGGTGCGGAAAAACAGCGGCGCCATGTAGTCGATTTCGCTGACACGGCTGCCCGGCATCAGCGTGAACACGGTTTCCCACAAGTCGATTTTCATCTGCAGGCGGGCGGCTTTTTGGTCGGCATCCAAGGGCAGCGTTTGCGCCATCGGGTGGCCGACAAATTCGGCGCGCCCGCCCGCTTCTTGATAGAGCGCGGCTTCCATCGGAAACAGACACAATACTTTGTTGACCTGATGCACGATGGTGTTGACCCGTTCGCGCCGCCACGCCCACACCGACGGGCTGACGTAATGCACGGTGGCGATGCCCGCTTTTTTGAGCTTGGCCGCCACACCGAGGTTGAAATCGGGCGCGTCGATGCCGACGAACACATCGGGGCGGATGCGTTTCAAATCGCGTACCAGCCCTTTGCGGATGTTGAGGATTTCCGGCAGGCGTTTCACCACTTCGGCAAAACCGCGCACGGCGAGTTTTTCTTGTTCGTAGAGGCTTTCCATGCCTTCGGCCAGCATGCGCGGGCCGCCGATACCGACAAAGCGCACGTTGGCGCGGCGCGCTTTAATCGCCGCCATCAGGTGCGCGCCGAGCAGGTCGCCCGAGGCTTCGCCGACGCAAAGGGCGATGGTGAGCGGCGGCGTATGTGTTGGGTTCATAATGTGTAATATTTTTCAGCAGGGGCATATTGTACCGAAATTCCACCGTTTCCGCGCGGCTTTTCAGACGGCATCTTTATTCAATCATGAAACTTTTCTACTTTTGGCTCAAGCGTTTGCACTTCTAAATCAAAGCGGCTAAACTGGTTTGGAAGCAACACGTTCGTTCAACAATAAATCATTTGTTTCAGACGGCATTCGGGCTTGCCAAACGGTCTAGGCCGTCTGAAAAATGGTTTGCAAAGACAAACAAAGGAGAAAACATGAAACAACTCGCTATGTACATCAACGGCGCTTTTGAAACCGGCTTTGCAGGCCAATGGCGCGAGGTGTTGAACCCCGCCACCGAAACGGTGATTGCGCAAGAGCCGAAGGGCAGCGCCGCCGATGTCGACTGCGCCGTGGCCGCCGCCCGTGCCGCCCAACCCGCGTGGGAACGCCTGCCCGCGGTCGAGCGCGGCGCGTATTTGCGCAAAATCGCCGCCGGCATCCGCGCCCGCGCCGACGAATTGACCGACACCATCGTCGCCGAGGGCGGCAAAACCAAGGATTTGGCGCGGGTGGAAGTGATGTTCACCGCCGATTATCTCGATTATCAGGCCGAATGGGCGCGCCGTTATGAAGGCGAAATCATCCAGAGCGACCGTCCGCGCGAAAATATTTTGCTGTTCAAACGCCCGCTCGGCGTGGTGGCCGGGATTCTGCCGTGGAATTTCCCCTTCTTCCTGATTGCCCGCAAAATGGGCCCGGCGCTGGTCACCGGCAACACCATCGTGGTCAAACCCAGCAGCGTGACCCCGATCAACTGCCACATCTTCGCCGAAATCGCGCATGAAAGCGGCCTGCCTGCGGGCGTGTTCAACGTCGTCAACGGCGCGGGCGCGGAAATCGGCAATGCGCTGGCGAAACACCCGCAAGTGGATATGGTCAGCCTCACCGGCTCGGTGGAAGCGGGTCGCCAAGTAATGGAAGCGGCATCGCAAAACATCACCAAAGTGTCGTTGGAACTCGGCGGTAAAGCGCCCGCCATCGTATTGAAAGATGCCGACATTGATTTGGCGGTCAACTCCATCCTCGCCTCGCGCGTCGGCAACACCGGCCAAATCTGCAACTGCGCCGAGCGCGTGTATGTGCACAGCAGCATTCAGACGGCCTTTACCGAAAAAATGACCGCCGCAATGAAAGCGGTGCGCTACGGCAACCCCGCCGAAGCCGCCGAGGGCGCGTTGGAAATGGGCCCGCTGATTGAAGAACGCGCCGTCGAAGCGGTGGCGGAAAAAGTGCAACGCGCGGTGGCGCAAGGCGCGACCTTGGTGTGCGGCGGCCAACGCGCGGCAGGCAAAGGCTATTTCTTCGAGCCGACCGTGCTCACCAATGTCGATAACAGCATGGACATCATGAAAGAAGAAACTTTCGGCCCGGTGTTGCCGATTGCGGTGTTCGACACGCTCGACCAAGTGATCGCGCTCGCCAACGACTGCGAATTCGGCCTCACCAGCTCGGTTTACACCACCAATCTCAACGAAGCCTTCTACGTCACCCGCCGCCTGCAATTCGGCGAAACCTACATCAACCGCGAAAACTTCGAGGCGATGCAGGGCTTCCACGCCGGTTGGAAAAAATCCGGCATCGGCGGCGCCGACGGCAAACACGGTTTGGAAGAATACCTGCAAACCCAAGTGGTTTATCTGGAAACCGATATTTGAGCGCTTAGGCCGTCTGAAAGCGAAATATAGTCGGAGAAATGAGATTCTGATACAAGGCGGCGAGCCGCAGACAATACAGAGAGTACGAGGCGGCGGACTTGCTGCTTCAGCAGCTTAGTCAAGCCCCCTCTTTGAGCTAGGCGAGCCAACGCCGTAGCAGAATCTCAGTTTTCCGACCATGCTTTCAGACGGCCTTTGAATCAACATCCAAGTAACAGGCCGTTCATCATGATGAAACCTTTCCGCCGCATCATCGCAGGCATTGGCGCATTCGCCTTGGCCGCCTGCATTCAGGGCAATCCGCCTGCCGCGCCCGACACGGCAAGCGTGCCCGACCACCACAACGCCCGCAACGCGCTCGACTGGCCGGGGATGTATGTCGGCACCCTGCCCTGCGCCTCATGCAGCGGCATCCGCACCGCGCTGACCCTGCACGGCAACGGCGAATACCGCCTGCGCGAAACCTATCTCGGCAACCCCGAAAGCGTGTTCGACAGTCGCGGCACGTTCAGTTGGAACGAAGCGGGCAACACCGTTACCCTCTCAGGCAGCGAGCCGCGTCGTTATTTTGTTGCCGAAAACCAATTATTTGCACTGGATGCCGACGGTAAGCGCATCAGCGGTGCGTTGGCCGAGGCGTATATCTTGCACAAACCGATTAATCAAACATACTAGGGCTTCCTGACAATTCGATTTACAGGTGCTTTTTGTTCCTGAAAACGCATCTGCTGCGTTAAAAAGCCTCGCAAGATGTCCAATCTTGCTGCGTTTTTTGCCTTGCATCTGCATTTTCAGGAACAAAAATCCCCTCGTAAACAAATTGTCAGAAAGCCCTAAGGAGAAACAAGATGAGCAAACAGATTCTGATGCTGGTCGGCGATTATGCCGAAGACTACGAAACCATGGTGCCGTTTCAATTTTTGAGCGGCTTGGGCTACACCATGCACGCCGTCTGCCCCGACAAACAGGCGGGCGACTACATTGCCACCGCCGTGCACGATTTCGAGGGCGAGCAGACGTATAGCGAAAAACGCGGCCACAATTTCACCCTCAATTACGATTTCAACCAGGTCAACCCCGACAACTACATCGGCCTGGTGATTCCCGGCGGCCGCGCGCCCGAATACCTGCGCCTCAACGAGCGCGTCATCGCCATCGTGCGCGATTTCGATTCGGATGAAAAACCGATTGCCGCCGTCTGCCACGGTGCGCAATTATTGGCCGCAGCGGGCGTGTTGCGCGGCAAAACCTGCTCCGCCTACCCCGCCTGTGCCCCCGATGTACGCGCGGCGGGCGGCGAATATGCCGACATCGAAGTGACCGAAGCCGTCACCGACGGCCACTTGGTTACCGCCCCCGCCTGGCCTGCCCATCCTGCTTGGCTCGCGCAATTTATCGCCGCCTTGGGCGCGAAAGTAGAGATTTGAATGTGGTTTGATGGTCAAGCCATATCAGGCTGAGACCTGCGCAAAATGCCCCCGCCCGTCGCATCCGCGCAGGCGGGTGTTGGGCTTAAAACGCAGCTTGGCTGGTCTGTCATTTTGATGATTCTAAAATCCGGGCTGAATGATCAGGCTGAGATCTTTGCAACATACTTGAGGGCTTCCTGACAACGTAGCGGTGTCAGGAAGCCTTGGGTTCGAGGAGTCGGTATGGCAAATAAGGTGAAATCCTCCAAGTGGATCATTTCCGCCATGGTTTTCGGCGTTCTTGTCGTGACCGCCTTGGCCTACTATGCAGAATCCAAAGAGCAACCTGAAGGTATCGAAGTGCCATCTCCGCAACGACCTGAAAATGTCCCATCCGATGCGGTGTTCCGCGGTGGTCCCGATGGTGGCTATTTTATCAAAATTGTGCCTGCTCCATTGAAATTGGCAGATGGGAGAGCGCTGTCAGCTTATCATGTCGAGATATACCACGCTTTCTCCGGCGATATGGCGTATCAAGGAAACGGCCTGTATGTTCCGCCGAGAGAGATAGACCCTGACGGGCGAGAGGTGTTCCTGCCTGCGCCACCGGTGGCGGAGATATTGGATAGCACATACTATAGTTTTGGCGCGTTAGAGTTTCCGGTCGAGGGGGCGGCTGCCCCGGGGCGCATCATACCGCTGCCACTTGAATGATATAGCCGTTTCAATTTAGTTTGATACAGCGTTGCTGCGGCTTGCTGCCTTGTCTCAATCTAAATTGAAACGGCTATACTAAAGATGCCGTCTGAAAGGTTTCAGACGGCATCTTTGCTATAGCAACCGGCCTAACGGATAATCCCGCGCGTGGATGCTTCGAAAAAGTCTTTGAACACCGCCAGCTCGGGCGCATCAACGCTCATGGCCAATACTTCTGCCTTGGCATCGTCGAAATTCATGCCGCTGCGGTAGATGGTTTTATACACGTCTTTCACGCGGGCAATCTGCTCGGGGGTGAAGCCGTTGCGGCGCATGCCTTCGCTGTTGAGCCCGGCCGGTTCGGCGCGGTAGCCCGATGCCATGAAATACGGCGGCACGTCTTTGTGTACGCCTGCGGCGAAGGCGGTCATGGCGTAATCGCCGATGTGGCAAAACTGGAACACCAGCGTGTAGCCGCCGAGCACCACATAGTCGCCGATGGTCACATGCCCGGCCAAGGAAGCATTGTTGGCGAAAATGGTGTGGCTGCCGACCACACAGTCGTGCGCCAGATGCACATAGGCCATCATCCAGTTGTCGTCGCCGATGCGGGTTTCGCCGATGCCGGTGACGGTGCCGAGATTGAAGGTGGTGAATTCGCGGATGGTGTTGCCGTTGCCGATAATCAGGCGGGTGGGTTCGCCTGCGTATTTCTTGTCTTGCGGCTGCGCGCCGAGCGAGGCAAACTGGAAAATCTTGTTGTTGTCACCGATGGTGGTGTGGCCTTCGATGACGGCGTGCGGGCCGATTTCGGTGCCCGCGCCGATTTGCACATTCGGGCCGATGAGGGTATAGGGGCCGACTTTCACACTGCTGTCGAGCTCTGCTTTGGGGTCGACGATGGCGGTAGGATGGATAAGGCTCATCAAACGCTCCTTTTATGATAAATGCATCGTAAAGATTTCAGGCCGTCTGAAACGCACGGCATAGTCGGTCAAAATAAAAACAATCAAGGCGGTGAGTCGCAAACAGTAATCGAATACGTCAAGGCGAAACAACGAAAGCGTGCTTTATTTTAATTGGCTATATCGCTGCCGTGCGTTTCAGACGGCCTCAGCCATTACATTTCTACGGCGCGCTTGGCACACATGATTTCGGCTTCTACCGCAACTTGGCCGTCGACCGTAGCCACGGCCTTGAATTTGCCGATGCCGCGCTTGTTGGCAATCAACTCTACGTTGAAAACCAGCTGGTCGCCCGGAATCACCTGGCGCTTGAAGCGGGCATTGTCGATACCGGCGAAGAAGTAAATCTCTTCTTCCTTGCGGCCGCCTTCGCTGAGAATCGCCAGCGTGCCGCAGGTTTGCGCCAAAGCCTCGATAATCAATACGCCGGGCATCACCGGGAAACCGGGGAAATGACCCTGAAACTGCGGCTCGTTCATGCTGACGTTTTTAATCGCAGTCAGGCTTTTCATGCTTTCAAAGGCGGTAATGCGGTCAATCAGCAAAAACGGATAGCGATGGGGAATCAGTTTTTGAATGTCTTTGGCTTCAATCGGAAGTTGGATATCCATGCAGTCAGTCCTTGTTATTTTCAATAGGTTGCAGCGCTTCCAAACGCTGCTCGAGTTGTTTGATGCGCTTGGCCATATCGCTCAAGTGGCGCACATGTACGGCATTGCGCGCCCATTCCTTATGGGTTTGCAGCGGATAGCAAGTGGCGTAATGACCGGGTTCTTTAATCGAATGGGTGACGGCGGTGCCGCCGCCGATGGTGGTTTTGTCGGCGATTTCGATGTGGCCGACAAACATCGCCGCGCCGCCGATGATGCAATAAGAGCCGATTTTGGTGCTGCCGGAAATGCCCGCGCAGGCGGCAATCACGGTGTGTTCGCCGATTTGGCAGTTGTGGCCGATTTGCACCTGATTGTCGATTTTGGTGCCTTTGCCGACCACGGTATCGGCCATTGCGCCGCGGTCTATCATGCTGTTGGCGCCGATTTCGACATCATCGCCGAGGGTGACGCCGCCGGTTTGCGGGATTTTGAACCATGAATCACCGGCAAATGCCAGGCCGAAGCCGTCGGCACCAATCACGCTGCCGCCGTGGATTTCCACGCGCTCGCCCAAAGTGCAGCCGTGATAGATGACCGCATTCGGATGAATCACCACCCGGTTGCCGAGCCTGCAGTCGTGTTCGACCACCGCGCCCGCCAGAATGCGGCAGCCCTCGCCCAATACGGTGTTGCTGCCGATATACACGTGCGCGCCGATTTCGCAACTGGCGGGCACGCTGGCAGTCGGTTCAATCACCGCCGTCGGATGCACGCCCGCCACCGCCAAAGCCACCGGCGAAAACAGGCGCGCCACTTTGGCGAAATAGAGATAAGGGTCGTCGGCGACAATCAGGTTGCGGCCTTCAAATTCATCAGCCATTTTCGGGCTGACAATCACGGCACCCGCACGACTTTGCGCCACATCCGACTTGTATTTCGGGTTAGCCAGAAAACTGATGTGGTCGGCGCTGGCGTCGGCCAGCGGCTGCACGGCGGCAATGCCGATGTCTTCGCCGCGCCACTCGCCGCCCAGCTCGGCAACAATTTGCGATAAAGTATAAATTTGTCTGCTCATGATGGTTGAGGCCGTCTGAAAATCCTGCGCGTTACCGCTCAGCGGCTGTTGAGCGCCTTGATGACGCTGTCGGTAATATCGAATTTCCTGTCCACATACACGGCATCCTGAATAATCAGGTCATAGCCTTCTTTTTTGGCCAGCTCGACAATCACATTATTGGCATTTTGCTGCAGGGCGGCAAATTCTTCATTGCGGCGCAGATTGTATTCCTCCGCCAACTGCGCCTGCTGCAGGCGGAACTGGCGCACCAGCTCGCCCAGATGCCTCACCGCCTCATCCCGCTTGGCGCCCTGCAGACGGTCGGAAGCCAATGCCTTTTCAGCCGCTTCGCCTTCGGCCTGCAGCTTCTGCAGCGCCTGCTGGCGGCTGCTGAATTCCTTCTCCAGCGTTTGCTGGATGCCCTGCGCCTGCTTCGACTCCTGATACACGCGCTCGGTATTGATAAAGCCGAGCTTCTGCAGGCTTTCGGCGGCAACGGCCGGGCTGAGCAGGCCGCAACCCAGCAGGGCTGCGGCACTCCAGCGGATGAAACATGAAGATGCATTCATAACAAATTCTCTTTGCTGTCGGGCAACCCGATCAGAACGTGGTGCCCAATTGGAATTGGAAGCGCTGGATTTCATCGCCTTTTTTCTTGTTCAGCGGATACGCATAGCTGAACTTCATCGGCCCCAGCGGCGACAGCCAGGTCACGGCCATACCGGTGGAATAACGCAGCTCTTCCTTGAATGAAGATTTGTGGGCGCGACGACCGTAAACGCTGGCACCATTATCACTATCGGCAGCAGTATAGGTTTTGCCGTCCCACACGCTACCTACATCGGCAAACGCGCTCAGGCGCACGGTGCGTGCGTCTTTTACGCCCGGCATCGGGAATAACAATTCAGCCGTCGCATTGGCTTTCTTGTTGCCGCCGTAGCTGATGACGTCGCCGTCGTCGTCATACACTTTGGGGCCGAGCGTGCCGCTCTCGTAACCGCGCACCGAGCCCAAACCGCCGCCGTAGAAGTTTTCAAAAAACGGCAGCTCTTTGGTTTTGCCGTAGCCGTCGGCATAACCGACTTCGCCGCCCAGCATCAGGGTGAAGTCCTTGGAGAGCGGGAAGAACCAGGTCTGGTTGTGGGTAAGGCTGTAGTATTGCAAATCGCCGCCGGGCAGGCCGCCGTCGAGGTTGACGCCGGTGATGTAGCCGCGTGTCGGCCACAGGGCGCTGTCGGTCTTGTTGCGACCCCAGCCGATGCCGCCCTTCAGAATCCAGCCTTTGAATTTACCCACACCGTCGGTGCCTTCACCGTATTGTTCGATAAAGTCGCGGTAGCGCATCGGCGCACCGGCATAAGTGTTCACGGTCAGATGCTCGGCACCGAGCTTGAAGTTGACGCGGTCGTATTCGGTCACCGGCACGCCCATGCGCACGCCGGCGCCCAAGGTGGTGGTTTTGTATTGCTGCGTGCTGGAAGTGGCCTTGCGCGGGTCGTAGACGCGGCCATACAAATCATAACCGAGGCTCACGCCGTCAGGGGTAAAATAGGGATCGGTAAACGACAGCGAGGCATTTTGAGTGGTTTTACTGCGCGACACGCGCGCGGCCACCGATTTGCCGGTGCCGAAGAGGTTGTCTTGCGCCACGCCCAGCGACATCACCAGACCGGTATCCTGCACCCAGCCCGCGCTCAAATCAAGCGAACCGGTGGAGCGTTCCTGCAGCGACATGTCCAAATCCACCTGGTCGGGCGTACCGGCCACGGGTTTGGCGTCAAACTGCACGTTGTCGAAATAGCCGAGCAACTCCACGCGCTCTTTCGAGCGCTGCAGCTTGGAGGTGTCGTAAGGCGCGGCTTCCATCTGGCGCAGTTCGCGGCGGATGACTTCATCGCGGGTTTTGTTGTTGCCGCTGATGTTGATTTCATTCACATATACTTTGCGGCCGGGCTCGACCAGCAACACAAAATCCACCACGCGGGTGTCGGGATTGGGCACGGGCTGCACGTTGATTTCACTGAACGCATAGCCTGCGCTGCCCATGGCCGTCTGCATCGCCTGCAGGCTGTCGACCATGCGCTGGCGGTCATACCATCTGCCTTTTTTCATGGTCAGCAGCTTGTAGAGGCTCTCTTTCGATACTTCGCGGGTGTCGCCCGCGATTTGCACATCGCCCCAGCGGTAGCGCTCGCCTTCATGCACGGTGATGTTGATGGTCTGCTTGGTTTTGTCGTCGTTGGTTTCGATATCGGTATTCAGGATGCGGAAATCGAAATAGCCGTTGTTTTGGTAAAACTCGGATACGCGCTCCAAATCTTGGTTGAATTTCTGCTCGTTAAACTGGTTGCTTTTGGTCAGCCAGGTCCACACGCCGCCATCGCTCAGCGACATCTGGTTTTGCAGCTTGCGGTCGGAATAGTGCTCGTTGCCTTCAAAATTGATGTCGGTGATTTTGGTGCTTTTGCCTTCATCAATTTTCACATCAATGGCCACGCGGTTGCGCGCCAGACGGGTGACGGTGGGTGTGATTTCCACCGACTGCTTGCCGCGGCTGATGTATTCCTGCTTCAGACCGGAGATGGCCTGATTGAGGGTCGCCTGATTAAACGGCTGCGATTCGGCCAGGCCGAAACTGTTGAAATTCTGCTTGATGACATTGTTTTGCAGCATTTTGGCGCCGGTGATGTTGAGCGTGCTGATGGTGGGGCGCTCCACCACGGTCAGCAACACCTGGTTGCCCATTGTTTCCACGCGCACATCATCGAAAAAGCCGGTGGCGTAAAGATTTTTGATGATTTCTTCGCCGCGCGCGTCGGTAAAGGTGTCACCCACTTTCACCGGCAGGTAGTTGAACACGGTGGAGGGTTCGGTGCGCTGCAGGCCTTCTACACGGATATCCTGAATGGTGAAATCGGCCAGCGCCAACGGCGACAGGCTCAGCATCATCAGGGTTGCGGTCAGTTGTTTCAATTTCATAAGATCTTATCCAAACAAACGGGTTATATCGTTAAAGAAGGCCACCAGCATCAGCATGAGCATGGCGATGATGCCGAAGCGCAAGCCGAGCATCTGGATGCGCTCGCTCAACGGCTTGCCGCGTATCCACTCGGCGGTATAATACACCAAGTGACCGCCGTCCAACACCGGAATCGGCAATAAATTCAACACGCCGAGGCTCACACTCACCAACGCCAGAAATTCCAGATAGCTCTGCAAACCGATGGCGGCGGAGCGCCCGGCCACATCAGCAATCGTCAGCGGCCCCGAAATATGGCTCATCGAAGCCTGGCCGGTGACGAGCTTGCCGAAAAATTTTACGGTCAATGCCGAATAATGCCACATTTTTTCCCAGCCCATGGCAAACGCTTCCGGCACCGACGGGGTGAAGCGGTGGCTGATTTTATCGTTCCATGCCTGATCGCGCTCGGCAGCCAGCCCCACTTTGCCAATCAGGGTGCCGTCTGAAAGCTCTTCCGAATCGGGGCGCAAACCAGCGCCCAGGGTTTGGTCGCCGCGCATATACTCAAGCTGAATCAGCTGCCCTGGGCTTTGGCGGAACAATGCCGCCCACTGCGCCCAAGTTTCCAGCTTTTCACCGTTGGCGCTCAGCAGCGTGTCACCCTTCTGCAAACCGGCGCGCTCGGCCGGGCTGCCTGCCAATACCATGCCAATCTGGTTGGTCACCTTGAACGGCCACAAGCCGATGTTGCCGTTTTGCTTCGCCACATCGGCCGCTGCCGCCGTACCGGCCACATCAATACTGCGCACCGCTTGTGCGCCGTTTTCCGTCGTGACCGCCACATCGACTTTGCCCGCATCCAGATTCAACACCATTTCGGTTTGCGCGTCGCCCCAGTCTTTCACCGCCACGCCGTTGACCGAGCGGATGTGGTCGCCTGGCTGGAAACCGGCGCGGGCGGCAATGCTGGACGGCTCGACCGTGCCGACAAACGGGCGGATTTCGGTCACGCCGAAGGAAAAGCTCAAGCCATACAAAAATGCCGCCAAAGCCAGATTGGTGAGCGGCCCCGCGGCCACGATGGCGATGCGCTTGGCCGGATGCTGTTTGTCAAACGCATACGGTAAATCGGCCTCGGCCACATTGCCCTCGCGGGTATCGACCATTTTCACATAGCCGCCCAAGGGAATCGGCGCGAGGCACCATTCGGTATCGCCGCGTTTTTTCTTGAAAAACGGTTTGCCGAAGCCGACCGAAAAGCGCACGACTTTCACGCCGCACCAACGCGCGACTATATAGTGGCCGAACTCATGCAGGCTCACCAGTATCAAAATCGCTACGATAAAAGCTAAAATCGTCAAAACTGTTCCTTGTTAAGGTCAACCGCGCAAGGCGGCAATCTGCTGCTGCGCGGCGGCGCGGGTGCGCGCGTCTTGCGCCAACAGGCCGTCCAAATCATTGAGACCGTCTGAAAAGCCTTGTTGCAGGCATTCGCCGACCACGCGGGCGATGTCGGTAAAGCGGATTTGCCCGCTCAAAAAGGCGGCCACCGCTTCTTCATTGGCGGCATTCAATACGCAGGCCGCGCCGCCGCCCGCGTACATCGCTTCATAAGCCAGTTTCAAACACGGAAAACGGGCGAAATCCGGCTCGCGGAAAGTCAGCCCGCTCAAGCTGCCGAAATCCAATGCGCCCACGCCCGATTCGATGCGCTCGGGCAAGCCCAAGCAATAGGCAATCGGCGTGCGCATATCGGGGTTGCCCATCTGCGCCAGCACCGAGCCGTCGAGGTAGCGCACCATGCTGTGTATCACCGACTGCGGATGAATCACCACTTCCAGCTTGTCGGGCGGGCAGTTGAAGAGCCAATGCGCTTCGATCAATTCCAAGCCCTTGTTCATCATGGTGGCGGAATCGACGGAAATTTTCTGCCCCATGCTCCAATTGGGATGTTTCACCGCCTGCGCGGGGGTAATCGCGTCAAAAGCGGCCAAATCGGTGTCGAGAAAAGGGCCGCCCGAGGCGGTGAGGATAATCGACTGAATGCCGTGGGCGTTCAGACGGCCTTGGTAATCGTGCGGCAATACCTGGTAAATCGCGTTGTGTTCGCTGTCGATGGGCAGCACTTTCGCGCTGCCCGCAGCCGCTGTTTGCATAAACAGCGCGCCCGACACCACCAGTGTTTCTTTGTTGGCCAGATAAATGGTTTTGCCCGCTTTGGCCGCTGCCAGCGCCGAGGGCAACCCCGCCGCGCCGACAATCGCGGCCATCACGCCGCTGACTTCATCGGCCGCTGCAACCTCGCACAAGGCTTGTGCGCCGTGCAACACTTCGGTTTTGCAGTCTGCGGCTTTCAGACGGCCTGCCAAATCCGCCGCGCAATCCGCATCGGCGACCACGGCAAATTGAGGGGCAAACTGCACGCATTGCGCCGCCAGTTTTTCCACTTGGCGGTGCCCCGCCAGTGCGAACACGCGGAATTTGTCGGGATGGCGGGCAACGACATCAAGCGTGCTCACGCCTATGCTGCCGGTGCTGCCTAAAACAGTTAAGACTTGTTGCGTCATGATTTGGTTCTTGTTAAGGCCGTCTGAAAGGTCAGAACGCCCGTTTGTTGCTTGATTTTTTGTCAATATATCTTTCGGCCCGGCTTACCCGGCTGCGCTGCCGCCTTTTTGCCGCGCAACAATCTGCCGGGTTTGCAGACGGATGCAGCGGATTAACCGGTTTGCTTTCAGACGGCCTTTCCAACATCAATGGCCGTCTGAAAACAGTTTAGCCAAACAAAGCCATCATGGCGGCATAGACGCTCAATACGGCAATCAGGCTGTCCACGCGGTCGAATACGCCGCCGTGGCCGGGCAGCAGTTTGCTGCTGTCTTTCACCCCCGCCGCACGCTTGAGCCAGCTCTCGAGCAAATCGCCGCACACGCTCACCACGGTCAACACCAAACCGATCAGCACCGCGCCGAACCATGACGTATCAAAAGCCAACCAGCCCGCGCGCCACACCAGGCTCATGTAGACCACCACGCAAAGTGCGCCGCCAATCGCGCCTTCCCAGCTTTTTCCCGGGCTGATGGCCGGCGCCAGCTTGTGCTTGCCGAAAGCTTTGCCGGTAAAATAGGCAAAAATATCGGCCACCCACACCAAGCCCATCACCGCCAGCAGCGAAGTGGCGGCTTCCGGGTCGGGGCGCAAGGCCACCAGCGCGAACCAGAAAGGCAGCATCAGCAGCCAGCCGATGCTGTAGGCTTTCCAGTCGGCTTGCAGCGTCCATTTTTTCACCAACCACAGCGGCATCGCCACCAGCCAAAACAACAACACCGCCAGCCACGCCAAAGCGGGAAGCTGCCAGCCGCCCAGATAGGCAACCACGCCGAAAAGCGCGGTAAAGCCGAGATAACGGTAGTTTTGCGCATCGGAAAAACCGCTCATGCGCGTGTATTCCCACAAAGCTAAAAGGGCAATCAGCCCGGCAAACACTGCCCACAGGGCATCTGACGCCCAAAACAGCATGCCCAGCATCAGCGGCAGCAAGACCAGAGCGGTGATGATTCGTTGTTTCAACATAGTAAAGTCAGCCCCGCTGCTGTTCGACAGGCAGTTGTTCGGAAGTGCGCCCGAAGCGCCGTTCGCGGGTTTGGAAAGAAGCAATGGCCGCATCGATTTCAACATCATCAAAATCAGGCCACAGCGTTTCGGTAAAATAGAATTCGGTATAAGCAAGCTGCCAGAGCAGGAAATTGCTGATGCGGGTTTCGCCGCCGGTGCGGATAAACAAATCCGGCTCGGGCGCACCCGCCAGCATCAGATGGCGCGCCAGCCCTTCTTCGGTGATTTCCGATACACCCTCGGCCAACAGCCGGTTGGCCGCCTGCAACACATCCCAGCGGCCGCCATAATCGGCGGCAATCGCCAGCGTGAGGCCGGTGTTGGCCGAGGTTAACGCTTCGGCCGCCTCGATGCCCTGCAAAATCTCGGCACTGAAACGGCTGCGGTCGCCGATGACTTTCAGGCGCATATTATTTTCATGCAGACGCGCCACCTGTTTTTGCAATGCCTGCAAAAACAGCCCCATCAGAAACGATACTTCTTCCTGCGGGCGGCGCCAGTTTTCGGTGGAAAAGGCAAACACGGTCAGGTATTGCACCCCCAGCTCCGCACAGTGCTTCACCATATTCTCAAGCGCATTGAGGCCGCGCTTGTGCCCCATCACCCGCGGCAGAAAGCGCTTCTTTGCCCAACGGCCGTTGCCGTCCATAATAACGGCGATATGGCGCGGGATATGCGTGTGTTCGAGAATGGTTTGCGTGCTGCTTTTCATGTTGCCTTTCCGCCGTCGCTCAGATGGCCATCAAATCTTCTTCCTTGGCCGCCAGCATTTTGTCGGCTTCGGCAACGTATTTGTCGGTCAGTTTTTGAATCTGTTCTTCGCCGCGACGCGCATCGTCTTCGGAAATTTCCTTGTCTTTCAACAGGCGTTTGAAATCATTGTTGGCATCGCGGCGCACATTGCGGATGGCCACACGGCCGTCTTCCGCCTCACCGCGCACCACCTTGATCAGGTCTTTGCGACGCTCTTCGGTCAGCATCGGCATCGGCACACGGATCAAATCGCCGACCGAAGCCGGGTTCAGACCGAGATTGGAATCGCGGATGGCTTTTTCAATCGGCGCGGCCATATTGCTTTCAAACGGCTTCACGCCGATGGTGCGCGCGTCGATCAGGGTAACGTTTGCTACCTGGCTCACCGGCACCGGGCTACCGTAGTATTCCACATCAACCTGATCCAGCAAGCCCGTGTGGGCGCGGCCGGTGCGCACTTTGGCGAGATTGTCTTTCAGCACTTCCAGCGAGCGCTGCATTTTGCTTTCGGCATTTTTTTGAATATCGTTGATCATGGCAAGGTCTCTATCAATGGTTAATATCGGGAGGCCGTCTGAAACGCCAACCGCTTCAAACAGACTATAATCAATTAAAAGCGCATAGTACCGCGCCTGCCGCATTCCGACAAGTTAAACGGTTCAGACGGCCTTCTCAAACCACCTAAGGTTTGACCACTTCGTAACGCGCCCGGATGATTTGCCGAAATTCCTCACTCAATCCCGCCCAATCGAGCAAATCCACCCGATACGGTAAATCCGAAGCACTGAAATCCTCTTCCGCCAAGGCCAAACGGCGCAAAGGCAGCGGCGTATCGGCCACCACCACCAAATCCAAATCAGAAAACGGCCGCGCCCCGCCTTTAACCCGTGAACCAAACGCCCACACCGGATATTCGGGGAAATGCCGCTGCAGAATCTCGACAACCATCGCCAGATATTCGGGTTTCAAATCCAACATATCAACGATTCCGCGCCTGCAAGCCTTGCAGCAGCAAACGGCTGTCGGCCAAAAAACCCGCTATCCCCGCATACACCTCTGCTGCCTTGTTTTTGTCATAAGTATGCGAAGTGATATTGCGCATTTTGCGGTAAAACAGCCAATTTTCCATCTCCACAATCAGGCCGCTTTGCAAACCCATACGCAATAAATCACGAAAATCTGCGCTTTGCACCTCATCGGGATTTACCGCCTCCGCTGCCAACTGCCGCCGCAGCATCTTCAATCCCAATTCATACACAAATTCAAACTTCTGAATCGCCCCCGCAATCAGGGTTTCCTGCACCACAGCATCCTGCCGCTCAAACCATTCGCGGTCGGACAATATGCCCATCGTATCTTCTAGCGATTGAAACGCATTTTCCAACGCCGTCAATATCAAACGCTCCGCCATTGCTGCCCCTTTATCTTGTTTACCGCGCTTATTATAGTCGGAGAAATTAAGTTTTAATACAAGGCGGCGAGCCGCAGACAGTACAGCTAGTACGACAAGGCGAGCCAACGCCGTAGTAAAACTTAATTTATCCGACTATATAAACAACCTGCCCGCCATCCGCCGCTATAAAACAAGGCCGTCTGAAAAGCAGCAAAACCTTTCAGACGGCCTTTATCATTCAATCAACCACTCAACAATGCACCAACGTGCCTTCGTCCTCGCCCGCAATCACGCGTTTGAGTGCGCCTTCTTTGGCGATGCCGAACACAACGATGTTGAGCTTTTGTTCGCGGCAAAGGGCGAAGGCGGTGGCGTCCATCACGCGCAGGTTTTTGCTGATGGCTTCATCGAAGGTGATGGTTTGGTAGCGGGTGGCGGCGGGGTCTTTTTTCGGGTCGGCGGTGTACACGCCGTCGACGTTGGTGGCTTTGAGCATGATGTCGCAATTCATCTCCGCGCCGCGCAGGGAGGCTGCGGTGTCGGTGGTGAAGAAGGGGTTGCCGGTGCCGGCGGCGAAAATCACCACTTTGCCCTCTTCCAGATATTGGATGGCTTTCGGGCGGGCGTAGGTTTCGGCGATTTGCTGCATCGAGAGCGCGGATTGGACGCGGGCTTTGATGCCGAGCGATTCAAACGCGTCTTTCAAGGCCAGTGCGTTCATGACGGTGGCCATCATGCCCATGTAGTCGGCGGTGGCGCGGTCCATGCCTTGCGCTTGGGTGGCCACGCCGCGGAAGATGTTGCCGCCGCCGATGACCACGCCGACCTGCACGCCCATATCGACCACTTCTTTGACCTGGCCGACAATCTGCATGATGGTGTCGCGGTTGATGCCGAAAGCGTCGTTGCCTTGCAGGGCTTCGCCTGAGAGTTTCAATAAAACGCGTTTGTATTTGGTTTGCTGGGTCATATCGGATGCCTTATTTGCTGTCTGTCGGGGAGGGGGCAGGCGGTCGCTTTCAGACGGCCTTAATGGTGTTTTGTTGTTGAGACAAAGGAAAGATTATTTTGGGATGCGATTGCTGTCTGCCGCGCATTTTACTCTTTTTTGAGCGGTTTTGCTGCAAATCCGACGGGCGGCGGCCGCTCTTTTTCAGACGGCATCGGTATCGTGCAATCTCTGAAAAACGTGTTATTTCAGCCCGTCATTCCGGCGTAGGCCGGAATCTACTTTTCCACCCAAGCAATTCTGTTAAAACAATATATTATAGAAATTAACCGTGGATTCCGGCCTGCGCCGGAATGACGACAGTTGCGGGTTTTTCCAAGCATGGCGATCTCTTATAGTCGGAAAAATTAGATTCTGATACAAGGCGGCGAGCCGAAGACAGTACGGATAGTACGGCTAGGCGAGCCAACGCCGTAGCAGAAACTCATTTCTTCGACTATACACAGTTGCCGTCTCAGAGATTGCACCATATCTGCCGCGCCGTTTTCCCTCAAAAAAAAGCACCCCGATTCAAACGAATCCGAGTGCTTTGTCGGCATGGCTGAATTACACTTTGGCAGCAGCGGCCACTTCGGCAGCGTAATCGACCACGGCTTTTTCGATGCCGTCGCCCACTTTGTAGCGTACGAACGATACTACTTCCGCGCCGTTTTCTTTCAGGAATTGGGCAACGGTTTGGTCGGGGTTCATTACGAAGGCTTGGCCGTTCAGGGTCACTTCGGCCAGGTATTTCTTGATGCGGCCTTCTACCATTTTGGCGGCGATTTCGGCGGGTTTGCCGGATTCGATCGCTTGTTGGGTGTAGATGTGGCGTTCTTTTTCAACCAATTCCGGGTCAACCTGGTCTTCAGACACGCATTGCGGTTTGGCGGCAACGATGTGCATACCGACTTTGCGGGCGACGTCTTCAGCGCCTTTGAATTCAACCAACACACCTTCGGCAGCCAATGCGCCGTGGATGTAGGCCACGAGATTATTAGCAGTTTCGATGACTTCGAAACGGCGCACAGACATGTTTTCGCCCAATTTGGCGATGATGGCTTTGCGCTCGGTTTCAACCAGATTGCTCAATTCTTCAACGCTGGCCGGTTTTTTCTCGGCAGCGGTTTTGGCCACGAAGTTGGCAAATTCCAGGAAGCCTGCATCTTTGGCGACGAAGTCGGTTTCGCAGTTGACTTCGACCAGGGCACCGGTGTTGCCTTCGATGGCAAAGGCCAATACGCCTTCGGCGGCTTGGCGGCCGGCCAGTTTGCTGGCTTTGTTGCCGGATTTGATGCGCAGGATTTCTTCGGCTTTGGCCATATCGCCGTCGGCTTCAACGAGGGCTTTTTTGCATTCCATCATGCCCAGGCCGGTAGCGGCACGCAGATCGCCAACCATTTTTGCGGTAATTGCAGACATTTCTTTACTCCTAGATTTTTAGCGGAATGCGGCGGCTTGGCGCCGCATCGGGGGAATGGGGTCAGGCGGTTGAAACCAACGGGCTTGGTTCAAACTGCCTGAAAAAAGGGGTGTAACCCCCTTTTACCGTTTGGCTTTTGCGGCTTATTCAGCGGCTTCGGCAGCAGCTTGAACGGCTGCAACGGTTTCTTGTACGGCTTGGTTTTTGCCTTCCAACACCGCATCGGCGATGCCGCGGCAGTAGAGACGGATGGCTTTGGCAGAGTCGTCGTTGCCCGGGATAACGTGTTTCACGCCGTCGGGGCTGTTGTTGGTATCAACAACGGCAATCACCGGGATGCCCAGTTTTTCGGCTTCAACCAAAGTACCTTTTTGGTAACCGGTGTCGATGACAAAAATCGCGTCCGGCAGACCTTTCATGTCTTTGATGCCGCCCAATGAGCGTTCCAGTTTCTCAACGTCGCGCTGCATGTCGAGAATTTCTTTCTTGTTGAAGCCGCTTTCGGCAGCATTTTCCAAGATGGCAGATTTCTCTTCCAGACGTTTGATAGACTGTTTCACGGTTTTGTAGTTGGTCAGCATACCGCCCAACCAACGGTGGTCGACGAAGGGCATGCCGGCACGGCTGGCTTCTTCGCGGATGATGTCACGCGCCTGACGTTTGGTACCGACGAACAACACGGTGCCTTTGTTGGCAACCAAACGGCGAACCACGTCTTGTGCTTCTTGGAACAACGGCAGGGTTTTTTCCAAGTTGACGATGTGGATTTTGTTGCGGGCGCCGAAAATGTATTGTTCCATTTTCGGGTTCCAGTAACGGGTTTGGTGGCCGAAGTGAACGCCTGCTTCGAGCATTTGGCGCATAGTAACTTGAGACATTGAATTTCCTTAAAGGGTTAAAGCAGACACTTGCGCATAGAACTTATTGATTGATAAGCACCCTTTGGCGCGAAGTGCGAGCGTTTCAGTAACAAAAAATCGCTTCCGAAATGAAAGCTGCGAAATTATATAGGATTTGAGGCCGTCTGAAAAGTTTTATTCTGTTTTTTCAAGCTGTTTCTGTTGCATTTTCATACGGCGGTTGCGGCGGCGGATTTTCACCACCCAAAATACAAACACACTCGGCAACACCGACCAGAAAACGAGGTAAATCAGCGCCCGCGCGATGCTCGGCTGCGCGGCGGCAAACATAACGGTGACGAATAAATAGCCGATGGCGACGATGTGCCACATAGATTTTCCCTTGTTTCGATGACGGTTTGATTTCAGACGGCATCATAACGGCTTTTCGGCGCAAACCCAAATTTGTCAAAACCGCGCTTTTTCGGTTAGCCTGAACGCTGTTTGCTTCATGAGGCCGTCTGAAATGCCGCATACCGAAAAATCCGCCCTGCGCCAACAGTTCCGCCGCGCACGCCAAAGCCTTGGCCGCCGCCAAAGGCAACACGCCACCCGCCGCGCCAACCGCCATCTTTATCCGCTTATCAAACGCGGCAACCGCATCGGGGTATATTGGCCGATCGGCAGCGAATTGCGTTTGGATGATTTTGTTCAGACGGCCTTAAAACGCGGCGCACGGGTTTATCTGCCTTATATCGTGCCGCGCGCGCTGCGGCTGTGGTTTACGCCTTATCGTGCCGATGCGCGCCAAGCCGAGCGCCAAAGCGGCCGCAGTCGTTTGCAGATTCCGCAGTTTCACGGCGAAAAAATCCGCGCCCACCGCCTGAATCTGCTGGTTTTACCGCTGGTCGGCATCGACCGCAAAGGCTACCGGCTGGGACAGGGCGGCGGCTATTATGATGTTTCGCTCGCCGCCTGCCGCCACCGCTTGCAGCCGCGCAAAATCGGCGCGGGTTTTGCCTGCCAGTATCACGACGGCGATTTGCCGCGCGAGGCACACGATATGCGATTGGACGGTTTTGTGTGCGAACGCGGTTTCACTGCTTTTCATCAGGCCGTCTGAACGCCGTTTGCCTGAGCACTTGCGCCCTCTTGTCCAATCTACCCGCAGATGCCGCAAACCGGCTTGCACGAAGCGCCGTTTGCCTATTTTTACCAAGCAGATAACTTTAATTCGACCGCATTTGCGCCATTTTGATGCCGTTACCATTCATACTAAAAAAGGAAAATCTTCATGCAACCGGTCTCTTACGCCGCTTCTTATCCCCACACCTGCAACAAGGCGCTGTATGTCGCAATGGCGCTGCTGTTCGGCTCGTTCGGCGTACACAAATTCTGCGCCGGCCGCGTGTGGATGGGCGTTTTGTATTTTCTCTTCAGCTGGACTTTCATTCCGGGCATCGTCGGCATTATCGAAGGCATTTTGGCTGCATTCAAACCCACCGATTCGATGGGCGCGATTGTGGTGTGATTCCGCCCGGCAACATGACCAAGGCCGTCTGAAACGCAAAACGTATTCAGACGGCCTTGTTGTTTTGACGGGAAACCGTCAGCGGTTGAGATAAGGCATCGGGTTGACCGCCTTGCCGTTGATGCGCACTTCAAAATGCAGCCTCACGCGATCGGTATCGCTGCTGCCCATGGTGGCGATGGTTTGGCCTGCGCGCACGCTTTGGCCTTTGCTGACGCTGATGCTGTCGTTATGGGCATAAGCGGTCAGCGTGCTGCTGTTGTGGCTGATCAGAATCAGCTTGCCGTAGCCGCGCACTTCTTCGCCCGCATACAGCACCTGCCCCGCAGCCGCGGCCTTGACCGGCGTGCCGCGGCTGCCGCCGATGTCGATGCCTTTATTGGTGCTGCCGTTGTAATTGGCGATGATGTTGTTGCGGCCGCCGTCGACCGGCCATTGCAGGTTGAGGCGGTTGACCGGCGCCACGGTGCTCGCACCGGAAGCGGTGTTGCGTGATGAAGAGGCGCTGCTGCGGCTGCGCTGGCTGCTTGCGGCGGCGCTGCCGGAACGGGCGGCGCTCGAGCGCACGCGCAGCACCTGACCGACTTCGATTTGCGATGTATCGCGCAGATTGTTCCACGCAGCCAGCGTATTCACGCTCTGGCCGAAACGCAGGCCGATGCGGTAGAGGTTGTCGCCGGGCTGCACGCGGTAATGGCCGTCGGGCACGGGGCCGCTGCTATTGCTGGCGCAGGCTGCCAGAATCAGGAAAGAGGTGCAAAGCAGGATTTTTTGAAATGAATGGCGGTATACTTTAATCATAGTACTCAAGGATAACAAATCTCACCCCGTGTCCGACACTTTCTCCGCACCGATTGCAGCCGCTTTACTTTTTTTTACCCGCGCAGGGTCAAGGCCGACTTTACCCGTTTTGACAACGCCGATGCTTGAAAGCGGTGATTTTTGGCTTTATTTTAAGAGCTCGAATAAACCATCATCATCAAGGAATCACCATGCGCTTTTTCGGTATCGGCTTTTTGGTACTGCTCTTTCTGGAAATCATGTCCATCGTGTGGATGGCCGGCTGGATTGGCGGCGCGGCCACGCTGGGGCTGATGATTTTGAGCTTTATCGCGGGGCTGCTGATGCTGCGCCATTTCGGCCTCTCCGGTGTATTGTTGGCGGGCTCTGCCATCCGCAACGGCGGACAGGTTTCGCTGTATCAGATGCTGTGGCCCATCCGCTATACCGTGGCAGCGCTTTTATTCATGAGCCCGGGCTTCGTATCGCTGCTGATCGGATTGGTTTTGCTGCTGCCGTTTAAAGGCAAACCGGTTGCCGAAATGCAGGGCGGCGTGTTTACCGCTTCGGGCGGCAACCCGTTCGAGCCGCCGCGCACGCGCCGCGACGAGGGCGACATCATCGAAGGTGAATACACGGTCGAACCCAACCCGCAAAACCCGGCCAAACAGCCCGACTATATCGAACACAAACGCGATTAATCCGGCGGCGGAGTTATGATGCCGCTCACCAAGACCTTTTTCACCGAGGGTTTCGGTCTGCGCCGCGACCGCTTCGGCACCTCATGAATGATTGTCACCCAAGCCGCATCATTCACCGTGCAACAAACAACAGGCCGTCTGAAACCTTTCAGACGGCCTGTTGTTTGTTGCGGCTTTCAGACGACTCATTCCACCTTACTGACAAAATGATGGGCGCTGATTTCAAAACCGTTTTCAAAATACAGACGGTGCGCCTGCGCGCGTTCGCTGCCGACGTTGGAGTCGATATGGATTTGCTGGATGCCTTCGGCTTTGGCGATTTCGCGCACTTCGGCCAGCAGCCGCGCGGCGTAGCCTTTGCCGCGGCTTTGCGGAATGGTGACCACATCGTCGATGTGGATGTGGCGGCCGCTCACCAGATTGGTTTCCTCGCGGAAGCCGCATACGGCCACGGCATTGGTTTTGCCCTCTTCAAACACACCCAGCAGACGGTAGCCCTGGCTGCGTTGCAGATTGTTGACCTGCTCGACAAAGCGGTTGACGTCGGTGAGCATCGGCCGCAATACGCTCAGGGCGGCAAAGGCCACTGAAGTTTCATTGATGGCGATTTCGCGCAACACGCTTTCCACCGGCGCGCTGCCTGCCAACTCGCGACTGGCGCGCTCGGCCGCCTGCTTCTCTTCAATCGCCTTGGCCAGCGGCACCTGCTCGGGCTCGCTTTCCTGACGCTGTTGCTCGTCACGCTCGTCCAGCAGCGCCTTGCAATCCATCACGCGCAAGTCGTTATCGGCGGCAAAGTCCATCAAAAAGCGGAACATCGGCGGATTGATTTCTTCCAGCTTTTTGTCCACCGCCACGCAGCGCACTTTATCCACCAGCATCGGGCGCACCCACTGGTGATAAGAAAGGCGGTTGCCTTTATCGAAAGACGACAAAATGCCGCACAGGCGTTCCGCCCAGTCGCTGGGGCGGAAGGTTTTGCCTTTGCTGGTGGTGCCGTGAATCACGATTTCGTAAGGGTTGCAAACTAACATGGTTTTCTCTGAAAAATGACGTTTAGCGTGGCGGGTTGAGCGTCCTTGAAATAATCTGTGCCGACACATTGCCACCCCGACCATTCATGTCGGGCCGCGCAGGCCAGGTTATTGTTTTGAATCGGTATCGCCACATTGAAGCCGCAATTATACCCGACTGCCGCCCCAGCCCAAAACATATTGTGCAGGCGCGTGTTTTTATGTGTTGCTTTATTTCAATAACACCTGTTTCTTTCAGACGGCCTGTTTGACAGATTCACCCCAAAGTCGCTCACACCACCGCCAACAACGGCCAATTGAAGGCATGAATAAAATATAAAAAATCAATATTTTCTAAAAACAAGACACATCATTCCCAAACAACACCAAAAGAAATAAATTTACAAATAATTTTCCGTTTCCTTAACGCAGATTCCTGCTAAATATTGCCTCCCCCAAAAAATTGTCAACAATTTTGTTGCGAATAAAGCCGTTTGTGAAGTAAGGTTAAGCCTGTGAATAACCCGCCGATTGTTGACATTTTTTAGGGAGCCTCAGATGAAAAAAGTTACAGCCATGATTAAGCCGTTCAAACTTGACGATGTGCGCGAAGCCTTGAGCGACATCGGTATTCAGGGCATGACGGTTACGGAAGTCAAAGGTTTCGGCCGCCAAAAAGGCCACACCGAAGTGTATCGCGGTGCCGAATATGCGGTGGATTTTTTGCCGAAAATCCAGATTGATATCGTGTTGGCCGACGACCAGGTCGAGCGCGCCGTCGAAACCATTATCGACGCCGCACGTACCGGAAAAGTGGGCGACGGCAAGATTTTCGTCACCCCTGTCGATCAGGTTATCCGCATTCGTACCGGCGAAACCGGTGACGTGGCGGTGTAATTTAATTACAAATTACCAAAACACAAAGGAAAGCCCATATGAAAACCCTGCATAACAAACAGGCGCTGTTTGCCCTCCTTGCCTCAACAATGCCGGTTGCCGCCATGGCTGCCGGAACGGAAGACTGGTGGAAGCCTTTCTCGGAAATCAGCAACGGCGACACCGCCTGGGTGATGACTTCCGCCGTGCTGGTATTGTTTATGACCATCCCCGGTCTGGCGCTGTTTTACGGCGGCATGGTACGCAAGAAAAACATCCTCTCCACCATGATGCACAGCTTTTCCGTCACCGCGCTGGTGAGCGTGTTGTGGATGGTCATCGGCTATTCGCTCGCCTTCACGCCCGGCAACGCCTTTATCGGCGGCCTCGACCGCGTGTTTCTGAGCGGCATCGGCCTTGACATGGGTAAGGAAATGGCCACCGTTTCGCCCAATGCAGGCAGCATTCCCGAAACCGTCTTCATGTTTTTCCAGATGACGTTTGCCGTGATTTCCACCGCCATCATCACCGGCTCTTTTGCCGAACGCATGAAATTCTCGGCCATGATGCTGTTTTCGGGCTTGTGGATGCTGTTGGTTTACGTGCCGACCGCGCATTGGGTGTGGGGTGGCGGCTTTATGGGTGAAGGCGGCGTATTGGATTACGCGGGCGGCACCGTGGTGCACATCAACGCCGGTATCGCCGGCCTCGTCACCGCCATCGTATTGGGTAAACGCGTGGGCTACGGCAAGGAAGCCATGCCGCCGCACAATATGGCGCTCACCCTCACCGGCGCGGCCATGCTGTGGGTAGGCTGGTTCGGCTTCAACGCAGGCTCCGCCGTGGCTGCCGACGCCTCCGCAGGCATGGCGATGGCGGTTACCCAAATCGCCGCGGCCTCCGCCGCACTCACCTGGCTGTTGTGTGAAAAAACGGCAGGCCATCGCCCCTCCGCCCTCGGCCTGGCTTCCGGCGCCGTATCCGGCCTCGTCGGCATCACCCCTGCCGCCGGTTTCGTCGGCCCGCAAGGCGCGCTGGCCATCGGCATCCTCACCGCCATCGGCTGCTACTTCGCCTCCGTGATTCTGAAGCGCAAACTCGGCTACGACGATTCGCTTGACGCCTTCGGCATCCACGGCTTCGGCGGCCTCATCGGCGCGGTGCTCACCGGCGTATTCTTCAGCAACCAGATTTTCGGCGGTGAAGCCACTGTCGGCTCGCAAGTGTTCATCCAATTGAAAGACGCGCTGACCACCGTGGTTTACAGCGGCGTGGTGAGCTTCGTTATCCTGAAAATCGTCGGCGCGGTGTGCGGCGGTCTGCGTGTGGAAAAAGACATCGAACGCGAAGGCCTCGACCTGAATATCCACGGCGAACGCGTAGAATAGCCGCTTTTATCCAAGTATCGTCTCTCTTCAGCCCGGTCTCTTGCCGGGCTTTTTTTATCCGCCCGTAATGGAACAAGGCCGTCTGAAAGATTTCAGCAGTAGCGTGGGCTATGCCCACGAAACCGGCCAGGCCGTCTGAAAACGCGGCAACAGGAGTATCGGCAACGTGGGCAAGCCTACGCCACCCACCGCCCGACCATCAAACGAGGCCGTCTGAAAAACCTTTCAGACGGCCTCGTTTGATGGTGTCGGCAAAAGCCCTCAATCCAGCACCCGCTTGCCCAAAATCACAATATCCGCCTCAAAGCTTTCCAGGTCGCACACCTGCGGCAGCCTGCCCCATTCCTGAAAACCGAGCGAATGAAACAGGCGGATGCTGGCGTGGTTGTGGCCGAAAATCACCGCCAGAATATTGCGGATGCCCAGCGACGGCGCGCGTTCGAGCATGTGTTGCAGCAATATTTTGCCCACGCCCACACCGCGCACATCATGGCGCACATACACGCTGATTTCGGCGCTGATGTGATACGCCTCGCGCGGGTAATAATCGCTGAAACTACCCCAGGCCAACACTTCGCCGCCGTCGTTTTTCAACACATACAAAGGCCGGTTGCCGCCGTGCGCCTCAAACCACGGCTGGCGCGCCTCCACCGTAGTGGGCACCAAATCGGCGGTAGACTGACGGCTCTCGATGGTGCTGTTGTAAATTTCCACAATCGCCGCCAAATCAGCCGCTTCGGCAAGAGCAATTTTGTATTGGCTCATAAAACACCTTTCATACAACAAACCGTCCGCACCGCTTTCAGACGGCCTTTATCCATTGAATCGATTTACTGAATCAGCTTCGACACCGTTTTAAACGCCGGATGCTTCGCATCGCCCAGCAGCTGGAACAACACGCTCTCCACATTCGATACCACCACGCCCGCCGCCGCCATCTGCTCCAACGCATTGACCCGGTTGAGTATGCTGCGCGAAGTGGTGCACTCAAACGGCACATACACCCCGTAGCCCGCCGCGCGCAAATCCAGCGCCGTCTGCAGCATGCACACATGCGCCTCCGCGCCCGCCAGAATCACGTTTTGCGCACCATGCGCCTGCAAGGCCGCCGCCACCTCATCGGTGAAGGCCGAGAAACGCGTTTTTTCAAACAGCGGCGCATCGCCCAGCAGCAGCTTCACCGCCGCCACCGTCGCGCCCAAACCCTTCGGATACTGCTCCGTCACCAGCAGCGGCACTTCCAATGCCTGCAAGCCCTGCAACAGCAGGCGGCTTTTCTCCACCATCGCCTCACCCTCATGCAGCGCGGGCGTGAGCCGCTCCTGAATATCCACCACGATACACACGCTATTTTCACAGTTTAATGCAGTCATCAGCTCTCTCCTCTGTTTGGTTGCCGTCGGCACGAGCCCGCACCGACGGTTTGTTTTACGGCAGACACCCAATATAGCCGACCGCACCGCAGCATGACAAGCCTTGCCGCAACACAGGCCGTCTGAAAACATTTAATATCCCGTAGCGTGGGCTCCGCCCACGTTTTTGATTAACCGCTTATGCTGTGGTTTCAGAAACATCATCCCCGCATGTCGCAGGTGGTCTGTAGCATTTTTCGTGGGCGGAGCCCACGCTACAGCTTAGCCATTCGGCTGCTTCCCGCCGACACACAAAGGCCGTCTGAAAACTTTCAGACGGCCTTTGAACAGCAAACCCGTTACGAGCGGTAATCGGCGTTAATCGATACGTAACCATGCGACAAATCGCAGGTGTAGACGGTGGCGGCGGTTTGGCCGCGCTGCAAATCCACGCGCACGAGGATTTCGTCTTCGTTCATCACTTTCTGCCCCGCCGCTTCGGTGTAGCTGGCGGCGCGGCCGCCGTGTTCGGCCACCAATACGTCGCCGAGGTAGAGGCGCACTTTGTCGGTATCGAGGCCGTTGATGCCGGAATAGCCGATGGCGGCGAGGATGCGGCCGAGGTTGGGGTCGCTGGCGAAAAAGGCGGTTTTCACCAGCGGCGAATGGGCGATGGCGTAGGCCACGCGGCGGGCTTCCTGGCGGTTTTCGGCGTTTTCCACTTTCACGGTAATCAGCTTGGTGGCGCCTTCGCCGTCGCGCACGATGGCCTGCGCCAGCTCCAGCGCGAGGCTGCCGAGCAGGGCTTTGAGTTGGCCGTAGCGCGGGTCGGCGGTGTTGTCGATTTCGTTTTGGCCGCATTTGCCGGTGGCGACAATCACGAAGCTGTCGTTGGTGCTGGTGTCGCCGTCGACGGTGATGCTGTTAAACGATTGGTCGGCCACTTCCTGGGTGAGCATCTGCAAAACAGGTTGCGACACTTTGGCATCGGTGACGATAAAGCCAAGCATGGTGGCCATGTTGGGGCAAATCATGCCCGAGCCTTTGGCGATGCCGGTGGCGCGCACGGTGTGGCTGTTGCCGATCAGGGCTTCGCGGCTGGCGGCCTTGGGCACGGTGTCGGTAGTCATGATGGCACGGGCGGCGTCGTTCCAGTGTACCGGTTTTACCGCAGGCAGCGCGTCGATGATTTTCTGCACCGGCAGCGGCTCCAGAATCACGCCGGTGGAAAACGGCAACACTTGCTCCATTGCGCAGCCCACCTGACGGGCGGCGGCGGCACACATCGCCATTGCGTCTTCGCGGCCTTGGGCGCCGGTGCCCGCGTTGGCGTTGCCGGTGTTGATGACCAGCGCGCGGATGCCGTTTTCATTGGCCAGATGTTCTTTGGCCACATGCACCGGCGCGGCGCAGAAGCGGTTTTGGGTAAACACCGCGCCGACGCTGTTGCTCTTGTTCAGCACAATCAGCGTCAGGTCGTCGTGATTGGGCTTTTTCACGCCCGCCTGCCCCACAAACACCTGCGCGCCGTCGATGTTCAACAATTCCGACGCTTCTTTTTCTCGCAAATTCACAGCCATGTGTTATTTCTCCCTGGTTACGGATTCGGCAGACGCGGCCTGTCGCGCCTGCTCTGCGGCATATTCTTCCTGCACGCGCTGGCGGTAGCGCAAGCCTGCGGCATGGTAAAACGGCTTGGGCGAAAACTGGCGCGATACCTGAGATGCAAAAATAGCACCAATCAAGAGCCAAAACAACAAATTCTGCCCGCCCGTCATCTCCATCACAATCACGCTGGCGGTGAGCGGCGACTGCGTGGCCGCCGCCAGAAACGCCGCCATCGAAATCAACACCAACACATTCACGCCCGCCTCCAGGCTTGCGATTTGGGCAATCTGCTGCCCCAGCATCGCGCCGACGGTGAGCGCCGGGGTGAAAATACCGCCCGGAATGCCCGCCCAATAAGACAACACCGTCGCCGCCCACTTGGCCAGCGCCACACCGGGCGGCGCTTCATACATGCGCCGCAGCGCGCCCGAGGCTTCATGATAGCCGGTGCCGAAAGTCTGCCCCTGATAGAGCGTGCCGATGGCGGCCAGCAAAAGGCCGATAAGCCCCGCCAGCAAAATCGGATGGCGGCGCATCCAGCCGCGCCAGGCCGACGGGGCAAGCCATGTCGCGCCTTTGTATAAAAAACGCGCAAACAGGCCGCCCGCCACGCCGCACACCAGCGCGCACAGCAACACCCAGCCCAGCATGTTCGGCAGCGCCTGGCCGTGGAAACCCGAAAAATAAGGGTTGTTGCCCTGAATCGCCACCTGGATGAAACCCGCCGCCAACACGCCGATAAAAATCTGCCGCTCCCAGCGCAGCATCACGCCGCGCCCCAGCTCTTCAATGGCAAACACCACGCCCGCCAGCGGCGCATTGAACGCCGCCGCCAAACCGCCCGCCGCGCCCGCCGCGAGCAAATCGTTTTCCTGCAAGCCTTTGAAGGCCAGATTGTGCTTCTTGCACCATGCGCCCCAGGCCGACATCACCGCCGCGCCCACCTGCACCGACGGCCCCTCGCGGCCGATGGACGCGCCCGCCAGCATGCCCAGAAACGTGAGTGGGATTTTCAGCAACGTCTGCCCCAGCGCCACCAGCCGCGTTTTCTGCGCACCGTGCGGCAGCGACAGCGAAGCGAGCACCTGCGGAATGCCGCTGCCTGCGGTATAAGGCGCAAAACGGCGCGTGAGCCACGCAATCAGCGGCAAGCCCAGCGGCAAGGCCAGCCAGGCAAACCACGGATATTGCTGCACCCAATGCGCGTTTTGCTCCAGCGCCCAATCGGCCATTTTGGCAAACAGCAGCGACGTGAGCGCCACCAGCGCCGCCCCGGCAAGCAGAAACACAAAAGCAATGGTTTTGCGCGACAAACGCCGCGTCTGGATGATTTTGTGCGACAGCCGCTGCCCGACAAGGCGGCTCCAGGAAGAAAAAGCGTGTTTCATAACAATAGGCAAGAAAGTGGGAAAGCGGATGACGGCGTCTGTTTTCAAACAAACGCCCGGAGCGATATAGTCGAAGAAATTAGCTTCTGATGCAAGGCGGCGAGCCGCAGACAGTACAGATATAGCAAAATAAAATAAGAAATCTACTGCGTTAGCTGCGCCTTGCCGTACTGTTTGTACTGTCTTCGGCTTGCCGCCTTGTATCTTTCTTATTTTATTTCGCTATAGTACGACAAGGCGAGCCAACGCCGTAGCAGAAACTCATTTCTTCGACTATATTATGAACACCTTTTTGGGCGCGATAAAGCCAACGGCATCAATCAGGCCGTCTGAACGCGTTTTTCACGCGGCAAGTGTGGTATTTGGCCAAGTTCGGCCATTGCCAAAACCAATCAGGCAACCTGTTTTCAGACGGCCTCGTTATCTTTCAACGCCGACGGTAATAACGCCGCGCCAGCTTACGCGCCTGCCGGTACCAGCGCCGCTGCAGCCGCACCGACGGGCGTTTGGCGGCATACAGCCAATGCTCGTATTCATCCAGCAAGCGGTTCAACACGGCGTCTTCCGGCATGCCGCCCGCCTGCATCAGCTGCCGCAATTCCGCAGCGCTGGTGGCCGCCACGGTTTCGTCGCCCTCGCCCATCAGCGCGGTTTTGAGCAGCATGAAACCGGCCTGCAAATCATCTTGCTCGCGTCTGCGCCCGCCCAACCACCAGCGCAGCAGCGGCAGCAAGGCCAGCAGCAACGCGGCGGGCAACACCAGCAATGCGGTTTTCCAGTTGAAGCCGCCCAAACCCAGCGCGGCAAAAAAGCTTTGTTGGCGGCTTTGGTCGTAGTTCACCACCCATTGCTGCCAGTAAAACTGTCCCGCCTCGCGCCAACGTGAAAAACGGCTGCTGCCGCCTGCCACGCGGCTGCGCTCGTCTTCGCTCAAGGCCGCGCCGATGCCGCCGCTGCTGCGTTGCGATGCCGCGGCACTAGTGGGATCGACCCGCAGCCACGCCTCTTCATCGGCCAGCCACACTTCCGCCCACGCATGCGCATCACGGCTGCGGATTTGCCAGAAGCCGCCCTCGGCATTGTATTCCGCGCCCAGATAGCCGGTGACCACCCGCGCGGGCAGCCCGGCGGCGCGCATCATCACCACGAAGCTTTGCGCGTAATGTTCGCAAAAGCCGCGGCGGGCACGGAACATGAATTCGTCGATGCCGTTGTTGCCCGGCATGCGCGGCGGCTGCAGGGTGTAGGCAAACGATTGGCTGCGGTAATGGTGCAACACCTGGTCGACAAACTGGCGTGCGCCCGCCGACCGCCGCGCCAGCGATTCAGCCAGTTGGCGGGTTTGCAGATTGCCCGCCGGCAACGCGGTGTAAAACTGCTTTTCCGCCTCGCTCAGGCGGTGCGGCAAAAGCCCGCCCAAATCCGCCTGCAAGGCCACGCGGCGCAAGCCTTCTCGACTGGCACGGGCGCGCACCACCTGCCCCAGCCGCTTTTCCAGCCCCTGCGGCAGCGCTTCGGCCGGGTAATCGAGCGCCGGAATCACGCCTTGCTGGTCGCGCAGAATCATTTGATAAGCCACGGTTTGCGCCGCATCGGCATTCACCCGCGCCGCATCGACATACGTTTCGTCAACCGCCCGCCAGCGCGTACCGTCGAATTCGCCCATGATGATGGCGCGCCAATACAAATCGCCCTGCTGCGGCCGATAGCCGTCGGCAAAGGTCACGTTCGCCACCCATTCGTTGCTCTGCACCAGATTGCTGATGCTGCCAGGCTCCATGCTGTCGGAAAGCCCGGTTTGTGCCTGCGCCTCATCGGGCTGCGGAATGCGCCACAACGGCTCGTTCAGGCGCGGCACGCTCACAAACAACACCACCATCAGCGGCAGGGTGAGCAGCAAAGCCTGGCCGCCGCGCCACAACGCCTCCTTCGCCGCCAATCCGCACAACAGCGCGAAACACAGCGCCACCGCCAGCAAGGCCAGCAGCAGCCAGCCGCCGACCGGCAGGCTCTGGTTGAGCACTACGCTGGAGCCGATAAGAAACAGCATGGCCAGCAGCAACACCTGCCAATCGCGCGCGCTGTGTCCTTCAAAAGCCTTCAACATCACCAGCAGCAGCAAAAACGCAATGCCGCCCTCGCGCCCCACCAGTGTGCCCAATTGCTGCCACACCAGCGCCGCCGCCATCACCGCCATCAGCAGCAGCGCGGGCAGCGGCACTTTGCCGATACCCAGCCGCAGCAAGGCCATGCGCAGCAGCCACAAACCGCCGAACAGCGCCGTCACCACCAGCGGCAAGGCCGTCACCAGCGGCAGCGCCGCCCACAGCAAAGCCAGCAACACCGCCGCTTGCACATGGCGCGGCGGTTGCTGGCGGAGGAAAGGCGGGTTGAGAATCATCATAAGAAAAAAATCGGCACAAAATTGAAAAACGGGGCGGTTTGTCAGCAGACATTCAAACCGTGGCAACCAATCTTACTTTCAGACGGCCTTGCCCATATGAGGCTCTTGCAAAAAATAACCGTCGCACCCGCGCAGGCGGGTGCCCAGTGCAAAGCGCGGCTTTGCTTGTCTGTCTATTTTTCTTATTCTATAGTCGTTCCGTTAGATTGATACAGCGTTGCTACGCCTTGCCGTACTGTCTGTACTGTCTGCGGTTTGCTGCCTTGTCTCAATCTAACGAAACGACTATATAAATCCAAGATGAATCTTGGGGTTGTAAATTTCCAGGGCTGGAAAGCTTGAGCTGAAGCTGCGCTTCAGACTGGGCACCCGCCTGCGCGGGTGCGACGGTTATTTTTTGCAAAGGCCTCAGGCCGTCTGAAACCTCACCACAACGCCAGCGCCGTCAGGCAGACATCGCGCATGCCGTTTTGCGGGGCAATGGTGCGCTGCGGCAACACCAGCGCATAAGGCCGCCCGCCGCGTTCGGCTTCGAGCACGCGCTGGCAGAGCAGCCCGGCCAGCCGCTCTTTCGGCGTGCCTGCGGGATAATCCTGCCAGGAAATCACCTCGTCGCGGCTTGCAGACGGCCTGTCTTCAAAACGCTTGTCGAGCATTTCGCCGGTTTTGGCATAGGCTTTCCAGGCCACGTGTTGCAACGACGCACCCGGCTGGTGCGGCTGCAGCCAGGCCAAATCGTCGCCGCCCGGCAGCGGCGGGCGGCGGGCGGCCTCTTCGTCACCGGCACGGCTGCGCGGCGCATCGTGTGCGATCGGCGCGGGGAACACCACCGCGTCGCTCGGCCAATGCCACACGCATTGCACCATGCTGAGGCCGAAAGGCGCGATGCTGGCGGTGCGCAGCGCGGGCACGTGCAGGCGGCCGCGCAAGCGCGCAGGCACCTGCCATGCAAACGTCTGCGCGCCCGCAGCATCCACCGCCCACGGCTGCCAGTCGGCGGCGGCTCCGTCTTGCAGGAATTCGTCTTCGTTGCAGAGCCACAGGCGGCGGCTGCGGGTGTTGGCTTCGGCGCGCAACACCAGCGTGGCGGTGCCGCCGGCAAACACTTCCTGCGGCATCGCCACATCAATCTGCAAGGCCAATAACTGGCGCAGGTTCATCAGCAGCGCCACCGCCCAAAAGCCCGCCAGCCAAAACGCGGCGGCGTAAGCGAGGTTGACCTGGTAATTCAGCCCCACCAGCCACAGCAGCAACACCATCACCGCCAGCCCCGCCCCCAGGCGCGTGGGGCGGCAATAAAGCGCCGCCAGCGCGGGCGAGCGGCCCGCCGCCACGGGCAGGCTTTTGTCAGGAAACGGCCACATGGCTGAGCATCTCCGCCAGCATGCGCGCGCTGTTTTGCCCGCTTTGCACGGGCGCGACGCGGTGGTTCGCCACCACCACCCACACCGCCTTGATGTCGTCGGGCAACACATGGCCGCGCCCCTGCATGAATGCCCACGCCTTGGCCGCGCGCACCACCGCCAGCCCTGCGCGCGGGCTCAGCCCCAGCACAAAGCGGCCGGGCTGCCGCGTGGCCTCGACCAGCCGGTAGACATAATCGGCGGCGGCCTGCGAAAAAGTCACTTCCATCGCCTGCTGCTGCCATTGCTGCAACACGGCGGCGTCGCAAACGGGCTGCAAATCCGGCAACGCGCGGCGGCGGTCGCCTTGTGCATAGAGCTGCTTTTCCGCTTCGGCGGCGGGATAGCCCATGCTCAGCCGCATCATGAAGCGGTCGAGCTGTGATTCGGGCAGCGCAAATGTGCCCAGCTGCTCCGCCGGGTTTTGCGTGGCCACCACGATAAACGGCCGGGGCAGCGGATACGTTTGGCCGTCGACCGACACCTGCCGCTCCTCCATCGCCTCGAGCAGCGCCGATTGCAGTTTGGGCGAGCTGCGGTTGATTTCGTCGGCCAGCAAAAACGAGTGGAACACGGGGCCGGGGTGGAATTCGAAACGCGCTTCGTTGGGGCGGTATACGTTGACGCCGAGCAAGTCGGAAGGCAGCATGTCGTTGGTAAACTGCACGCGGCGGTAATCCAGCCCCAACACCGCCGCCAAGCCGTGCGCCAGCGTGGTTTTGCCCACGCCGGGCACGTCTTCCAGCAGCACGTGGCCGCCCGCGAGAATGGCGGCAAAAAGCTGTTTGAGTATGTTTTCCTTGCTTAAAATCAGCGTGTTGAGCTGTTGCAATGCGTTTTGGATAGCGGGATTCATAAAGTTTTCGTTCTTCAGACAATATAATGAGGCCGTCTGAAACTTTCAGACGGCCTCATCAATCAGGCGGCTGATAATTTCCAGACAGCGCGCCATTCTAACACAAGGCCGTCTGAAAGCCGCCGCTTTTATTCCACAAGCATCAGCTGCTGATATCTTCCAACGTGCGCCCGCGGGTTTCTTCGCCCAACAGCAGAATCACCGCCACCACCGCCAGCAACACGCCGGTAAACATGATAAAGATTTTGCCGAAACCGCCGCTGCCGCCCATCATCGCCGCCACCGCCATCGGCGCCACAATACCGCCGATGCGCCCGACCGCACCTGCCCAGCCCGAGCCGAAGGCACGGAAACGCACCGGATAAAGCTCGGGCGTATAGGTATAGAGCACGCCCCAGGCGCCGAGGTTGAAAAACGACATCAGGCTGCCCCACAACATAATTTCGGTCACACTCGTGCTTTGGCCGAAGAAATAGGCGCACACCGCGCAGGCAAACAGAAAGCCCGCCAGCGTGGCTTTGCGGCCGAGTTTTTCCACCAGCACCGCCGCCGCAAAATAGCCCGGCAGCTGCGCTAAAATCATCACCAACACATATTCAAACGTTTTCACCACCGTATAGCCCTGCTCCACCAGCAGCTTCGGCAGCCAGGTGAAAATACCGTAATACGAAAACACAATGCCAAACCAAATCAGCCACAGCATCAACGTGCGCCGCGCAAACGGCGGTTGCCAAAGCTGGCCGAAACGCACCGCTTCTTTCGAGGCCGTCTGAACCACTTCGGCTTGCTGCACCACCGGCAAACCCGCCTCCTCCTCCAAACGGCTCACAATCGCATGCGCCTCGTCGATGCGGCCTTTATTAATCAGATACGGCACCGATTCCGGAATATATTTCCACACGAAAAACACATAAAACACCGGCAGCCCGCCAATCAGAAACGCGCTGTGCCAGCCGTATTGCGGGATAAAGAAATACGACACCAGCGCCGCCGCCAGCCAGCCCAGCCCCCAAAAACTTTCCAGCAACACGATAAAGCGCCCGCGCACCTTGGCCGGCACATACTCGCTCACCAGCGTCACCGCCACCGGCAGCTGCGCGCCCAGCCCCACGCCGACAAAAAAGCGAAACAGCAGCAACCAGCCCAAATCCGGCGCCACCGCACACAAGGCCGTGGCGACGCTGTATACCACCAGGCTCGCGGCAAACACCGTTTTGCGGCCGATTTTATCCGCCGTGCGCCCGCCCAACACCGCGCCGATGGCCATGCCCACAAAACCGATGCTCACCACCCAGCCCAATTGTTTCGGCGCCAACGCCCATTCCTCGCCGAGCGTGGCCAGCACAAACGACACCATGCCGGTATCCATCGCATCAAACAGCCAGCCCAAGCCCACCAACACCAGCAATTTATAGTGAAACTTCCCCACCGGCAGATTCTGCAGCCGCGTCATCACATCCATTTTGTTTCCTCTCTCTTGTTGCTTGTTATATTGATATTAACCTTCTTGAAAGAAAGCGATTTATAGACGATTTATCAATGAGTTGCAAGTGAAAAATAATTTCAGACGGCCTCAATGGAAAAGGCCGTCTGAAACAATATTCCTCCAACAGGCACCGACATGAGCAAAGCTGCCATACTTGATTGCCAAACACGCGATAAATATCCGATACAGCCGCTTTACTGTTACCAAGGCCGTCTGAAGAACCTGTTCGTTTTTTTTCAGACGACCAGAGGTGTAAGAAAAACTATAGTCGAAGAAATTAGATTCTGATACAAGGCGGCGAGCCGCAGGCAGTACAGATAGTACGACAAGGCGAGCCAACGCCGTAGCAGAATCTAATTTCTTCGACTATAGCGTTGTTTACAGCAGGCGTAGCGTGGGCTCTGCCCACGAAAACACCGCAGGCCGTCCGAAGATCTTTCAGACGGCCTGCTGCTTTTTTACTTCAATAACGTGAGCCCAGGATAAGGAAAATGCATAGATAATACATAAACTCGTGGAAATTCAGTATTTTATCCTCTTTCCTGCTTGTCCTCACAGGGGATGAGGACAGCGTTAGAGAAAGGGCAAAGCCGTTGGAGGAAGAAACATTACTTAAGCCTCAAGTGTTTAGCCCTCTCCCCAACCCTCTCCCGCAGGAGAGGGAGCAAGTTACTGAAATTTCAAAAATTACTCAAAATAATTATCCCAAACTCACGTTCAATCGCTTAAGCTTACTTCTTCAAACGCCCGTGCAATTCCTGCACGCTGTACACGCCCATATTATTCAGGCTTTTCGCGCCTTCGCTCAGGGCTTCGCCGCCGGCGATGGTGGTGTATTGCGGCACGCGCTGGGTGAGCGAGGTGCGGCGGATGCTGTGGCTGTCTTTCACGCCTTGCGGGTCGCTGCTGACGGTGTTGATGACCACGGCGATTTCGCCGTTTTTAATCGCATCGACGATGTGCGGGCGGCCTTCGAGCACTTTATTCACCACTTCCACGCCTTCCACGCCCTGCTCTTTCAAATAGGCCGCGGTGCCGCGGGTGGCGACGAGGCTGTAGCCGAGCTGCTGGAAGTTTTTGGCGGTTTTCACCAGCATCGGTTTGTCTTCGTCGCGCACGGCGAGGAACACCTTGCCGCTTTCGGGCAGACGTTCGCCCGCGCCGAGTTGGGCTTTCAGGTAGGCTTCGGAGAAGGTCGCGCCCACGCCCATCACTTCGCCGGTCGAGCGCATTTCCGGGCCGAGGATGGTATCGACGCCGGGGAATTTGATGAACGGGAACACCGCTTCTTTCACGGCGTAGAAATCGGGGATGACTTCTTTTTCCACGCCCTGCTCTTTCAAGCTGATGCCCGCCATCGCGCGCGCGCCGACTTTGGCCAGCGGCATACCGGTAGCTTTGGACACAAACGGTGCGGTGCGCGAGGCACGCGGGTTCACTTCCAATACATACACCACGCCGTCTTGCACGGCAAACTGCACGTTCATCAGGCCGACCACGTTCAGCGCGTAGGCCATCGCCTTGGTTTGGCGGCGGATTTCGTCTTGAATTTCGGCGCTGAGCGAGTAAGGCGGCAGCGAGCAGCCGGAGTCGCCCGAGTGGATACCGGCTTGTTCGACGTGTTGCATGATGCCGCCGATAACCACCTCTTTGCCGTCTGAAACGCAGTCCACATCGACTTCGATGGCGTTATTGAGGAAGAAATCCAGCAACACCGGGCTGTCGTTCGACACCTGCACGGCTTCGCGCATATAGGTTTGCAATTCTTCGGCGGAATGCACCACCTGCATGGCGCGGCCGCCCAATACATACGACGGGCGCACCACCAGCGGGTAGCCGATTTCTTCGGCCAACACCAGCGCTTCGTCTTCGGCGCGGGCGGTGCGGTTGGGCGGTTGGCGCAAGCCGAGGTCGTTCAATACTTTTTGGAAACGCTCGCGGTCTTCGGCAGCATCAATGCTGTCTGCCGATGTACCGATGATGTTCACACCATTTTCCACCAGCGCGTTGGCGAGCTTGAGCGGGGTTTGGCCGCCGTAATGCACAATCACGCCCCACGGGTTTTCCTTGCGCACGATTTCCAACACGTCTTCCAGCGTCAGCGGCTCGAAATAGAGGCGGTCGGAGGTGTCGAAGTCGGTCGAAACGGTTTCGGGGTTGCAGTTGACCATGATGGTTTCAAAACCCGATTCGCGCAGCGACAAAGCGGCGTGTACGCAGCAATAGTCAAACTCGATGCCTTGGCCGATTCGGTTGGGGCCGCCGCCGAGAATCATCACTTTTTTGTTTTCAGACGGCCGCGCTTCGCATTCTTCTTCGTAAGTGGAATACAGATAGGCAGTGTCGGATTGGAATTCCGCCGCGCAAGTATCCACGCGCTTGTACACCGGATGCAGCTTCAAACCGTAGCGGTGTTCGCGCACGGCTTTTTCGTCGATGTTGAGCAATTGCGCCAAACGCTGGTCGGAGAAACCTTTGCGTTTCAGACGGCGTAAGGTGGCAAAATCCAAATCGCCCAATTGGCCGTCTGAAACTTTTTGTTCTTCCTGCACCAAGTCTTCGATTTGCGCCAAAAACCACGGATCAATCGCGCAAATATCGTGGATTTCCGCCGCGGTAAAGCCGTTGCGGAAAGCATCGGCCACATACAAAATGCGGTCGGGGCCGGGGTTGGCCAGCTCGCTGCGAATCAAGGCTTTGTCGGTGGTTTTCGGGTTGAAGCCGCACAAGCCGGTTTCCAAACCGCGCAGGGCTTTCTGCATCGACTCTTGAATCGTGCGCCCCATCGCCATCACCTCGCCCACCGATTTCATCTGTGTGGTCAGGCGGTCGTCGGCGGCGGGGAATTTTTCAAACGCAAAACGCGGGATTTTGGTGACCACATAGTCGATGGAAGGCTCAAACGAAGCGGGCGTGCGGCCGCCGGTGATGTCGTTACGCAATTCATCCAGCGTGTAGCCCACCGCCAGTTTCGCCGCCACTTTCGCAATCGGGAAACCGGTGGCTTTCGAAGCCAAAGCAGAAGAACGCGATACGCGCGGGTTCATCTCAATCACAATCATCTCGCCGTTGGCCGGATTGGTGGCAAACTGCACGTTGGAGCCGCCGGTATCGACGCCGATTTCGCGCAACACCGCCAAGCTCGCATTGCGCATGATTTGGTATTCTTTGTCGGTAAGCGTTTGCGCGGGGGCGACGGTAATCGAGTCGCCGGTGTGCACGCCCATCGGGTCGAAGTTTTCAATCGAGCAAATGATGATACAGTTGTCGTTGCGGTCACGCACCACCTCCATCTCATACTCTTTCCAGCCGAGTACAGACTGCTCAATCAGCAATTCATGCGTCGGCGAAGCATCGAAACCGCGTTCGCAAATCGCCAGAAATTCGTCTTTATTGTAAGCAATGCCGCCGCCCGAACCGCCCATGGTAAACGACGGACGAATCAGCGTGGGGAAACCCACTTCGGTTTGCGCCGCCAGCGCTTCGTTCATGGTGTGGCAGACAAACGATTTCGGCGTGGACAGGCCGATTTTGTCCATCGCCTCTTTAAAACGGCCACGGTCTTCGGCTTTGTCGATGGCATCTTCGGTTGCGCCGATCAGCTCGACATTGTATTTCGCCAACACGCCGTTGCGCGCCAAATCCAGCGCGCAATTGAGCGCGGTTTGGCCGCCCATGGTCGGCAGAATCGCATCCGGACGCTCCTTGGCGATAATCTTCTCCACCGTCTGCCACATAATCGGCTCGATATAGGTCACATCGGCCATATCCGGGTCGGTCATGATGGTGGCCGGGTTAGAATTGACCAGAATGACTTTATAGCCTTCCTCGCGCAACGCTTTACACGCCTGCGCGCCGGAGTAGTCAAATTCACAGGCTTGGCCGATAACAATCGGACCCGCGCCGATGATGAGGATGGATTTTAAGTCGGTACGTTTTGGCATCTTCTTTACTCTCGGTTGGTTTATTTCGTTTGTTTCGGTTTCAGACGGCCTGTTATCAAAAAGGCCGTCTGAAAGGTATTTTATTGTTGCTGATTAATGGCTTGATTGCAGAAAGCGTAGTCTGCGTGTAGGGTTGTCGCAAGTACGCACGCATTTTTCAATCTAGGACATCTGAAATGCTTTTTCAGACGGCCTGTTTGCTTTCGCTTTCATTTCAACTTGAGCCGATACAAGCCTTAGGGCTTGTTGCTCTCTCCTTTACCCCGCAAAGCGGGGCAAGCCCTCTCCTCATCCCCTGCGAGGACAAGCGGGAGGGGGTAGGTTTCTGCTCTATCAACCATTTCAGGTTTTAACAGCGTTTAATCCATCCTGCAATTTTTATCCTACTGCAACCTTGCTCCCTCCCCCGTGGGGAGGGTTGGGGAGAGGGCAACAAACCGCAGGTTTGTTGCCCAGCCCAAACCAAAACGGCATTCCAGGCCGTCTGAAAACATCCGTTCACGGCAGGCGGAACATGCCTTCGCCCACTTCAACCACGCGCCCGCCGACAAAGATATTTTCCTCGGCATCCACGCGTAAATACAGGCGGTTCGGCCGCTGCATGGCATCGCCTTGTGCGATGGTTCGCGCAATCGGGGCGAGGCCGCGGGTGGCGTAATACGCGCCGAGGTTGGCGGCGGCGGAACCGGTGCCGCTGTCTTCCAATATCGCGCCGTTTTGCTCAAACAACATCCGCGCATGCACCGCATCACCTTGTTCGCACCACAGATAAACCATCACCCGCCCGCCGTCGGTCTGACAAATAGCTGTCAATTTGCCGACATCGGCACGGGCTTGCTGCAACGCGACGGTATCCCGCACTTGCAACAGCAATTGCGGCGAGCCGCTATTGACCCAAAACGCCTGCTCCGCCACGGCTTCGGCGGGAAGCGACAAGGCATCGGCGAGGTTTTCGCGGCCGGCGGTGGCGGCGCGGCAGGTGTAGCCGCTTATCCGCATCGTCATCTTGTTGCCCTCGCCGTGCAGCCGCACCGCTTTGGCGCGGGTGTTCAACACGAAATCTGCGCCCAAACCGCGCTGTCGCTGCAGCACATAAGCACTGCCCAAGGTCGGATGCCCCGCCAGCGGCAATTCGTATTCCGGGGTGAAAATCCGCAAATCCGCCGCCGCCCCGCCCGTGCCTTGAAAGGCAAACACAGTTTCGCTCAAATTAAACTGCCGCGCGATTTGCTGCATCGCTTCGTCGCTCAGGCCGTCGGCTTCGGCAAACACCGCCAGCGGGTTGCCGCCGAAATGCTGTTCGGCAAAAACGTTGACCAGTTTAAAAGCATATTCGCGCATGGTTTTTTCTTTCAGACGGCCTGTTTTTTGTTGCAAGGAGGATTGAACATACAAGCCTTGCGGCTTGTGGCCCTCTCCCTAGCCCTCTCCCGCGGGAGAGGGAACAGGTTGCTGTTGCTCCAGCTGTTCCGGCTTCGGCAACTCTTGATTCATCCTGCAATCTTCGCCCTGCTGCAACCTGTTCCCTCCCCCCCAAAAAAACTTACAACTCCGCCAACCACAGTTTCACCGCAAAACCGATAAACAGCCCGCCCACCAACACCATCCCCAGCGCCGAGGTTTTGCGCCGTTGCCTGAATGCGGCGGCGAGGCGGCTGCCTGAAAAAGTCATGATGTTCAGATAGACAAAGCTGATGATTTGCAGAATCAGCGCCAACATCAGGAAGCTCAGCAGCGGATGCGGATAGCTCGGATCGACGAACTGCATGAAAAACGACAGGAAAAACAAAATCGCTTTCGGGTTGGTCAGGCTCAATAATAAAGCGCGTTTGAAAACATGCTTCGGCGCATCTGCGGATTGGCTATCCACCGTGTTTTCAGACGGCCTCAAGCGCCATTTTTTGGCGGCGCCGCGCAATAAATTCCAGCCTATCCAAGCCAGATAAAGGCCACCGATCAGTTTTACCGCGTGAAACAGCTCCGGCACGGCTTTTAGCAATGCGCCTGCGCCGAATGCGGTCGCCAGCATCAACAGGCTGTCGCCGAGCAAAATGCCGCCGATGGCGCGGTAAGCGGTTTTCGCGCCGTGTTGCCCCGCCACCGCCAAACAATACATGGAGTTGGGGCCTGGCAGCAGAATCACCGCAATGGTGCCGATGATGTAAGTGGGTAAATCGGTAATGCCGAACATGGTTTTTCTTTTTCAGACGGCCTTAATGTCTTTTAATCGCTACCGTTACAAGCCTTGTGGCTTGCTGCCCTCTCCCTAGCCCTCTCCCTCGGGGAGAGGGGATAGATTACCGCTATTTCAACCGTTACCGATTTTTACAACGCTTAATCCATCCTGCAATCTTCGCCCCACTGCAATCTTGCTCCCTCCCCTGCGGGGGAGAGTCGGGGAGAGGGCAGCAAGTCATAGACTTGCGTATTTTTCAGACGGCCTCAAACGCCCTTCGCCGCTTTGATGCTGTCGATAAACTTGTCAAACAGATAAGCCACATCATTCGGACCGGGGCTGGCTTCGGGGTGGCCTTGGAACGAAAACGCCGCCTGATCCGCCAGTTCGATGCCTTGCAGCGAGCCGTCAAACAAGGATTTATGGGTGATTTTCACATTCGCGGGCAGCGTTTCCGCATCCACTTCAAAGCCGTGGTTTTGGCTGGTAATCATCACCTTGCCGCTTTGCAAATCCTGCACCGGATGGTTCGCGCCGTGGTGGCCGAAAGGCATTTTGCGGGTTTCCGCGCCGAGGGCGAGGCCGAGCAATTGGTGGCCGAGGCAGATGCCGAACAGCGGCTTTTTGCTCGCCAACAATGCTTTCACCGCCGCAATCGCATAATCGCAAGGTTCGGGGTCGCCGGGGCCGTTGGAGAGAAACACGCCGTCGGGGTTCATCGCCAACACGTCTTCGGCGGGTGTTTGCGCGGGAACGACGGTAAGACGGCAGCCGCGTTCGGCCAGCATACGCAGAATATTGGTTTTCACGCCGAAATCGTAGGCCACCACATGGTATTTTGCTTCGGGCTGGCTGAAACCCGCGCCCAGCTTCCATTCGCCCTCGTTCCATTCGTAGCGCTCGCTGCAAGTCACCTCTTTGGCCAAATCTTTGCCGACCATGCTGCCGAATGCGGCAATCAGTTCTTGCGCTTTTGCTTCGGTCGCGTCCGCGCCGGTCAGAATCGCGCCTGCTTGCGCGCCTTTGTCGCGCAAAATGCGGGTGAGACGGCGGGTGTCGATGTCGGCAATCGCTACGGTTTCGTGGCGCAGCAGATATTCCTGCAAGCTCTCGCTGGCGCGGAAATTGCTGTGCAAGAGCGGCAAGTCGCGGATAATCAAACCGGCGGCAAATACCGCGCCGCTCTCCACGTCTTCACCGTTGGTGCCGGTGTTGCCGATGTGTGGATAAGTGAGGGTAACGATTTGTTTAGCGTATGAAGGGTCGGTGAGAATTTCCTGATAGCCGGTCATCGAGGTGTTGAACACCACTTCGCCGGAAGTCGTGCCGTGGAAACCGACCGATGTGCCGTGAAACACACTGCCGTCGGCCAAAACGAGAATTGCGGGCGTTGTCATGATTATTTCCTATGCGCTGATATTTTGATTGTATGCTTTATTGAGGCCGTCTGAAAGCATGATTTTTTCAGACGGCCTCCGAATCTTGGCTAAAAAAAAACACGCCCCACAATCTGAGAAAGACTGTGTTACGTGCTTTTTGGGGCATGTAAGCCATGCCGCAGAAGCAATGCATTCTAATCGAAAACGACTTTTTCCTCAAGCCCATTTGACGGCAAAATATCTGCCATCCCTGTTTTCCGCCCTGCAATTGCCCCGGCCATGCCATGGCCAAGATTGCTCATTCCCAAAATTGATAAGTTTAAACTGAAGCCGCACTTCAGACCAGGCAGCCGTCTGCGCGGGCGCGACGGTTATTTTTTTGCCAAGGTCTCAGACTGTTTTAGCCGCCTTTGTTACAGAGCGGATAACAAAAAGCCTTCCGCATACGGGAAGGCTTCAAGCCAAAACAATCAACCGGCTTACAACTCGCCCGAACCATCCACTTCGATTTCCACGCGGCGGTTGGGTTGCAGGCAGCTGATAAGCTCGGTGCGGCTCAAACCGGCGGCACATTCCTGCACCGGCTGCGCCTTGCCCACGCCTTGCGCGCTCATCACGCCTGCGGATACGCCGCGGCTAATCAGATACTGACGCACGGTTTCGGCACGGCGTTGCGACAAGGCCAGGTTGTAGCTGTCGCTGCCGAGGCGGTCGGTGTGGCCGGTGATGCGGATGGCTTTCAAACGATCAAACCGTTTCACCTTGGCGGCAAATTCATCCAGCTCGGCCTTGCCCGCTGCATTCATGTTGGCCGCACCACTCTTATCGAAAACAAACAACACATCGGTATCCAGGGTGAAACGGCGGGTTTGCCCGTCACCGCTGCTCGGCGGGCACACAGCATCGGCAGGGTCAACTGCGCGCCAGAAGAAGCTGCGAGTGAATTTGTCTTTATCGTAAATCACCTTGAACTGGCAGGTGGTCACATCGTCGGTGCCTTGGCCGGGCGTATGGAAGTGAAACAGATAATCCCACTCGCGCACGTTAAACATGCCTTCGTCGTAATGCGGGCGGCCGATAAGCTTGTACAGCTCGTCTTTGGTCATGCCTGCTTTTACATTGGCCAATTCGTCGGCGGTCGGGAAAGTGCCGCGGTCGTTGTTGAACGTAACTGAATAAGGCTTCGGCCACACCGGTTCGTCGGTGGTGCCGTCGGCTTTGACGTTGCTCTTGGTCGCGCAGGCGGTCAACGCGGCCACGGCCATCAGCGAAGAAGCGGTTTTGATGATGGATTGCATAATTCGTTTTTCCTTTTCTGTTTCAGACGGCCTCAACAATCCTGAGGCCGTCTGAAAGCCGTTTACCATTGATAGCCGACGCCTGCGGTGGCACCGTAATGGCCGCGCGAGTTGCCCGAAGCCGTGCCTTTGATGACCCAGTTGCCGCCGTCGGAGATGCTGGAGAAGCCGAGGGCATAACCGCTTTCGCCGCGGTACACACCCCCCGCAATCGCCACCATGCTCTTGCCGGGCAGGTAGGCTTGCGGCAGGCCGGCCACGGCCATAGCAGCCGCAGTGCCCGCATTGGCATTGTTTTCAACCCCTTCAATACGGTTATTGATGTTGTTGATATTACCGGCCAGCCTGTTGAGCTGGTTCACATTCACCGCATCGGTGCCGTTAACGCCTTCGCCTACATTGGTGATGGTGTTGCCGCCGTTGTTCAGGCCGCTCTCGGTCAAGGCCACACTGTCGCCCACTTTCACACCGTCGTTGTTGACCGTGGTGTTACCGGCCTTCACGCTGTCGACGGTCAAATCTTTGTTCAAGGTGACTTGAACGCCGTCTGAAGTGGTGGCGGTTTTGATGTTGCTGTCGCCGGCAATGGCCACGGTTTCACCCAGCTTGCGGTTGACCGTATTGCCGCTGTCTGCCGTGAAGCCCAAGCCCTTGTTCAGCGCTTCGGTATTGGCCGCCACCTGGGTATTGGTGGCATACAACTGGCTGCCGTTGACTGCGTCGGTGCTGCTGGCGCTGATGTCACCCGCTGCTACATTGCTTACCTTGTTACCGGCAGCATCAATACCGTTTTTGGTGATGCTGGGGCCGTCGGCAATGCTGACGCCGTCATTGCTCACCGTGGTATCGCCTGCGGTAACGCTGTCCACATTCAAATCTTTGGCGGTAGCCACGGTGTAAGTGGTGCTGCCGTCTGCATTGGTGCCGGTGCTTACCTCAATATTGTCACCCGCCGCCACTTTGGTGGTGGAAGCGGCCTGGGCGGCTTTGAGCTGGCTCACATTCACCGCATCGGTGTCGGCGGTGCCCGCCGCAACGTTGGTGATTTTGTTGCCGCCGTTGTCGAGGCCGTTTTCAGTCACGCTCACATCGCCGACGGTGAAGCCGTCTTTGGTCAGCGCCACTTTGTCACCGACGCTGACGCCGTTGCTGTCGAGAGTGGTATCGCCGGATTTCACGCTGTTGACATCCAAATCATCGGCGGTGGCGACGGTGTAGACGGTTTGCCCGTCTGAACCGGTCGTGCTGCTGACTTCGATGTTTTTACCGGCTTCAACTTCCACTTTGGTTGCGCTGACGGCTTTTTTGACATCGCCGATATTGGCCGCATTGGTATCGACATCACCGCCACTGGCCACATTGGTGATTTGCTTGCCGCCCGCATCGATACCGTTTGCGGTCACGCTCGGGCCGTTGTTGATGCTCAGACCGTCATTGTTGATTACGGTATCGCCCATGGTCACGCTGCCCGCATCGGTCAGGTTCAGGTTGTTGTTCAGCTTCACCTGCACGCCCGCAGCAGTAGCCGCGGTGGTGATGTTGCTGTCGCCGGTCAGCGCCAAGGTGTCGCCCAGTTTCTTCACGCCGGTGCTGCCGCTGTCGCCGGTAAAGGTCAAACCCTGATTGTCGACGATATCTTTGGCATCCACACCTTGGGCAATATCCGCTTTGGTCGCATCGCTCAAATCCAGCGCGTAATCGGTCACATCGTTGCCTTGGTCACTGGCCGTTGCCGTAATGGCGCTGGAGCCGGTCACGGTCGATTTCTCGGCATTGACGGTATAGGTCGTGGTGTTGCCGTCTACCTCCGAGGTCACGCTGGTATTGTTGCCCGCCACCACTTTCGCCACATTCTGATTGGCGGCAATTGCATTCAGCTGGCTCATGTTTACCGCGTCGGTATCATCTTCACCGGCGGCCACATTGGTGATTTTGCTGCCGCCCGCATTGATACCGCTTGAAGTGATGCTGGGGCCATTGGCGATGCTGATACCATTGCTGTTGATAAGGGTATCACCGACGCTGACCGTATCAAACACAACATCTTTTGCAGTGGCAATTTTGATGCCGCCGTTATCTGCCGTCAGCTCGATATTGTCACCGGTCACAAAGTTGGCATTATTGCTGCTTTGCGTCAGGGTTTTCACATCGTTGCCGTCAATCTGCGTCACCACGTTTTGCAGTGCGCTGTCGGCTTTCGCCAAGCTGTCTTTCGATGCTTGCGACAAATCGACGGCATAGTCGGTCACATTATCGGCGCCTGGCGTACCGGCTGCCACGGTAACCGCATTTGAACCTGCCGAAGCAGTGGTGCCGTTGGCATTGACGGTGTAAACCGTTTGCCCGTTGGCGCCCGTTTTCTGGGTCACGGAGGCGATATTGCTGCCCGCCGCCACTTCACTTTTCGCTGCCGATGCTGCGGTTTGCACGTCGCCGATGTTGGCCGCGTTGGTCACCACATCGCCGCCACTGGCAACGTTGCTGATGGTATTGCCGCCGTTGTCCAGACCGCTATTGGAGAGGCTGACAGTGCCGTTGTTGCCGCCACTGATGGTCACACCGTCGTTGTTCAGCACGGTGTTGCCTGCCGTCACGCTGGTAACGTTGATATTGTCTGCCAGCGCCAGCTGTACGCCGTCTGACGTGGTGGTGCTGGTGACGTTGCTGTCGCCTTTGACATTGATGGTGTCGCCCAGGGCATACTGATTGCTGGTTGCGCCGTCACCAAAGTTGATGCCTTTGGCGATATCCGCCGTATTCTGGTCGATTTTGACGGTATTGGCGGCCACGTTTTCATTGGTCGTATACAGCTGACTGCCGTTCACTGCATCAGTCGAAGTAGCGCTCAAATCGCCTGCCGCAACATTGGTGATTTTACTGCCGCCGACATCCAGGCCGTCTGAAGTGCTGGTCAGGGTGGTGTTGTCGGTGGCATCACCGATGGTGACGCTGTTGAAGCTTACGTCGTCGGCGGTGGCAACGCTGATGCTGTTGCCGTTTTGGGTAACGGCGATATTTTTACCCGCATCCACGGTAACGGTTTCGCCCGGCTGGATTTGCTCAACGGTCGTGCCGCTGACTGTGCCGTCTGAAGCGCTGGTGGTCAGGTTGAAGCCTTTGTTGGCGGTTTCGGATACTTCATACAGCTGGCTGCCGTTCACTGCGTCGGTACTGGTAGCGGATACATCGCCTGCCGCAACATTGGTGATTTTGCTGCCGCCCGCATCAATACCGTTGGTGGTCACGCTGGGGCCGCCTGTGATGCTCAGACCATCATTGTTGATTACGGTATCGCCCATCGTTACGCTGCCTGCAGCGGTCAAATCCAGTTGTTTGTTCAACTCGACTTTGACGCCGTCTGCATCAGCGGTGGTGGTGATGTTGTCGTCACCGTTGACCGCTACGCTGCTGCCCAGCAGTTTGGCACCGGTAGTGCCGCTGTCGCCGGTAAAGGTCAAACCCTGATTGTCGACGATATCTTTGGCATCAACGCCTTTTTGGATGTCGTCTTTGGTGCTTTGCGCCAAGTCCACTGTGTAATCGGTCACGTCGGTGGAGGCATCCGTGGCGGATGTAACGGCAACTGCTGTCGAACCTGCGCTGACGGTTGATTTCTCGGCATCCACGGTGTAAGTGGTCACCGTGCCTTGGGTATCGGCGGTAACGCGGGTGTTGTTGCCCGCCGCAACCACACTCGAACCGATTTGGATGCCGTTGATGGCCTGATTCAGCTGGTCGACGTTAACCGCATCCGTACCTGCCTGGCCGCTTGCCACATTACCGATAACCTTGCCGCCTGCATCAATGCCGCTTGAGGTGATGCTGGGGCCGCCTGCGATGGTCAAACCGTCGTTGTTCAAGACGCTGTTGCCCGCAGTCACGCTGTTGAAGCGCACGTCGTCGGCGGTGGCAACGCTGATGCTGTTGCCGTTTTGGGTAACGGCGATATTTTTACCCGCATCCACGGTAACGGTTTCGCCCGGCTGGACTTGCTCAACGGTAGTGCCGCTGACTGTACCGTCTGAAGCGCTGGTGGTCAGGTTGAAGCCTTTGTTGGCGGTTTCATTAACCTGCTCAATCGCATCATGCACAGTGCTTTCGCCGGTGCCGCCGATATCGCTCATGCTGATACTGCCGTCTGAACCGACCGTAGCATTGCCGCCCAACACGGTTGCAGTCGAAGCAGCGACATTGCCAATCACATTATTGGTGGCATAAAGCTGGCTGCCGTTGATGGCATCGGTAGAGGTGGCGCTGATTTGGCCTGCCGCCACATTCTGAATCTGGCGCTCGGCACCCGCGCTGCCGACGCTGAATGCGCTTCTGGGTGCGTTGCCCGCAAAACCGCCATAGCTGATGTTGTTTACCGTAGCATCATTCACAGCAGTCACCGCGGCAGTTGCCGAGTTTTGACCGATGGCCACATCTCCTGCAGCGACAGTTGCTCTGGCCGCATCACCAATGGCCACCGACGAGTTAGTACCCGCCACGCTGCTCATGCCCATGGCGACGCCCCGGAAAACGGCATTGGCCGAAGAGCCGATGGCTACCGCATTGTTGCCGCTGGTCACGCTGTTGGTGCCCATTGCAATGGTATTATTGCCGGTGGCATTGGCCGTATTGCCCATGGCAATCGAGCTGGTGCCTGCCGCATTGGCATTGTAGCCTGCCGCCACTGAATTATTACCGGTAGCCGTGGCGCTGTGTGCCAAAGCCAGAGAATTGCCGCCCAAGGCTTTGGCCTGGCCGCCCAAGGCCGTAGACTGGTTGCCGGTAGCTTGCGCACGGCGTCCCACGGCAGTCACTTCTGTCGTGCTGGCCGTACCTGCCACCACACCGTTGCCCACCGCAACCGATTGCGAGCCGAGCATGGTTACATTGCTGCCCAAGGCATTATTGCCGGGACCGTCAATGCTGATATACGAACCGACCGCAGTAGATTCACGGCCGTTTACCGTGGTGTTTGAGCCGATGGCGGTGACATTATTGGCATTACCGGCAACGATATTGCTGCCGACAGCCACTCCGTTCAAGCCTTGAGCGGCGGCGCCCACGCCTGCCGCCAAAGCATTGCTGCCCGTCGCGCCGTCGTTGTTATAGTTGCCTGCCGTGCTGTCGGTAGAATTGACGCTGTAAAAATGCGTGCTTGAGCCTGCCGCGGCAAGAGCGCTGCCTACGTCGTTATAGGTATTGCCCGCTACCGTATAAGTCGGCTGCGTCAACGAGCCGTCGGCATTGACGGTTACGCCGCCGCCAAAGTTATCAGCGGTGGTTTGCGCCAGATTGCCGATGGTGTTTTGAGTGGCATACAGCTGGCTGCCGTTAATCGCATCGGTAGAAGTAGCGTTGATTTGGCCTGCCGCCACATTTTGAATTTGGCGCGGAGCCGTGGTCGAACCGACAGAAACCACATCGCCGTCGGCAGGCGCATTGCCTGCGAAGCCGCCGTAGGTAATACCGTTGACGGTTGCAGAATTGGTGTCAACTGCTGCGCTGACGGTGGAATCATTGCCCAACACCACCGCGCCAGCAAGGCCGGAAGCGACGGACACATTGTTGCCCATCACCATCACATTGGCCGCCTGGACGTCATTATTGTTGCCGATGATGCGGCTGTCATCGGCATCGGCGTTCATCAGATTGTTGTTGCCGAACGCGCCTGCGTTGTCGGCGGCAATCGGCGCGGTTGACGTGCCGTTGTCGTTACCGATGGTGTAGGTGCCCGCGCCGGTAATGTATGACGGATCGCCCAATGCGCCCGAGCCTTCACCGCTGACGATATTGCCGGTGCCGATGGAGATGCTGTTGGTGGCAGTAGCCTGCGCGCCGTTACCGATGGCAATGGCACTCTCGCCGTCTGTCAGCGCATTCAAGCCGATGGCCACTGCGTTGTCCTGCTGTGATTTGGCATGGTCGCCGATATTGACGGTATAGGAAGCGCTCAAGCGGTCAGTTGTAGAGTTGCCCGAACCGGCATTGATGCCGATATTGACATTCTTGTCACCATCCTGATAAGCGCCTGCAAAATAGCCGCCGTTAAAATTGAAATTGCCATGCTGGCCGACACCTGCAAACGAACCCAAGTGGGTATTGCTGCTGCCGCTCTGCCAGCGGCCTGCACGCAAGCCCACCGCCGTATTGTTTTCACCGTAAGAGCCAGTATTTTCAGCCTGAAGAGATTCCACACCAAGACCGACATTGTAGCCGCGCAGATAAGGCGCACCTGCATTGCCGTTCGGGTCTGCAAGTAGGCTTTGTCCGGCACTGGCGCCCATAAAGATATTGTTGCTGGTTTCGCTGTTCAAACCTGCCTGGCGGCCAATCATGATGTTTCCAGAGCCCTTGGCACCCTCACCCGCGCGCATGCCGATGGCCGTGGTGTAATTCCCCAAGGCTTGAGCCTGCTGACCGATGGCAATTGCAGCCAAACCCGGCGTGGAATTGTTATTTACCGTAGCGGCAGGTGTGTTTTGCAAAGTAGAGCCGATGCTGGCACCGGTCACGGCTCGGTCGCCCAAAGCAATCGCACGGTCGCTGGCGGCCTGTGAGGTGTTACCGATGGCAACGGCATTGGCACCGGAAGCAGTGGCCTTCACCCCTGCTGCCAAAGCATCAACACCTGTTGCACCGTCATTATTGTAGTTGCCTGCGGCGGCATCGGTTGAATTGACGCTGTAGAAATGCGTGGTTGATGCAGCAAGGGCGCTGCCTACGTCATTATAAGTATTGCCCGCCACGGTATAAGTCGGCTGTGTCAGCGAGCCGTCGGCATTGACGGTCACACCGCCGCCAAAGTTATTGGCGGTGGTTTGTGCCAAATTACCGATGGTATTTTGGGTCGCATACAGCTGACTGCCGTTAATCGCATCGGTAGAAGTGGCGTTGATTTGGCCTGCCGCCACATTCTGGATTTGGCGCGGAGCCGTGGTCGAGCCAATCGAAACCACATCGCCGTCGGCAGGCGCATTGCCTGCGAAGCCGCCGTAGGTAATGCCGTTGACGGTGGCGGAATCGGTGTCGACTGCGGCGCTGACGGTGGAATCATTGCCCAACACCACCGCACCATCAAGACCGGGAGCGACGGACACGTTATTGCCCATCACCATCACATTGGCTGATTCGATGCTGTTGCTGTTACCCACAATACGGCTGCCGTCGGCATCGGCGCTCATGGCGTTTTCATTACCGAATGCACCGGCATTATCAGCGGCAATCGGGCTGGCCGAAGTGCCGTTGTTGTTGCCGACAGTGTAGGTGCCCGCGCCGGTAATGTATGACGGATCGCCCAATGCGCCCGAGCCTTCACCGCTGACAATATTACCGGTACCGATAGAGATGCTGTTGGTGGCAGTGGCCTGCGCGCCGTTGCCGATGGCAATGGCATTTATCACCGAACTGTTTGAACCATCTACACCAGCCACAGCATTGGAGCCCATGGCAATCGAATCGTTGCCATAAGTATTGGCTGTATCGCCGATGGCTACAGCGCGCTCCAAGCTTCTGACCGCTGTCGCTGTTGCATGATTTGTTTGGTTACCCAAAGAAACATTGCCGCTACCGGTTATGTAATTGCCAACCTGATTACCTAATGCAGTATTGTTGTCTCCAACAACGTTATTGCCTGTTGCATGACCCAAGCCGGTATTGTTGTCACCTACAACATAACCGCCTGAAGCCGCACCGATAGAAGAGTTGCGATCGCCTTCTACAAACCAGCCTGTCCATAAGCCGAGGCCGGTATTGGCATTACCCTGTACATTGCGACCGGCCAGCTGACCCATGGCGACATTCACATTGCCGTCAACATTGATGCCCGAGCCATTACCAATACCGATATTGTGGCCATAACCATTGCCGCCATTGATTTGGTAATCTGCAAAGCCCGTGCTGGCGGTGACATTATTACCTGCTCCCGAGCCGATGGCGATATTTTGATTCACGTATACGCCCAAATTATTGCCCGAACCCGGACCCAAAGCCACATTATTGGTGCCTTTATTGTTTTGACCTGAAGCCGCCCCTACCGTCACATTATTGCCGCTGGTTTCTGTGCTGCCCAAACCGGCACCCGCACCGATGGCCACGCCATTGGAACCATAGGTATAGGCGCTGTTACCGATAGCAATCGAATTGGCAATACTGCCCCTGCCGGTTGTCGTTGCTCCCTGCCCCATGGCAATCGAGCTGGCTACTTGAGCATTGGCATTCAAGCCGATGGCAATGCCGCGTGCAGCTGAGGTGATGCCTGAGGTGCCGGTGCCGACCGTTGCATTGGTGCCGATAACCACCGCATTGCCTGCATTGGCATTGGCTCCGTAACCTATCGCAGTATCCCCGCCTGCGCTTGCCTTGGCATTCACACCCGCCGCCAGCGCATTGGCACCCGTTGCACCATCGTTGTTATAGTTGCCTGCGGCGGTATCAGTCGAATTAACGCTGTAAAAATGGGTTTTTGCCGCATTCACGGCTTGAGTCACATCGCCGATGTTGGCCGCATTGGTAGCGACATTGCCGCCGCTGGCCACATTGGTGATTGGCTTGCCACCCGCATCAACGCCGCCGGTGGTGATGCTGGGGCCGCCTGTGATGCTCACACCGTCGTTGTTCAATACGGTATTGCCTGTGGTCACGCTGCCTGCGGCGGTCAAATCCAGTTGTTTGTTCAACTCGACTTTGACGCCGTCGGCATCGGCGCTGATGGTAATGTTGTCGTCACCGTTGACTGCTACGTTGCTGCCCAGCAGTTTGGCACCGGTAGTGCCGCTGTCGCCGGTAAAGGTCAAACCCTGATTGTCGACGATATCTTTGGCATCAACGCCTTTTTGGATGTCGTCTTTGGTGCTTTGCGCCAAGTCCACTGTGTAATCGGTCACGTCGGTGGCGGCATCCGTGGCTGATGTGACGGCAACTGCTGTCGAACCTGCGCTGACGGTCGATTTCTCGGCGTTGACGGTGTAGGCGGTATGGTTGCCGTTAACGGTTGAGCTAACGCTGGTATTGTTGCCCGCCGCCACGCTGCTGGTTTTTTCCGATGCGTTGATGGCATCAGCCACATCGGTAGCGGTGGCAAATGCGTCGCCTGCGGTGGCGGCGCTGACATTGCCGTCTGCGCCGACGGCCAGGGCGGATTTGTTTACCGAGTAGCTGACGGTCGGCGTGCCGTTCACGTCGGTGACAGACGCGGTGGTGCCGCTGCCGTCAACAAAGTTTACGGTAGCGCCCGGTGCCACATTGCTTGCAGCGCCGCCATTGCCCTGGATATTCCAGCCTTTGCCTGCCAGCTCTTGCACTTCATACAGCTGGCCGCCGTTGACCGCATCGGTGCTGTTGGCGGACACATTGCCTGCCGCAACATTGGTGATTTTGTCGCCGCCGACGCTGAGGCCGTCTGAAGTGCCGGTCAGGGTGGTATTGTTGACGGCATCGCCGATGGTGACGCTGTTGAAGTTCACGTCGTCGGCGGTGGCCACGCTGATTTTGTTTTCATCTTGGGTGATTTTGATGTTTTTGCCCGCATCCACAGTAACGGTTTCGCCCGGCTGGATTTGCTCAACGCTGGTGCCGCTGGCTGTGCCTTCCGAAGCGCTGCTGGTCAGCTTGAAGCCCTCGTTTACCTTGGCAATCGCATCATGCACGGTGCTTTCGCCGGTGCCGCCGATATCTGTCATGGTCAATTTGCCATCGGCACCTACAGCCGCATCACCGCCCAAAATATCTGCGGTTGAGTTAGCGACATTGCCAATCACATTATTAGTGGCATACAACTGGCTGCCGTTGATGGCATCGGTAGAGGTGGCGTTGATTTGGCCTGCCGCCACATTTTGAATTTGGCGCGGAGCCGTGGTCGAGCCAACGGAAACCACATCGCCGTCGGCGGGCGCATTGCCTGCGAAGCCGCTGTAGGTAATGCCGTTGACGGTGGCGGAATCGGTGTCGACTGCGGCGCTGACGGTGGAATCATTGCCCAACACCACCGCGCCAGCAAGGCCGGAAGCGACGGACACATTGTTGCCCATCACCATCACATTGGCAGCCTGGACATCATTATTGTTGCCGATGATGCGGCTGCCGTCGGCATCGGCGTTCAGCAAATTGTTGTTGCCGAACGCGCCCGCGTTGTCGGCGGCAATCGGCGCGGTTGAGGTGCCGTTGTCGTTGCCAACGGTGTAAGTGCCCGCGCCGGTAATGTATGACGGATCGCCCAACGCGCCCGAGCCTTCGCCGCTGACGATATTGCCGGTGCCGATGGCGATGCTGTTGGTGGCGGTGGCCTGCGCGCCGGTGCCGATGGCAATGGCGCTGACACCGCTGGCAGTCGCCTTAGTGCCCTGAGCAATCGCATTGCCGCCGCGGGAAATGCTGTCGGTGCCGATGGCGATGTTGTTGCTGGTGGTCAGTTCGTCACCCGCCGCGAAGTTGTTGGCGCCGGTACCCAGAATAACGTTATCGCTTGAAGCGGTGGTGGTTCTGCCGGTTAATTGCCCGTTGCTGCTGAGGGTCAATGTGCCTTTACCAAGATTACGCCCCGCATCCCGACCCATGATGAGATTATTATTACCGAACACACGCTGACCACCTGTCACCGTGTTAGTAGCACCAGTAGCAGGGAGACCGCCTGACGCCGCATCATTACTGCTATTTTGATAGCCGATACTCATGTTCGCCGTACCGACAATCGCCTGACCGGTGTGATAACCGACAGCCACGTTTTGGCTGCCTGCCACATATTGCCCACCTGCAATACCCTGAGCATAGTTGTCATGCCCGGTAACAAAGTTTCCTGATCTATTACCAAAAGCATAATTGGTATTCCCGGCGATATACCGCCCCGCTTGGCGGCCGATAGCCGTGTTGTCTGTACCGTTAATCGCATTCGTGCCTGTAGACGTGCCGATAGAAATACCATTGGTATTGTTTGCCGCCACAGTCGCGCTAAAACCGATGGCAATCGGCGCTCCGACCGCCAAGGCTTGTGCACCATCACCTATGGCAATGGCGCTTGCAGTCGCGGCGTTGGCATTCCTGCCGACCGCAGTGGCAAAGTTCGCGGTAGCCTTGCTACCCAAACCCACCGCCACAGCGGAAGTACCGCTTGAATTACTGCTCCAGCCAATACCGACCGCGCCCGAACCCGTTGCTTTCGAAGCATTGCCGATGGCAATCGAGCTGTTTTGACTTGCTTCGGTTGTGTAGCCGATGGCAATCGAACTTTGCGCCGACGCATTTGCAGCGCCACCCATGGCCAAAGCAGAAATAGCTGTCGCTTTTGCACCGCGGCCGATGGCGGTGGCCTGTCCGGCAGTCGCTTGGGCTGCCCAACCGATGGCGGTGGTCGTATCCTCGCTGGCAACCGCATCGCTGCCAAAAGCCAGCGCGCGGACGGCGCTGGCATTCGCTCTGGAGCCGACCGCAACCGCATCTTCAAAAGAAGCAGCAGTGGCATTGCCGAGCGCCAGCGCATTCGTGCCGGAAGCAATGGCTGCATTGCCTTGCGCTACGGACCTGATGCCCAATGCTTGCGCACCGTATCCAACCGCTGTAGAACTGGATCCTGCCGCGACGGCATTCGCACCCGCCGCTAACGCATTTGTGCCGGTCGCGCCGTTGTTGTTGTAGTTGCCTGCGGTAGCGTCGGTGCTATTGACACTATAAAAATGGGGGGTACTGGCAGCCAGCACGTCACCAATATTATTATAAGTATTGCCGTTGATGGTGTAGCTCGGCGCTGAAATGCTGCCGTCGGCATTGACGGTCGAACCGCCACCCAATGTTGTTGCCACACTGGCACCCATCGTACCGATGGCTTGCTGCGTCACAAAAAGCTGACTGCCGTTGATGGCATCGGTGCTTTCTAAAGTGATTTGTCCCGGTGCGACGTTTTTGATTTGGCGTTCGTAGCCTGCGCTACCGACAGACACTTGGTTGCCTGCCAATACGCGCGTACCGCCGGCAAAGGTGTACTTGATACCGCCTACGGTAACGTCCGGCACATAAGTGGCATCGGTGGTAGTGGTCGCACCGGAGCCGAGTGCAACCGAGTTATCCTTGGACGCATCCGCGCCCACACCCAGAGCAGTAGCGGCGAGACCTTCTGCAGTGGTCTTGGTACCAAATGCGGTGGCAAGTGCACCTGATGCAAGAGATTGCACCCCGACAGCCACCGAGCCTGCGCCCGAGGCATTAGTGGCGCGATAGACTCTGTTGCCGATCCCGCCTTGACCGGTCAAATCATTATAAATAGCGCTAACGGTTCTACCGTTGACTGTCGCTATGCCAACATTATCCAAATCATCACCACCAATAGAGATTGAGGAATCCCCGCTTGCCAGTACATCCGCACCAATTGCTGTCGATTGATCACCGGTTACCGAGACACGACTACCAATAGCAGTACGCCCGCCACCCGTTGTTGCACCGGCAACTCCGGCTGATGCACCTGCCCCGATAACAACATTACCGACAGAACGTGAGCTTGCCCCTGCCCCCACAACAACAGAATCCAACCCTGAAATCCTGGTGCTTGTCGCAGTAGAGCCACAAACCACGTCGTTGCCCACGCCTCCTGTCGTCACACCGCCGGTGCAATAGGCGACTGCCGACGCCGTCTCGGGCACCAGCGCCATCGGCAATGCCATGGCCACCGCCATCAACGAGGCCTTAAAGCCAAACAAACTACCCATTGTGATAAAGCTTGCCGAGCCACCCGATTCGCTCGAGCTGCGCTTGCCTTTGGCGGCATCCAATTCAGATACGGCGACCCAGCTTTGGGTCGTTTCATTCCAAATGGTTTTGTAAATCTTGTTCATCTTGCACTTTCTTTGAATTGAATTACTGGAATTTGATATTTCGGTATCGCTTTATAGCCATTTTATTTAATCTTTCTGCTATGGCTGCGAGACTTAACGCTTCATACAACACGGCGATGCCTCACCTCAAATATTTAAGTCAGTCATTATTTTATTTGCTCCAACCACGACAAAAAGTGACAAACCATCAATTTGTCACCCCCTTTTTTGACTGCCTGCTTTTAATTTATTTTTCCCACGCCATGATTTCAAGTTAATTTTTCTTGATAGCGCCCTGGTTGCCACATTGCATCATCTGCAATATACACAGACAGGAGTATGGATACGTAAGCAATTTTTATACCAAATCGAATTTCGCCTGAATCAGGATCTCTCGGCTATTACGAACACCCAAAGACTATTTTTGTTACGAATATGCGAATACTTTGACAAAAATGGTCACTTTTAGAATAACAGCGCTATTTATGGTTAAAAATTAAGTATCTATTTTACAGTCATTGGTCATACTTATGCAAATCAGGCAACAATACCCGCATTTAGGCTTGCTGCACATTCAGAGGCCGTCTGAAAGGCTAAAAAGCTGAAACTTTTGCAAAATTCCTCTACCCGTCGCACCCGCGCAGGCGGGTGCCTAGTGTAAAGCGCAGCTTTGCTTGTCTACCTATAGTCGGAGAAATTAGTTCCTGCTACGGCGTTGGTTCGCCTTGTCGTACTATCTGTACTGTCTGCGGCTCGCCACCTTGTATCAGAATCTAATTTCTCCGACTATATTTTTATGATTCTAAAAATCCAATATTCATCATGAAATTGCGCATTTCCAGGGCTGGCAAGTTTGAGCTGAAGCGTTGCTTCAGACTGGGCACCTGCCTGCGCGGGTGCGACGAGCGGGGTATTTTGCAAAGTTTTTTGATTTGAAATTAAAACAATAGTCATGTAGGTCAGCTCACCTTATCGGCTAAAACTCCACATACTACGATTTCAGAAACATCCCCCCGCATGCTGTAGTGGAGGCAATCGACAAACAATACGCATCATGCAGTTACATCTCCTGCGGATCCACATCCACCGACCAGCGTATTTTATGGTGGGCATGATGTTGCAGCAGTCGTACCCACTGTGACGTTGCCTGATGCAAATCGCGCCTGTTGGTGCCCTCAAGAAAAAGTTGCGCCCGTTCGCGCTCAGCCAGACGCACCATCAGCATCGGCACGGGGCCAAGCTGAGCAACCGTCTCGGGCAGGCATGCTTCCGCTTCCTGCCTGATTTGCTGCAAAAACCGCATTGCTTCGTCAATATGTAAGGCATCGGCGCGAATAGCCGTCTGGAAGCCGAAAGGCGGCATCTGAAACGATTGACGCTCCGCCAGCTCCACATCGGCAAAGCGACGGTAATCTTGCGCCTGAATCGCGGCAAACACGGCGTGGTCGGGCAATTGGGTTTGAATCAACACCTTGCCTGGTGCGTCGGCGCGGCCTGCTCTGCCCGATACCTGCATCAGCTCGGCAAACAGGCGCTCGGGAGCGCGGAAATCGGCGCTGTATAAGCTGCCGTCGGCATTCAACACCACCACGAGATTGAGGCGGGCAAAGTCGTGGCCTTTGGCGAGCATTTGCGTGCCGACTAAAATATCGATGTCGTTGTCGGCAATACGGCGGTAGAGCGTTTGCCAGTCGTTTTTTTTGCTGGTGCTGTCGCGGTCGACCCGGGCGATTTTGGCTTGTGGCAGCGCCAGCCGCAGAGTTTCTTCAACGCGTTGGGTGCCGTGACCGACGGCGGTAAGGTCTTGGTTGCCGCAGTCGGGGCATTTGTTTGGCACGTGCTGGCGGTAGTCGCAATGGTGACAGCGCAGCTGGCGGGCGCGTTGGTGCAGTACCATTTTGGCGGAGCAGCGCGGGCAGCCGAAAGTATGGCCGCAGTCGCCGCAAAAAAGGGCGGGGGAAAAGCCGCGCCGGTTGAGGTAAACCAGCGACATGCCGCCTTGTTGGAAATTTTGCTGCAATAGTTGCAAAGCCGGTTCGGAAAAGCCGTTGTCGAGTTTCAGACGGCGCACATCGAGAATTTGCACTTGCGGCAGTTGCGCGGCTGCGTGGGCGCGGGCGCTCAATTCGAGCAGGCGATATGCGCCGCTTTGGGCTTTGTACCAACTCTCCAGACTCGGTGTGGCGCTGCCGAGCACAATCGGGCAGACTGCCTGTTGCGCACGCCAAACCGCCAAATCACGGGCGTTGTAACGCAATTCATTGTCTTGCTTGAATGAGCTGTCGTGTTCCTCATCAACTACAATCAGGCCGATATCGGGCATGGGCGTAAACACCGCCAGTCGTGTGCCAATGACCAGTTTGGCTTCGCCGCTAAGGGCGCGTAAATAGTCTTGCGTACGCTTACCTGCAGCGGTTTGGCTGTGCAACACCGCAGTCGGTACTTCATCGAAGCGCTGCGCCACCCGCTTGAGCAGTTGCGGCGTGAGGTTGATTTCGGGTAGTAGAAACAAAACTTGCTTGCCCGCCGCTAGTGTTTTGGCGATGGCGTCGAAGTACACTTCGGTTTTGCCGCTGCCGGTGATGCCGTAAAGCAGAAAAGGTTGGAAACGGTCAAATGCTGCCCCGATGGCATCTGCAGCCTGTTGCTGCTCGGCATTGAGCGTGTATTCAGACGGCTTCAAGCGCGGCATGGTAGCTTGACTGGCAGCAACCCAGCCTGCCTGCTGCCATTGTTCAATTAATTTATTCGCTTGCGGATGGATTTTTTTCAACGCAACAAGGCTCAGGCCGTCTGAATGCAGCGCCTGCCACAAGGCGTGCTTTTTGCGGTGGTGCGCAGGCGGCGCAGCTTGGGCTCGGCCTTGCTCGTTCAAGACATAAAACAACGGCGCTTCGGGCAATGCGGCGGGCTTGGCTTCTTTCAAACCCTGCGGCAACGCAGTAAACACGGTCTGACCAAGCGGATAATGATAATAACGGGAAGCAAAAGCCAACAACTTGCGCCAGCTTTCAGGCAACAGCGGTTCGTCGTCGAAGACTTGCAACACGGGCTGGATTTTGGCAGGAGCAAGATCGCTCTGAATCTGAACATGGTTCGCCCACACCACGCCGGTTAGCAAACGGTTATTGAAGCGCACCGCCACCCGCCTGCCCTCCGG
>JAUNTY010000059.1 GCA_030538415.1 Neisseria sp. | reverse complement strand
CGGAATGACGGATGTAATGGATATTTCCAAGAAAAAAGTATTTTGCAAAGGTCTCGGCCTGCAAGTAAGTGCGGCGGCGGAGTGCAGAGGCCGTCTGAAGCCGCCCGCGTTAAAATATGTTATAAACACGGTTCCGCCCACGATGTTGGTTTGAATCATGAAACTTTCCGCCGCCTCTTTTTCCCCCGCCCATTTTGCCGCCGCCGTGGCCGCGTTGCTGGTGTCTTACGGCAGCAGCGCGGTGATTATCTTTCAGGCGGCGCAGGCCTTCGGGGCGAGCGATGCCCAGATTACTTCGTGGTTTACCATCATCGGGTTGGTGTGCGGCGTGCTCACTTTGTGGCTGAGCGTGCGCTACAAGGCGCCGGTGATGATGGCCTGGTGCACGCCGGGGGCGGCGCTGATGGTGGGCATGAGCGGCATTTCGCTGAACGAGGCGGTGGCGGGGTTTATGTTTGCCGGGGCGGCGATGTTGCTGGTGTCGGCGGCGGGCTGGTTCGACCGGCTGGTGAAGCTGATTCCGGCTTCGCTGGCGGCGGCGATGCTGGCGGGCATCCTGATTAATTTCGGCAGCCGCGTGTTTACCGCCATGCAGGGGCAGACGGTGCTGGTGTTGCTGATGCTGGCCACTTACCTGCTCAGCAAAATCCGCATGCCGCGCTACAGCATCCTGCTGATGCTGCTGGCGGGCTTCGGTTATGCGGCGCTGGCGGGGCTGCTCGACTGGAGCCGCCTGCGCTGGAGCGCGCCGGTGCTGGAATGGGTAACGCCCGTGTTTCATATCGGCCCGATAATCAGCGTCGGTGTGCCGCTATTTATCGCCTCGCTGGCCACGCAAAACGTGCCCGGCATGGCGATTATGCGCAGCTACGGCTACGACACCCCCGCCAAGCCGCTGATCAGCAGCAGTGCGGCGGCGACGGTATTGTTTGCGCCGTTCGGGGCGTTTATGGTGAACCTGGCCGCCATCAGCGCCGCCATCTGCATGGGCAGCGATGTCGACAAAGACCCGCAGCGCCGCTATCTGGCCAATATATGGTTGGGCGTGATGTATCTCGGGCTGGGCGCGGCGGGCGGCATGGTGGTGGCGCTGTTTGCCGCGCTGCCCGCCGAATTGCTGGCGGCGCTGGCGGGCATCGCCATTTTCGGCACCCTGCAAGCCAACCTGCTCGGCGCCTGGCAGGACGAAACCACGCGCGAAGCTTCGCTGGTCACGCTCTTGGCTTCGGCCTCGGGCATGACCTTGTTCGGCATTGGCAGCGCATTTTGGGGCTTGCTGATGGGCGTGGCGGTGTATCATCTGAATCGGAAAACCGCGCGCAAATAAAACGGGCAAATAAAGTAAAGCGAAAACAAGGCCGTCTGAAACCGGGAGTGTGTTTCAGACGGCCTTGCTGCCAAAGCGGTTGAAGGGCTGAGACTTTTGCAAAAACAACCGTCGCACCCGCGCAGGCGGGTGCCCAGTTTGAAGCAACGCTTCAACTCAAACTTGCCCGCTCCAAAAATTCACAGCCTCATGATTAATATTGGATTTTTAGAATCAGAAAAATATAGTGGAAAAACTTAATTCCTACTACGGCGTTGCTGCGCCTAGCCGTACTAGCTGCTGTACTGTCTGCGGCTTGCTGCCTTGTATTAGAGTAAGTTTTTCCACTATAGGTAGATAAGCAAAGCTGCGCTTTGCACTGGGCACACGCCTGCGCGGGTGCGACAAGTAGGGATTTTGCAAAGGTCTCGTGCTGCTTCAGCGGCTGTTCAAGCCGGCGGCCAGCGCTTCGATATGCTCGGGGCCGATGCCGCAACAGCCGCCCACCATGTCTGCCCCGGCGGCGCACCAGCGCTGCGCCCGGGCAAGGTAGTTGTCGGGCGTGGTGTCTTTGCGGATGGCGTCGAGGCCGTCGTTGGCGGCCAGCGCTTCGCCCGCGTGCGGTTCAAATGCATTGGCATACACGCCCAGATGCGCCCGGCTGCCGCGTTGATCGAGAATTTGGCGGGCTGCGGCCACGGCGTTGTCCATCACTTCGGGCTGGCTGCAGTTGAACAAGATGGCGTCGACGCCGAGATCAAGCATGGCGGCGACGGCATCGGCCACGCGCTCGCCCGAGCGCAGCAGCGGCTCGGTGTGCGGGTGCTCGTCTTCCAGCGTAAACGATACCCAGAAAGGCTTGCCGTCGGCGGGCAGCAGCGCTTTGATGGCAACGGGCTCGGCGATGCTGCTTTGGGTTTCGGCCAGCCAGATGTCTGCATAAGGCGCCTGGCCGCGAATCAGCGGCAGCGCGATGTCGGCGGCGCGGGCGGCGTCAAACAAATCGGGGCGGTAGGAGCCGAACAAGGGCGGTAGCGAAGCGGCCACGCGCACGGCTTTGCCGCTTTGCACCACGGCTTCGCGCGCCAGCCTGCCCGACACGGCGGCGAGCGTTTCGCCTTCGACGGCAAAGCGCGCGCCGATGTGGAAAGGCACCACCGCATAGCTGTTGGTGATGATGACTTCGGCGCCGGCGCGGATAAAATCCAGATGGGTTTCGCGCACGATGTCGGGCGCTTCGGTCAGCGCCAGCGCCGACCATTCGGGTTGGCGGAACGGTGCGCCACGGCGGTTGAGCTCGCGCCCCATGCCGCCGTCGAGGATGGTAATGTGTTTTTTCATAATGGCTGCTTTGCGGCGCGTTCAGACGGCCTCGGGATGAAAAGGCTATTGTAAACAGATATGCGGCTCGGGGAAAAGAAATGTTGGTAACGGGCCGGTAAATATAGAGGGAAAACTTACTCTAATACAAGGCAGCAAGCCGCAGACAGTGCAGATAGTACGGCCAGGCGCAGCAACGCGGTAGTAGAAATTAAGTTTTTCACTATAGTACGGCTAGGCGCAGCAACGCCGTAGTAGGAATTAAGTTTTTCCTCTATAAACAACCGCGCTTCGTGTGATTCAAAACATGAATAAAGGCCGTCTGAAAGTAAATCTTTCAGACGGCCTGTTTTATATGGCACCACGATCAGATGCGTTTGGCCAACGCTTCGGCCTTGCCCACATACAGCGCGGGGGTGAGCGCGAGCAGGGTGGCTTTGGCTTCGGCGGGGATTTCCAGCGATTCGACAAACACTTTCAATACCTCGGGCGTGATGCCGCCTTTGCCGCGGGTGAGGTCTTTCAGTTTTTCATACGGATTTTCCACACCGTAGCGGCGCATCACGGTTTGAATCGGCTCGGCCAGCAATTCCCAAGTGGCGTCGAGGTCGGCGGCCAGCGCGGCGGGATTGGCTTCGAGCTTGTTCAACCCACGCAGGTGGGCGACGAAACCGAGGATGGTGTAGCCGATGCCGACGCCCATATTGCGCAACACGGTGCTGTCGGTGAGGTCGCGCTGCCAGCGGGAAACGGGCAGTTTTTCGCTCAAAAAGCCCAACACGGCGTTGGCCATGCCGAGGTTGCCTTCGGAGTTTTCAAAATCAATCGGGTTGACTTTGTGCGGCATGGTGGATGAACCCACTTCGCCCGCTTTCACTTTCTGCTTGAAGTAGCCGAGTGAAATATAGCCCCACACGTCGCGGTTGAAATCGATGAGGATGGTGTTGATGCGGCTGACGGTTTGGAAAAACTCGGCCATGTAGTCGTGCGGCTCGATTTGGATGGTGTAGGGGTTGAAGGTCAAGCCCAAATCCTGTTCGACGAAACGGCGGCAATGCGCTTCCCAATCGACATCGGGATAGGCGACCATGTGGGCGTTGTAGTTGCCGACCGCGCCGTTGATTTTGCCCAAAAATTCTTGCGCTTCCAGCGCTTTTTGTTGGCGTTGCAAACGATACACCACGTTGGCGATTTCCTTGCCGAGCGTAGAGGGCGTGGCGGGTTGGCCGTGGGTGCGGCTCATCATCGGTACGGCGGCCAAATCGTGTGCCATTTGGGTCAGCTTGGCGGTGATTTCGGCCAATTGCGGCAGCAACACGGTTTCGCGTGCTTCTTGCAGCATCAGCGCGTGGGAAAGGTTGTTGATGTCTTCGCTGGTGCAGGCGAAGTGGATGAATTCGCTGGCGGCGGCCACTTCGGGCACGCCGGAAAAGCGCTCTTTGAGCCAGTATTCGATGGCTTTCACATCGTGGTTGGTGGTGGCTTCGATGGCTTTCACTGCAGCGGCGTCGTCAAGCGAGAAATCGGCAATCACATCGTCGATTTCCTTGATGGTGAACTCGCTGAATGCGGGCACTTCCACGATTTTCGGCTCGGCGGCCAGCGCCTTGAGCCAGTTCAGCTCGACTTTGACACGGGCTTTCATCAGGCCGTATTCGGAGAAAATCGGGCGCAGGGACTCGACGGATTTGGCATAGCGGCCGTCAAGCGGCGACAGGGCGGAAATGGGGTTGATCATGTTCGGTTTCCTGATAATGGCCTGAAAAAAGGGTGGTTGCAGAGGCCGCCATTATACATCAAGCGGCTTTCAGACGGCCTGAAAATCGGCATGATTTTTGCGCGGGCAGAAGCGGGTTGAAAAGCCCGCGCCAATGCAGGCGGGAGCGGCCGCCTGCTCAGCTTTGCAGGCCGTGTTTTTCCAGATAGCGGTACACCGTCATGCGGCTGACGCCGAGCTGCCTGGCAAAGGCGGAGACATTGCCCCGACAGGCTGCCAGCGCGGTTTTGAGGCTTTCGGCGTTTTCCAGCACCGATTTGTCGGCTGCGGGGGCGTCGGCTGCGGGCTCGTGGAAAAACGGGCGGCTGGCGGTTTTGATGTAGTCGGGCAAATCATCGCTTTCGATGCGGATGCCGCCCGAGGTGAGCAGCGCCACTTCGAGTACGCCGGCGAGCTGGCGCAGGTTGCCCGGCCAATCGTAGGCGCGCAGGATGTCGAGTGCGCGGGCGGAAAGGGCTTTTACCGGCCGGCCGGTTTTTTCGGCGGCGCGTTGCAAAATGATGCGCATGATGTAGTCGAAATCGTCGCGCTCGCGCAGGGGCGGCAGCACCAGATGGGCGCTGTTGAGGCGGTAATACAAATCATCGCGGAATTTACCGGCGGCGATGCGCTCCTGCAAATCGGCGTGGGTGGCGGAAATCACGCGGATATCGACTTTGACGGCGCGGGTGCTGCCCACCGGCATCACTTCGCGCTCCGACAACACGCGCAACAGCCGCGATTGCAGGTAGAGCGGCATGTCGCCGATTTCGTCGAGAAACAGCGTGCCGCCGTCGGCCGCCTGAATCAGGCCGATTTTGCCTTTGCGGTCGGCGCCTGAAAAGCTGCCCGGCGCGTAGCCGTATAATTCACTTTCAATCAGGTTTTCGGGGATGGCGGCGCAGTTGACGGCGATAAACGGCTGGTCGGCGCGGTTGCCGGAAAGGTGGATGGCGCGGGCGAGAAATTCTTTGCCGGAGCCGGTTTCGCCGTTAATCAACACCGGCACGGGCGTGTCGGCGAGCACGGCGATGCGCTGCAACGTGCGGCGGTGGCGGCTTTTGGCGCCGTAGAGCTGCGCCAGCGCGGCGGGCAGCTCGGGCTCGTCGGGCGATGTGGTGTGTTGGTCGGCCGGCGGCGATACGCTGGCAAACAGCCGGGTGTCGCCGAGCATCACGGTAGCACGTTCGGCGGCGCTGCCGTAAAGGGCAATCAGGCTTTGGTCGGCCAGCTGGTCGAAGGGGCTGCCGGGCAGGCTTTCAGACGGCATATCCAGATGAGTGGCCGCCCATTGGTAAAAAGCATGGTTGGCGCCGCTGATCCGGCCTGCATCGTTGACGGCAATCAGGAATTCAGGCGCTACGTTGAGAAATTCGGCGGCATAACCGAGGCGCACAATCCAGTCGCGCCGGTGCGCCTGAATCAGCGCGGCGATTTCCACCAGCGCGGCGAAGTGGCGCACCAGCTGCAACACCCAATATTGGCTCTGCTTGGCGGGCGGCGGGGTGAGTGCGGAGACGTCGAGCACGGCGCGCAGGCGGTTTTGCGAATCGAATACCGGTGCGGCGGTGCAGGTGAGGCCGATATGGGTGGCGTCGAAATGGTCGGCGCGGTGCACGATGGCGGCATCGCCGGTGGCCAGCACCATGCCCACGGCGCTGGTGCCGTTGGTGTTTTCGCGCCAGAGTGCGCCCAGATGCAGGCCGGCGCGGGTGAGTTCGCGCGTTTGCTTGTCGCAGCCGAATGATTCCACCACCACGCCTTGTTCGTCGGACAGCAGCACCACATAGCCCATGTCGCGGATTTGCTGCCACAATACCTGCAGCCCGTGGCGGGCAACCGCGGTGAGGCTGTCCATCGCATCCTGATGCTGCAGGAGGTGGTGGTGCGGCAGAATCATCGCTTCGTGCAGGGTTTCGGGATTGAGGCCGTGTTGGTGCACGCAGCGGCGCCATGAGGCGGCGATATCGGGGGCGGGGCTTTTGGGCTGGTGCGGCTCGCCGTAAACCAGCGAGAGCACGTCGCGGATGTGTCGGGTTTGTTTGGCCAGCATGGTGCATGCGCTCCTTGTGCAGAGGGTGGGCGTGGCGGCTGAAACGGCAACGGCTTGCGCGCGGGATATTTTGATGTTGTGCTTTTATCTTAGAGGCAAAAAGCGGGTAGGTCTAGGGCAAGGGTTTGAAATATATGCAAAGATTAGAGGCCGTCTGAAAATATTTCAGACGGCCTGCTGCATGGCGGCCGGTTGCTTACAAGATTTGTGTTGCTGGATTTATCGGTCAGCCACTGCCGCTTCCGCCGCACACACCGCCGAAGACCACGCCCATTGGAAATTGTAGCCGCCGAGCCAGCCGGTGACGTCTATCACTTCGCCGATAAAATAGAGATCGGGTTGCAGTTTGCTCTGCATGGTTTTCGGGTCGATTTCTTTCACGTTCACGCCGCCGCGGGTCACTTCGGCTTTTTTGTGGCCGTCTGAACCGCTGGGTAGTAAAGTCCAATTGTTGAGGCTGTCGCCGAGTTTGTTCAACACCGCATTCGGGATGTCCGCCCATTTTTGTGCGGCAAACGGCGCGTATTCGGCTTGGGCGAGCCAGAAATCGAGCAGACGGTCGGGCAGGGCGGGGCAGTGTTGCTTCAAGGCGGTGTTGAGCTGGATTTTTTGGCCGTGTTTGCCGTGGCAGAGCGCGTCGGCAAGATTTGCATCGGGAGCGAGGTTGATGTGGATGGTTTGCCCTGCCTGCCAGTAGCTTGAAATCTGCAAAATCGCCGGCCCGCTCAAACCTTTGTGGCGGAACAATAAATCTTCGTCAAACTGCATCACCGCTTTGCCGTGGCGGGTTTGGATGCGCACGGGCAGGGCGATGCCGGAGAGGGTGTCGTAGCCGTGTTGCGCCCAATGCTCGAAACGCAGCGGCACTAAGGCGGCTTCGGGGGTAATGATGCTGTGGCCGAATTGTTTGGCCAGTTCGTAGCCGAACGGGGTCGCGCCGATGGCGGGCACGGCCAAACCGCCGCTGGCGACGATTAATTTTTCACTGTGAAATATGCCTTGATTGGTGTGGATTTCAAAGAATGAGGCAGAGGCCGTCTGAAAATGTGTCACCGATTCGATATGGCAGCCGGTGTGCCAATACACGCCGCCTTGTGCACATTCGTTTTGCAGCATATCGATGATGTCTTGGGCGCTGCGGTCGCAAAACATCTGGCCGCGGTGTTTTTCATGATAGGGAATGCGGTGTCGCTCGAGCAGGGCGGTAAAGTCGGCGCTGGTATAACGCGAGAGCGCATGGCGCACAAAGCGCGGCTGTTGCGAAACAAAATATTGCGAGCCGTCGTGGCCGTTGAGGTTTTTATTGGTGAAATTGCAGCGGCCACCGCCGGAAATGCGGATTTTTTCGCCGATTTTGGCGGCGTGGTCGAGCAAGGCCACACGTTTGCCCGCCTGTCCCAAACGGGCGGCGCACATCATACCGGCAGCACCGGCGCCGATAATGACGGCATCGAAAGACAAAACAGAATTCATGGGAGCAAAGCTTCAGACGGCCTAAAACACATATTGTAATGGATTATGGGCATTCATAAAAAAACCTGACTGAGTTGGCTCGTCTTAACTTGCAAGAGAGCGGCAAGGCTTTGGTGTGGGAGCCTCAAGTCAATCAGCGCCGCCTTGTTAGGAAACTCTTGAGCCGTCTGAAAACTGCTTTGCTTTATACGGGTGCCGATTTTCGTTAAAATAGCATCCGATCAACATCACAGGCCGTCTGAAAAGGATAGTTTACTATGGCAAAACCCAAAGGCGGCTTAGGTCGCGGTTTAGATTCGCTGATTTCCAACAGCATCGCCAGCAGCGATAACGACAGGCTCACCAGCGTGGCGGTGAGCGATATCCAGCCCGGCCGCTATCAGCCGCGCGTGCAGATAGACGACGAAGCCTTGCAGGAATTGGCCGAATCCATCAAGGCGCAGGGCGTGATTCAACCGGTGATTGTGCGCGAGCGCGGGCTGTCGCAATACGAGCTGATTGCCGGCGAGCGCCGTTGGCGTGCCAGCCAGCTGGCCGGGCTCACCGAAATTCCGGTGGTGGTCAAAAGCATCAGCGACGAAGCTGCCCTGGCGATGGGTCTGATTGAAAACCTGCAACGCGAAAACCTCAACCCCATCGAAGAAGCGCGCGGGTTGAAGCGGCTGGCCGACGAATTCAGCCTCACCCATGAAACCATTGCCAAATCAGTGGGCAAAAGCCGCAGCGCCATTTCCAACAGCCTGCGCCTGTTGAGCCTGCCCGAGCCGGTGCAAGACATGCTCTACCAGCGCCGCCTGGAAATGGGGCACGCCCGCGCCCTGCTGACCCTGCCGGTGGTCGAGCAGCTGATGCTGGCGCAAAAAGCGGTGAAAAACGGCTGGTCGGTGCGCGAAGTGGAGCGGCGCAGCCAGATGGCGCAGCAAGGTAAAAAAATCGGCGATATTCATAAAGCAGCGGTGCCTCCCGATATCCGCCGTTTGAATGAAGCGCTTACGGAAAAGCTCGGCGTGAATGCGGAAGTGCAAACCCGCAATCAGAAAAAAGGCAAAATCGTGCTGCATTTCGATTCCCCCGAAACGTTGGAAGCCCTGTTAAGCCATCTGGGTATTGATAACGAATATTGATGCAATTAATCGGCAAACGAGGCCGTCTGAATCGTGGCTTTTTCAGACGGCCTTGTTTTTTGATATAAATCATTTAAAATCTCGAAAAAAGGAGCAGAATGTAAGCTGGTTTGCCGATAATCTGCTGTTTAATTTTTTAAATTATGTAGTAGTATGTAGTCCGAGTGTAATCGGGGTCATGCGCCTGTCAAAAAATGTGCCAAACGGTTGGATTGAGGGTTGCGTGATTCGGTGTGCTCCAAACGCGGCGTGAGCGATTGTAAGATGTGAGCCGATAAAAAAGCTTTTTTGGTTCACAAAGATTAACAAATTGTCTTGACGCGTAAAAGCTTCTTTATTATAGTAGCCCCGCCTATCTTGCCTGTAGCTGCGTGTTGTATGAAAAGAATCTTGTTATTACAGTCGGCGGCGCTGGCGCTGGCCGCGTTGGTCAGTTTGTTTTTTAGTGGAATCAACGGATTATGGTCGGCGGTGGCGGGCGGTTTGTGTTATTTGCTGCCCTCGGCGACGGCGGTATTGCTTTTAAGAATTTTCAGGCCCTATCCGCAAATGGCGGCCAAAGGGTTTCTGCTCGGAGAAAGTTTAAAAGTAACACTGTCGCTGGTGTTGATGTTGGCGGTATTTGTCGTCTGGCATGAAACGCTGGTGTTCATTCCCTTTCTGTTGGGATTGTTTGCAGTCAGTCATCTGGTTTTTTTAGCATTTTTGAGAGTTCAACATTATGGCAAGTAGTGAAGCAATGAGCGCTGCCGACTACATCAAGCACCACTTACAGAGCTTGACCAGTCTGTCGGACGTAACCCGGGGCCAAGGCCTGAAAAACATCGCCGATTTTTCCTATATCAATATTGATGCGGTTTTCTTCGCCGTATTGTTGGGTGCGATTGGCAGCTTTTTCCTGTGGCGCGGCGCCCGCAAGGCAACCGCCGGTGTGCCCGGCCGCTTTCAGGCGGCAGTGGAGTTGTTGTTTGAATTTGTTGACGACATGTGCAAAAGCATCGTACACAACGAGCAATCGCGAAAATTCGTGGCGCCTTTGGGTTTGACCTTGTTTGTGTGGATTTTCCTGATGAATGCGATGGATTTGCTGCCGGTGGATTTGCTGCCGATGGCTTTCCAGGCGGCTACCGGTGATCATCATGCCCTCCTGCGCGTGGTGCCGACCGCCGATTTGAATACTTCGCTGGCGCTGGCCATCGGCGTCTTGCTGATCTGCCTGTATTACAGTGTTAAAATCAAAGGCCTCGGCGGCTGGATGCACGAGATGTTCAGCGCCCCGTTCGGCCCCATGCTGGCGCCGTTCAATTTCATCATGAATATTCTGGAATTCCTGTCTAAAACCGTATCGCACGGCATGCGGTTGTTCGGCAATATGTATGCGGGCGAGCTGGTGTTTCTGCTGATTGCCCTGTTGGGCGGCGCATGGGCGGCTTCCGGCAGCATCGGTGTGATGGACCCCATCCTGTTTGTTCTGCATATTCTGGCCGGGGTGGCGTGGGCCATCTTCCATATTCTGATTATTACCTTGCAAGCTTTTATTTTCATGGCATTGGCGTTTGTTTATATCGGTCAGGCGCATGATCATCATTAAGGCAAGATAGTGCTTTTTCGTAGTTTTAGTTGTTTTTTTAACGTAGTTCCTCAACCTTTGTTTTTACTTTAAGGAGTTTTGAAATGGGTGGTTTAATTGCTATCGCTTGTGGTCTGATCGTTGCTTTTGGCGCGATGGGCGCTGCCATCGGTATCGGTATGGTCGGTTCCAAATATCTGGAATCTTCTGCCCGTCAACCCGAGTTGATCGGCCCGCTGCAAACCAAATTGTTCCTGATTGCCGGTTTGATTGATGCGGCTTTCCTGATTGGTGTGGCCATTGCCCTGCTGTTCGCTTTCGTTAACCCGTTTGCAGGCTAAGTCTAACCAAACGAAACGTCGTTTGTTTGATTAACCCTAATACGAAGGTTAAGTAAAGTGAATTTAAATGCAACCTTATTTGCGCAGTTAATCGTCTTTTTCATTCTGGTCTGGTTTACCATGAAATTCGTGTGGCCGCCGATTGCAAAAGCGTTGGACGAGCGCGCCGACAAAATCGCCGAGGGCCTGGCAGCTGCCGAGCGCGGTAAAAACGATTTTGAGCAGGCAGAAAAGCGTGTTGCAGAACTCTTAGCCGAAGGACGTAATCAGGTTACCGAAATGGTAGCCAATGCCGAGAAACGTGCAGCTAAAATTGTCGAGGAAGCCAAAGATCAGGCTTCTGCAGAAGCTGCCCGTATCACAGCCCAAGCCAAAGCCGATGTAGAACAAGAAGCCAACCGCGCCCGCGAAGCTTTGCGTGAACAGGTGGCTGCATTGGCGGTGAAAGGTGCCGAGTCCATTTTGCGCAGCGAAGTGAATGCTGACAAACACGCACAAATGCTCAGCGCCCTGAAACAGGAGCTGTAATCTTATGGCTGAGTTCGCAACGATTGCCAGGCCCTATGCGAAAGCATTGTTTGGTTTGGCTCAAGAGAAAAACCAAATTGAGTCTTGGCTGGGCGGACTGCAACAACTGGCATCAGTCGTGCAGCAGAAGAAAGTTGTTTCACTGATTGAGCAACCTGAAACCGGTGCTGCCGAAAAGGCGGCCATGCTGGCCGAGCTGGTGGGTCTGAAAGATGCGAACCTGAAAAATTTCGTATCCGTACTGGCCGAGCACAAACGCCTGCAGGTTTTGCCTGAAGTTTATGCACAATACCAAGACTTGACCCTGGCGCTTCATCATACCCAACGGGCTGTTATCAACAGCGCATATGCGCTGACCGATGCGCAGCTGGCCGATTTGACCGCCGAATTGCAAAAGCGTTTCGGCAGCAGTCTGGAAGTGTCCACCCATGTGGATCCCGAGCTGATTGGCGGTGTGAAAGTAGAAGTGGGCGACCAGGTGTTGGATTTGTCGTTGCAAGGCAAGTTAAACGCCTTGTATGCGGCTATGACAAATTAGGAGAGTTTTCATGCAGCTTAATCCTGCTGAAATTAGCGATTTGATTAAAGCCAAAATCGAGAACCTGTCGGTAGATGCCGAAGTCCGTACCCGTGGTACCGTGATTTCCGTAACCGACGGTATTGTTCGCGTGCACGGCTTGTCAGACGTGATGCAAGGTGAAATGCTCGAATTCCCCGGCAACACTTTCGGCTTGGCCATGAACCTGGAGCGCGACTCCGTTGGTGCCGTCGTGTTGGGTGAATATGAGCATATCAAAGAGGGCGATACAGTAACCTGTACCGGCCGTATTCTGGAAGTGCCGATCGGCCGCGAACTGATTGGCCGCGTGGTGGATTCGTTGGGTCGCCCGATTGACGGCAAAGGCCCGATTAATACCAGCCTGAGCGCCCCGATTGAAAAAATCGCCCCGGGCGTGATTGCCCGCCAATCGGTAGACCAACCGATGCAGACCGGTCTGAAAGCGATTGACTCTATGGTGCCGATTGGCCGTGGTCAGCGCGAATTGATTATTGGTGACCGTCAAACCGGTAAAACCGCTGTGGCGCTTGATGCGATTGTGAACCAAAAAGACACCGGCGTGATTTGTATCTACGTTGCCGTGGGTCAAAAGGCTTCTTCCATTGCCAACGTGGTTCGCAAATTGGAAGAACACGGCGCGATGGCGCACACCATTGTGGTGGCTGCTACCGCTTCCGAAGCCGCTGCGCTGCAATTTATCGCACCGTATGCCGGTTGCACCATGGGCGAATTTTTCCGCGACCGCGGTGAAGATGCGCTGATTGTGTATGACGATTTGTCGAAGCAAGCCGTGGCCTACCGTCAGATTTCCCTGCTGTTGCGCCGCCCGCCCGGCCGTGAAGCCTATCCCGGCGACGTATTCTATCTGCACAGCCGCCTGCTGGAACGTGCCGCACGCATCAATGCCGATGAAGTGGAAAAACTGACCAATGGCGAAGTGAAAGGCAAAACCGGCTCACTGACCGCGCTGCCAATCATCGAAACCCAGGCCGGTGACGTATCTGCGTTCGTACCGACCAACGTGATTTCGATTACCGACGGCCAAATCTTCCTGGAAACCGACCTGTTCAACTCCGGTATCCGCCCCGCAATCAACGCCGGTATTTCCGTATCGCGCGTAGGTGGTGCGGCGCAAACCAAAGTCATCAAAAAGCTGGGTGGCGGTATCCGTCTGGCATTGGCTCAATACCGCGAGCTGGCGGCATTCTCCCAATTCGCTTCGGATTTGGATGAAGCCACGCGCAAACAGCTGCAACACGGTGAAGTGGTGACCGAATTGATGAAACAAAAACAATTCAGCACCCTGAGCACCGCCGAAATGGCGCTGACCCTGTGGGCGATTAACAATGGTTCATATGGGGATGTGCCGGTTTCCAAGGCCTTGGCATTCGAATCTGAGTTCCTGAATTATGTACGCACCCAGCAGCCTGCTGTTTTGGATGCCATCAATGCTTCAGGTGCCATGTCCGATGAAAATGAGCAAGCGCTGACCGAAGCCATGAAATCCTTTAAATCTTCTTACAGCTATCAGGCTTGAGAATTCGGATGAAAGGAGTCTGAAATGGCAGTAGGAAAAGAGATTCTCACCAAAATCCGCAGTGTTCAGAATACCCAAAAGATCACTAAAGCGATGCAGATGGTGTCAACCTCTAAGATGCGGAAGACTCAAGAGCGGATGCGCCTGGCGCGTCCGTATGCTGAAAAAGTGCGCTTGGTAATGGGCCATCTGGCTCAGACCCACTCCGACCACGGCGTCAAACTGCTGGAGCCGCATCGCGGCGGCGTTCAGCGCGCCGGTTTTATCCTGATTACCACCGACAAAGGTTTGTGCGGCGGCTTGAATGCGAATGTCTTGAAAAGATTTTTGGCGCAAGTCAAGGAGTATCAGGATCAAGGTGTAGAAGTGGATGTGGTCTGCCTCGGCAGTAAAGGTTTGGCCGCCTGCCAGCGCATCGGTTTGAATGTGATTGCCAGCGTGACCAATATGGGTGATACCCCCAGAATGGAATTGCTGCTGGGTGCCATGACCGAAATCTTCCAGCGCTATGAAAACCGTCGTTTGGATACCATTCATTTGGTGTATTCGGGCTTTGTGAACACCATGCGCCAAGAACCGCGCATGGAAACATTGCTGCCCATCGGCGAAAATACAATGGAAGCCGTCAGCGAAAACAGTGACTACAGCTGGGATTACCGTTATGAGCCCAGCCCGGCCACCGTTTTGGAATACTTAGTCCGCCGTTATTTAGAGTCTGTGGTGTATCAGGCGTTGAGCGACAACATGGCTTCAGAGCAGGCAGCGCGTATGGTGGCGATGAAAGCCGCTACCGACAATGCCGGCAACGCCATCAAAGAGCTGCGTTTGGTGTACAACAAATCGCGTCAAGCCGCGATTACCACAGAGTTGTCAGAAATTGTGGCAGGTGCCGCCGCCGTTTAAGGCGCGGCTCTGCACTTAAAATAGGATACGATAATGAGCCAAGGCAAAATCGTACAAATCATTGGTGCGGTGGTGGACGTGGAATTTCCGCGCGATACCCTGCCGCACGTGTATGACGCCCTTAAACTGGTCGATACCGACCTGACCCTGGAAGTGCAACAGCTTTTGGGTGACGGCGTGGTGCGTACCATTGCGATGGGCAGTTCAGACGGCCTCAAACGCGGCATGGCGGTCAACAATACCGGCGCGCCGATTACGGTTCCGGTAGGCAAGGAAACGCTCGGCCGTATTATGGACGTATTGGGCAACCCGGTGGACGAAGCCGGCCCCGTAGGTGCGGCCAACAGCCGTGCCATTCATCAAACCGCGCCGAAGTTTGACGAACTTTCCGCTGCTACCGAGCTGCTGGAAACCGGCATCAAAGTGATTGACTTGCTTTGCCCGTTTGCCAAAGGCGGTAAAGTGGGTCTGTTCGGTGGTGCCGGTGTGGGCAAAACCGTTAACATGATGGAATTGATCAACAACATCGCCAAAGCGCACAGCGGTTTGTCTGTGTTTGCCGGTGTGGGCGAGCGTACCCGCGAAGGTAACGACTTCTACCACGAGATGAAAGATTCCAACGTATTGGACAAAGTGGCAATGGTATACGGCCAGATGAACGAACCCCCGGGCAACCGCTTGCGCGTAGCCCTGACCGGTTTGACCATGGCCGAATACTTCCGCGATGAAAAAGACGAAAACGGCAAAGGCCGCGACGTATTGTTCTTCGTCGACAACATCTACCGCTACACACTGGCCGGTACCGAAGTATCCGCGCTGCTGGGTCGTATGCCCTCGGCCGTAGGTTACCAACCGACATTGGCCGAAGAAATGGGTCGTTTGCAAGAGCGTATTACCTCTACCCAAACCGGTTCGATTACTTCGATTCAAGCCGTATACGTACCTGCGGATGACTTGACCGACCCGTCTCCCGCTACCACCTTCGCCCACTTGGATGCTACCGTGGTATTGAGTCGTGACATTGCCTCTCTGGGTATTTACCCGGCCGTGGATCCGCTCGATTCTACCTCGCGCCAACTGGATCCGATGGTATTGGGTCAGGAGCATTACGATGTTGCCCGCGGTGTGCAGTCAACCCTGCAGAAATACAAAGAATTGCGCGACATTATTGCGATTCTGGGTATGGACGAATTGTCTGACGAAGACAAACTGACCGTGATGCGTGCGCGTAAAATCCAGCGCTTCCTGTCGCAACCGTTTCACGTTGCGGAAGTATTTACCGGCTCTCCCGGCAAATATGTATCACTGCGCGACACCATCGGCGGCTTCAAAGCGATTTTGAGCGGCGAATACGACCATCTGCCGGAACAGGCATTCTATATGGTTGGCGGCATCGAAGAAGCGGTAGAGAAAGCCAAAAGCGTAAACTAAGGAGGCCGGCATGAGTGTCATGCAAGTTGAAGTGGTCAGTAACGAGCAAAACATCTATTCAGGCGAAGCCAGCTTTGTGGTGGTGCCTACCCTGACAGGTGAGCTCGGTATTTACCCGCGACATGAGCCGATTATGAGTTTGGTTCGCCCGGGCGCATTGCGTTTGACCGTGCCCGGCCAGGCTGAAGAAATACTGGTGGCCGTTTCCGGCGGCCTTTTGGAGGTGCAGCCTGACAAGCTGACTGTGTTGGCCGATGTGGCAGTGCGCAGCAGCGAAATGGATCAGGCGCGCGCCGAAGAAGCCAAAAAAGCGGCGGAAGCCCGTATTTCCCAAGCCCAGGACGACGAATCGCTGGCCAAGGCGCATGCCGCTCTGGCAGCAGCCATCGCCCAACTCAAAACGCTGGATTATATTCGCGGACAAAAAAACAAATAAGGTCTTACCTTATTGCCCGAAAGCACGGCAACCGCCGTGCTTTTTCTTGTTTAAGGCCGTCTGAAAACAAGCGTAGCGCGTTTTCAGACG
>JAUNTY010000103.1 GCA_030538415.1 Neisseria sp. | reverse complement strand
GGCGGCGAGGGCGCGGATTTCGGCGTGGTGGCTGATGTTGTGGTCGGCGATGCAGGTATTGTGAGCGGCGGCGATGATGTTGCCCTGATGCACGACGACTGCGCCGACGGGGATTTCGCCTGCGGCGGCGGACAATTCGGCTTGCGTCAGCGCTTCACGCATAAAACTTGTCATTTCGGCTTGCGGCGGGAATACGGCCACGGGCGGATGCGTGCGCACGGCTTCGAGCAGGGCGGCTTTATCGGCTTCGGTCAAGGCTTGCAGCGTGGTGTTTTGCAACAAGGCCGCCAGTTGCCAGAGGGTGCTGCGGGTGAGGGTTAACTCTGCGGCTTTGAGCAATAAAAAGGCTTTGACCGCGCCATAGTGTTGCAGGTCGGCCAGCGTGGTGATGCCGAGCTGTTGCAGGGCTTGCACGGTTTTCGGGGCGAGGGGCGGGGTGGTGAGGGGCATGGGCGGAGTAGCAGGCCGTCTGAAAGCTTGATTGTAGCGGATATTGGGGCGGATGGTCAGGTGGCGGTTATTTAAATCATGTGGGCGGGGAAATAGGCGAATTGAAATCTTTGTAAAATTTCCCTGTCCGTCGCACCCGCGCAGGCAGGTGCCTAGTCTGGAGCATAGCTTCAGCTTGAACTCGGCAATCTTGTGAATGAACAGGCTTTTGATTTGTATTGTGTTTTTTTAGTCAAAATAATGGGCAGACAAGCAAAGCTAGGCTTTGCACTGGGCACCCGCCTGCGCGGGTGCGACGGACAGGGGAATTTTGCAAAGTCTCAGGCCGTCTGAAAGGGAATGTTGGGTTCGTGGGCGGAGCCCACGCTACGAGCGACGGGTGGTCGCTTTATCTTCAAGTGGAATATCATCAGGCCGTCTGAAAGCATTCGGGTTTTTCAGACGGCCTGAGACCTTTGCAAAATACTTCTTACTGCATCAAAAAAGCATCAGCCTCGTCATTCCGGCGCAGGCCGGAATCTATGGTTAAATACAAAACTCATTTAAAATCAATCAACTGAATCTGAAAGAAATAGATTCCGGCCTGCGCCGGAATGACGGATTCAATGGATATTTTCAAGGGAAAAGTATTTTGCAACGGTCTCGGCCTATTTTTATCCGCGCGGATGGTGTGTATCCACGATATTTTTCAAGCGCTCGTTGGCGACGTGGGTGTAGATTTGGGTGGTGCTGATATCAGCGTGGCCGAGCAGCATCTGCACCACGCGCAAATCGGCGCCGTGGTTAACTAAATGGGTGGCGAAGGCGTGGCGCAGGCCGTGGGGGCTGAGTTCGGCGATGCCTGCGACATCGGCGTATTGCTTCACAATCATCCATGCGAGTTGGCGGCTGATGCCGCTGCGCTTTTGGCTGACGAAAAGTTCGTCGATGATGCGGCCTTTGGCGAGCGCGGGACGGGCTTCGGCGATATAACGGCTTATCCAGTGGGCGGCTTCTTGGCCAAGTGGCACCAGCCGCTGTTTGTTGCCTTTGCCTATGGTGTTGATGAGGCCGCGCTCGAGGTTGATTTCGCCGGTTTTCAGTTTTACCGCTTCGGTGACGCGCAGGCCGCTGGCGTAGAGGGTTTCGAGCAGGGCTTTGTCGCGCAGGCCGTGCGGGGTGTCGGTGTCGGGGGCGGCCAAGAGCGCGTCGATTTGGCTTTCGGTAATCAGCTTGGGCAGGGTTTGCGCCTGCTTGGGGGCTTTCAAATGGCGGGTGGGGTTGTCGCCGCGCTGTTCGGTTTCGGCGAGCCAGCCGTAAAGCCGTTTGCAGGCGGAAAGGGCGCGGGCTTGCGAACGCGGCTGTTCGTCTGGGTGATAAACGGCGGCGGCGAGGTCGGCGGCTTCGGCGTTTTGAAAGTCAAGGTTTTGCGCCGCCAGCCGTGCGCCGACTTTGGCGAGGTCGCGGCGGTAACCTTCGAGGGTGTTGTGGCTCAGCCGCTCTTGCAGCCACAGATGTTCGAGCAGCCGTTCGGTGAGGGTGTCGCTCATGGCCAAACCAGATGGGCGAGCTTGGGATTGCCGTTTTTCGGCACGGGGCGCTTGCTGCCGTTGCCGTCGATGGCGACATAGGTGAACACGGCTTCGGTCACGAGCTGGCGGTCGTCGTTGAGGCGGTCGTTCATCAGCGTTTTTACCCACACTTCGATTTTGATTTGCAGCGAGGTATT
>JAUNTY010000058.1 GCA_030538415.1 Neisseria sp. | reverse complement strand
AGTACGACAAGGCGAGCCAACGCCGTAGCAGAAACTAATTTCTTCGACTATAGCTTTGCAAGTCCGCTACAAATATTTCAGACGGCATTGAGCGTTTTCGGGGGTTCAAACGTGGATACCGACCTGCGTCGGTATGACGGCGTTTGGGGTTTCAGCCAAGGTAGTTTTAGCGTTGTGCATCGGCTTGCGGTTTTCGCGGGCAGAGCCCGCGCTACGGATACTAGGCACCCGCCTGCATGGGTGCGACGAGCGGGGGATTTTACAAAGATATCATGCCGTCTGAAAAATGTTTTCAGACGGCGTCTCTTTACGCGGTGCGTTGTCGGTGTCAATCCTGTTTCGCTTCCTTAAACCCACGCTTCAAATGCACCATCAACAGCGCCACTGCTGCGGGGGTTACGCCGGAAATGCGGCTGGCCTGGCCGACGGTTTCGGGGCGGTTGAGGTTGAGTTTTTGCTGCACTTCGGCGGAGAGGCCTTTGACTTTGCCGTAATCGATGTCGGCGGGCAGTTTGAGGGTTTCGAGGTCTTTGCGGCCTTCGATTTCTTCGTTCTGGCGGTCGATATAGCCTTGGTATTTCACCTGGATTTCCACTTGTTCGACCACATCGTCGGCAAGCGCGGTTTCGGGCGCGGCGGCGGGTAAGGTCATCAGCGCGGCGTAGTCGAGATTGGGGCGGCGCAACAGGTCGTGTAGGTTGGCTTCGCGCGAGAGTTTTTGGCCGAACACGCGCTCTTGCTCGCTTTCGGCGAGTTTTTGCGGCGTGTACCAGGTGCTGCGCAGGCGTTGGATTTCCTGCTCGATGGCTTCGCGTTTTTGCTCGAACGCCTGCCATTGGCCGTCTGAAACGAGGCCGATTTGGCGGCCTGCTTCGGTGAGGCGCATATCGGCGTTGTCTTCGCGCAGTTGCAGGCGGTATTCGGCGCGGCTGGTGAACATGCGATAAGGCTCGTTCACGCCTTTGGTAATCAAATCGTCAACGAGTACGCCCAAATAAGCCTGCTCGCGGCGCAGCAGCAGCGGGTCTTGTTCGCGCACGAATTGGACGGCGTTCGCGCCCGCCAGCAGACCTTGGGCAGCGGCTTCTTCGTAACCGGTGGTGCCGTTGATTTGCCCGGCAAAGAAAAGGCCTGCGATGGTTTTGGTTTCGAGGCTGGCTTTGAGGTTGCGCGGGTCGAAATAATCGTATTCGATGGCGTAGCCGGGGCGCAGGATGTGGGCGTTTTCGAGGCCTTTCATCGAGCGCACGAGGGCGAGCTGGATGTCGAAGGGCAGACTGGTGGAAATGCCGTTTGGATAGTATTCGTGGGTGGTCAGGCCCTCGGGTTCGAGGAAAATCTGGTGGCTTTCTTTGTCGGCAAAGCGGTTGATTTTGTCTTCGATCGAGGGGCAGTAGCGCGGGCCGACGCCTTCGATTTTGCCGGTAAACATCGGGCTGCGGTCGAAGCCGGAGCGGATGATGTCGTGGGTTTGCGCGTTGGTGTGGGTAATCCAGCAGCTTACCTGCTGCGGGTGCATGGCGGCGTTGCCGCGCACGGAAAACACCGGCACAGGCGTGTCGCCGGGCTGCTCGCTGAGCTGGGTAAAGTCGATGCTGCGCCCGTCGATGCGCGGCGGCGTGCCGGTTTTCAGACGGCCTTGCGGCAACTGCAATTCTTTCAGACGGCCTGACAAGCCTTGCGCGGCGGGGTCGCCTGCGCGCCCGCCGGCGTAGTTTTCGAGGCCGATGTGGATTTTGCCCGCCAGAAACGTGCCCGCGGTCAACACCACCGCGCGCGCTTTGAATTCGACGCCCATGGCGGTTTTCACGCCGCTGATGCGGTCACCCTCCAGCGTGACATCATCAACTTGCTGCTGAAACAGTTCCAGATTCGGCTGGTTTTCCAGCATATGGCGGATGGCGGCTTTATATAAAATGCGGTCGGCCTGCGCACGGGTGGCGCGCACGGCGGGGCCTTTGCTGGCGTTGAGGCGGCGGAATTGGATGCCGCTCATGTCGGTCGCCAGCGCCATCGCGCCGCCGAGGGCATCGAGTTCGCGCACCAAATGGCCTTTGCCGATGCCGCCGATGGAGGGGTTGCACGACATCTGGCCGAGGGTTTCGATATTGTGGGACAGCAACAGCGTTTGCGCGCCCATGCGGGCGGCGGCCAGCGCGGCTTCGGTACCGGCGTGGCCGCCGCCGACGACGATGACGTCGTATTGTTTGGGGTAAATCATCATTTTGTTTGCTTGGTCTTGTGTGTGGCGAAAAGCGGTCTGCTTCTCAAAAATAACCCGTCATTGTACGCCGTTTGCGTTCTGGATTCAATGCGTTATCTGATGACAACAAGGCCGTCTGAACGGTTTCAGACGGCCTTGTTGTTGATAGTCGAATAAATGAGTTTCTGCTACGGCGTTGGCTCGCCTTGTATCAGAATCTCATTTCTCCGACTATATTCTTCATCGCCGGTAAAAACCTGCGGCCACCGGGTCATGGTGCGCAAGTCGGTATCCGGTTGTTGCTTCAGCCTCGACCATGTGGTGCGCGGGCGGTGTCTTTCGGGATCGTCGAGGTTGATGCCGCCGGTTTGCCTGATTTGTCCGGTGATGAAATTCACGCTGATGCGCGTTTCATCATGGGTGTTGCGTGAGAAATCCCTCTGCTCCAGGCCAATCAGGCGGATGCTGCCCCGCTGATGGCGCAATTGGTAGGTCTGGCTTTGGGTGCCCCAACTGCCGCAGCTGTACCAATATGCCAGGGTCAGATAAATGCTGCCGCGGCGGATGCTCAGGCCGCTGTCCATCACGGAATCGAGCGGATCGGCTTCGCAGGGGCTTTCCGCCGAAGCGGCGGCGGGTATCAGGCCGTCGCGCGATTGCACCAACAGCCGGTAGCCCCCGCCTTCGCGCAGCCACACCAGCAAGCGGCGCGGGTTGGTGTCGAGAATTTTCATGCCGAAGCCGTCGTTTTGCAGGCGCAGGGCGGGGTTTTGCTGCTGGATAATCATCACGGCATCGGCGCGGCCGTCGCCATTCAAATCGCCGGCGGCATAAAGCAGCGGCTGCCAGCCCGCAGGAATATCGGCCTGCAAGGCTGCCGGTGTTGCGACGGCTGCCGCAGCAAGCGCAGGCAGGCCGAACAATGCCAATATAATCAAAAGCTTGTTTACCATACCCTTCCTCCATGCCGCCACAGCGTGTTCTCAACAACCATATCCGCACATGATGCAGGCGGAGCCGGTTTGTTCAGGCATTATCGGCGCTTTTATCCGCTGGCTGTAAGACGGTTTTGCCGTGTTGCACCTGTTGGTCGAGCCGCCCATAATAGTCGGAGAAATGAGTTTCTGCTACGGCGTTGGCTCGCCTTGTATCAGAATCTAATTTCTCCGACTATACCACCAATTGTTGAACAAAAACACCGCCACAATCGCCAGCGCGGGCACGGTCAGGGCCAGCGCGATGGTGTAGAAATTCCAGCCCAAGCCCAGCATCCATGCGCCGGCGAAGGCGGAAATAATCGCGCCGGTGCGGCCGATGCCGTGCATCCAGCCGTTGCCGGTGGCGCGGGCGTTGAGCGGGAAGAAATTGCTGGAAAAAGCGTTCATGCCCGTGCCGCCGCCGTTGAAGGCCGCGCCCATCAGGAAAGCCGCCGCGCAGAGCAGGGCGTATTGCCCGCCCGCGTTGCTCATCACCACCAAAATCACCGCGCCGCAACCGTAAGCCGCCGCGAGCACCAAAGGCGCGCGGAAGCGGTCCATAAACCAGCCGAGCATAATCGAGCCGAGCGGGCCGCCGAGCTGGAACATCGCGCTGATAATCGCCGCCTGGTGCATCTGCATTCCCGATTCCTTAATCATGGTCGGCATCCAGCTGCCGAGCAGGTAAACGAGGAAAAGATGCAGGAAATACGCCAGCCACAAGGCCAGGCTGCCGACGCGGTAATACGGATTGAGCAGCGTTTTCACCGGTTTTTCGTGTGCATCGCCGACGCTTTGCGGCAGGGGAATGGTGAACGTAGTTTCTGCCGTGGTGCTGCCGGGGGCGCAGCGTTCGACGATTCGGCGGATGGTGTCGCGCTTATGGCCTTTGTGTACCAAAAAGGTAACCGATTCGGGCAAGACAAACAGCATCACCACGCTCAACAGCATCGGCAACACGCCGCCGAACACAAACACGCTCTCCCAGCCCCAATGCGGAATCATCCAAGCGGCCAAAAAGCCGCCGCCCGCCGCGCCGACGGTGAAGCCCGCAAACACGATGGTCACCAGCAGCGATGCCCGCCGCACCGGCGAATATTCGCGCGCCAGCGTCGCCACCAAAGGCATGATGCCGCCCATCGCCAAGCCCGCGATAAAGCGGTACACAATCAATTCGGTGACGCTGCCCGCCCAGGCCACCAATAAGGTGAAGAGGCCGAACAGCATCACATTGGCGCACAACACTTTGCGGCGGCCGAATTTGTCGCCCAAAGGCCCGGCAATCAGCGCACCAAACGTGAGGCCAAACAAGGCCGCGCTCAATACCGGCGCGAGGTGGTCGTTGCTGAGGCTCCAAGCATCTTTGAGGGCGGGGCCGACAAAGCCCATGATGACGACGTCGAAGCCGTCCATCACCACCACCAAAAAACAGAGGGCGATGATCCATTTTTGATACGCGCTGATCGGGCGGCTGTCGAGCAGCGCGCGCACATTGATTTCAGACATGGTTGAGACTTTCTTCGGCAGCGGTGAGGCTTTTAATGGGTCTGTCCGCCGCGCATTATTTGTGAAGGTTTTGTGAAATATTGTCAAACAGGCGGTATTGTAGCCCGAAGTAACGCCCGCTACAGCGCATGCACGGCAATTCGCCCGTAAATGGCGGCACAGGCAAACAGGCCGTCTGAAAATTATCTTTCAGACGGCCCGTTTGATATTTTGCATCAACTTAACAGATAAACCATAAATATTATGCCAATTCATCCCACAATAAACGCTTCTGAACGGCAGACAGGCGTTTGATGCGAGGCTCCATCCGCGCGGCCTCGCTGCGGCTCAAATCCAGATACACCAGGCGCATTTCCTCGGGCGGATTCATGCGGGTAAACTTCGCGCCCCTGCCCGACCGATGCGCCGCAAAACGCGCTTCGGGGCGATTGCTGATGCCGCAATACAACGCACCGCTGCCGCAGCGCAAAAGATAGACGCACCACCCGCCGCCACGCGGCAGCAACAGCGGCAGCCTGCCCGCAAATGCCCCGCTCATGCCGCCCCGCTTTCGGCAAAACTCTGTTGCAGCATCCGCAACACCACTTCCGTTTTTGCCGACTGCACCCGATAGGGCGTGGCCGCGTAAACCGTCATCGGCGGCTGCGCCCAATCCGGCAACACCACCTTCAGACGGCCTGCCGTCACCGCCGCACCGATTTCACCGTCAAGCTGCATCGACAAGCCCAAGCCCGCCAGCGTGAGCGTGTGCACCGCCGACAATTGGCTGCACATCATGCTCTGCGGCACATCCAACACATAGCTCTCCGCCCCGCGCCGCAACGTCGCATACACCGGCAGATAATGCAGCCAACGCTGTTGCGGCAAATCCTCCGGCCGCGCAATCGGCGCACGCGCGGCCAGATAAGCGGGCGCGGCGCAAATCTGCCAACGCCATTCCGCCAGCGGCCGCGCAATCAGGTCGGGCGCATCGAGCGCACGTTCGCCGCCGCGCAGGGCGATGTCGATATTGCTCTGCTGCAAATCGGCCAAGGTGTCGCTGAAATAAAGCTGCAACCGGATTTCGGGATACTCAAGCTGCACGCGTTTCAACGCCGTCTGAAACGGCTGCGCCAACGCCATGCCCGACGGCAGCGCAATATTCACCTCGCCCGCCGCTTCGGTTTTCAGATTATCCAGCATTTTTAAAGTATCGCTCAGCGTATATTGCAGCCGCTGGCAATATTGCGCCAAAGCCAGCCCCGCATCCGTAGGCGCCAAGCGGCGGGTGCTGCGCTTGAGCAGCTTCACCTGATGCGCCGATTCGAGCTTGCTGATGTGTTGGCTGACGGCGGAAGGGGTCATTCCCAAGGCTTTGGCCGCGGCATTCATACTGCCGTGTTCCAATACGGCGGCGAATACCAGCAGCGGTTTGATGTCTTGCATGGTGTGGGCATTCGGCTAAGGTGGTTGAAAAAAGCAAACCTGCGGTTTGCCGCCCTCTCCCTAGCCCTCTCCCGCGGGGAGAGGGGACTGGGTTTCTGCTGAATCGAACATTGTTTATTCCCGCCAATGTTTGCGCATCAGCTATTTATTCCCTCTCCCTGTGGGAGAGGGCTAGAGCCTGCCCCGTACTTGATACGGGGGAGAGGGCAACAAGCCGCAGGCTTGTCTTCAAGGCCGTCTGAAATCCATACACTGCACTTTTCAGACGGCCTATTATTTAGGTTTACTTAATAATATAAACAGTAAAAGCGGGATTATCAAGCGTTTCAGACGGCTATATACTGCATTCCATCGTAACCCAACCCCACAAGGAGCAAACCATGAAAATCGCTGTTATCGGAGCCACCGGCTATGTCGGCAACGCCGTAGTCAAAGAACTCGCCGCCCGCGGCCACCAAGTGACCGCCTTCGCCCGCAATACCGACAAAGTCGTCAAAGCAGGCAACATCACCGCCGTCGCCGCCGATGTCAACGCCGCCGATTTCGCCGCCAAACTGCAAGGCTTCGATGCCGTGGTGAGCGCGTTCAACCCCGGTTGGAGCAACCCCAATATCGGCGCAGACTTTGCGAAAGGCGCAGCCGCCATCACCGAAGCCGCCAAAACCGCCGCCGTGCCGTATCTGTTGATTGTCGGCGGCGCAGGCAGCCTCTACATCGCCCCGAATCTGCAATTGATCGACACGCCCGAATTTCCGAAAGAAATCTTCGACGGCGCGAATGCCGCCCGCAACCTGCTCAACGACTTGCGCGACCGCCGCGACGTGAATTGGGCATTCATCAGCCCGCCCGCCAACTTCTACGAAGGCAGCCCCTACCAAGCGCGCGGCGAATACCGTTTCGGCAAAGACGATGTATTGATGAACGGCAACGAACCCGCCGGTATTCATGTGGACGATTTGGCCAAAGCCATTGCCGATGATGCCGAGCAAAAAGCGCATCTGCACCAACGCTTTACCGTAGCAGAAGTCTAACAGACCGCCTGAACCGCCGTAGATACCATTAGGGTAATCAAGCGCAAACATAGATTGGATTAGCCCTTAAAGCGTAACCCAACAAAGCCGCGAATGTTCTGCCACGTTACCCATAGCCGAAAAAAGTAGCGTGGGCTCCGCCCACGTTTGTACTGATGCCGCCCTTTCAGACGGCCTGTAGTATTTTCGTGGGCTGAGCCCACGCTACGACCACCCACGCATTCATCACAGAAAGAATAAACCCCATGAAAAAACTCCTCATTGCCGCCACCGCCGCCGCCGTTTTGCTGACCGCTTGCGGTCAAAACAGCCAAACCGCCGCCCCGCAAACCGAGCAAACCGCCTCAGCTGCCGCCCAAGCGCAAAGCCAAACCGAGCGCAACAAGGCCAACACCCTCGCTTTTTATGATTTGGCTTTCAACCAACACCAACTGCAACAAGCCGTCGACCAATACATCGGCAGCGAATACATCCAACACAATCCCGGCGTCGCCGACGGCGGCCAAGCCTTTATCGATGCCTTCGCGCCCTTCCTGAAAGAAAACCCGCAATCCCGCGCCGAAGTCAAACGCGTGATGGCCGACGGCGATTTGGTGATGCTGCATGTCTTCAGCCAGGCCAATCCGCAAGACCAAGGCGAAGCCGTGGTGGATATTTTCCGCCTCGATGAAAACGGCAAAATCGTCGAACATTGGGACGTCATCCAAGCCATGCCGACCGAATTTGCCCATTCAAACGGAATGTTCTGATTATCGGTTGCCGATATTGCCCGAATTGAAAAGGCCGTCTGAAACGTTTCAGACGGCCTTTATATTTATAGTCGGAGAAATTAGATTCTGATACAAGGCGGCGGGCCGCAGACAGTACAGACAGCACGACAAGGCGAGCCAACGCCGTAGCAGAATCTAATTTCTCCGTCTATAGATACACGCCCAACAGCCGCATAAAACCCTGCACAATCCCCAGCACCAACCCCAAAAACGGCTGCATGATTTTGCTGAGCAGGCCGGTAAACAACAGCGCAATCAGAATCCACATGCCGTAAGGCTCGATTTTGCGGAAATTGTACGACGCTCTGGCCGGTAAAAACGTATCGACGAAGCGGCCGCCGTCAAGCGGCAGAATCGGCAGCATGTTCAACACAAACAACACTGCGTTAATCATCACGCCGAAATAAGCCATCTGCTGCATCGGATATTGAAAGCTTTCGGGCGCCAGCGGCGTGAACATCATCAACAGCGCCCAACCGAACATCATGGCGAAGTTGGACGCGGGGCCGGCAATCGCCACCATGCGCATGCCGATGCGGGTATCGCGGAAATTGCGGCTCACCACCGGCACGGGTTTCGCCCAGCCGAACATAAAACCGGTGGTGAAAAACATCACCGCAGGCACAACGATGGTGCCGATGGGATCGATATGCGCCAGCGGATTCAAGGTCAGCCTGCCGAGCTGCTCGGCGGTGTGGTCGCCGTAATAGCGGGCGGCATAGCCGTGCGCGGCTTCGTGTACGGTAATCGCCAGCAATACGGGTAAAACGGCGAGCAAAAATACGCCCAAATCAAAGTTGCCCATTACATTTCCTTTTATGTGTGTTCAGACGGCCTGTGAAGGTTTGAGGCCGTCTGAAGTGGATGGTTTACCGGCCGAATATTGTAGCGTGGGCTCTGCCCGCGAAACCCGAGTTTATTCGGGCAAGGTCAAATCCGCCAAATCCGGATAGGTTTCTTGAATCAGCTTCAATTGCGCCGCTTGGTCGAGGCGCAAAAGATACCATGTGCCGTTTTCTTTCAAAGCCAAAATATGGCTTTTGCCGGTTTGGCGCGTTTGCCGCATTTCAAAAACGGTTTCGTAGGGAATCAACAGATAAGGCCTGCCGTTAGCCGAAACTTTCTCTTGGGCAGCGGCCATATCATAGCGGAATGATTCTACCTGAGTTTGCTGCATCAAAACGTCGATTTGCCGTTGCAACAGTTGTTTTACCTGTGCAGTGGTCACGCCGCCCATTCTGTCTGCCAGATGCGCCAGCAAGGCAGGCGGCATGGAAGCATCAATGACGGCATCGCCGCGCCCTGCTTGAGCATGGGCGGCAAAATCCTGCAAAGCCGTTTGCAGGGCTTGCTCGTCCTGCGGTGTCAAGGCAGCGGCAGACAAGGGGAGACAAGCGAGTAAGGCAGCGGTCAGCATGGCTGCAAGCGGATGTTTTTTCATGCTTTCATACTCCAACGGCTTGAGATGGGTTTTCAGACGGCCTCACAACCCAAACAACGCTTTGTCGCCCTTGCCTTCGCGAATCAATTCCACGCCGTCGGTCATGTCGATGACGGTGGTCGGCTCGGTGCCGCACCAGCCGCCGTCGATAATCGCGTCCACCGCGTGTTCGAGGCGGTCGCGGATTTCGTAGGGGTCGGTCAGCGGTTCGTCGTCTTCGGGCAGCATCAGCGTGCAGCTGAGCATGGGTTCGCCCAATTCCTTCAGCAAGGCCAGGGCGATTTTGTTGTCGGGCACGCGCAGGCCGATGGTTTTACGCTTGGGGTGCAGCGTGCGGTTGGGCACTTCTTTGGTGGCCTGCATGATGAAGGTGTAGCTGCCGGGGGTGGCGGCCTTGAGCATGCGGTATTGGCTGTTGTCGACTTTGGCGTAAGTACCCAGCTCGCTCAAATCGGCGCACATCAGCGTGAGGTGGTGCTTGAGGTCGATTTTGCGGATTTGCAGGATTTTTTCCATCGCGGTTTTGTCGCCGAGCTGGCAGCCCAAGGCATAGCAGGAATCGGTCGGGTAAACGACGATGCCGCCTTTTTTAACGATGTCGGCGGCCTGCTTGATCAGCCGCTCTTGCGGGGTATCGGGGTGGATGGCGAAAAATTGTGCCATGTTTGCGGTTTCCTTGTTTTGGGGTTTCAGACGGCCTGTTATCGTTGAGTGGCCGTCTGAAAGGTTTAGCTGTTTTTGCTTTTGATGGTTCGTTGCGCGCCGTCAACCAAAATCACTTGTTCGTTGTTTATCGGGCAAAGCGCCAATTCGCTGCCGTAGCGCTCGATAATCTGCGCGGTGGCTTCGGCAAACGGAAATTCGCCGTGGTGCGGCAGCGGGTAAATATCCAATATCCGCAAACCTGCGGAAATCGCTTGCCCGGCTACATCCGCATCGTCCATTTCGCGCACATAATCCACATTCGGCGCCAAAATCATCGCGCCCGCCGATTCGCCGATATAGAGTTTGCCCGCGTTGATTTGCGCCGCCAGCATTTCGCCCGCCTGCTTTTTGCCCAATTCCTGCAACAGGAAGAAGGTATTGCCGCCGGAGACGTAGATGCAGTCGCACTGTTGCAGCCTGGCGGCAATCACGGCGGCGGATTCGGCGGATATATCCAGCGTATCTACCGTCATGCCGAGTTTTTCCAGCGCCGCCCTGCCCTCGCCGACATAAAAATCCACTTCTTCGTGAATGGCGGCGGTGGGGATAAAGCAGACGCGCAGACCGACGCAATCTCCTGCAAACGGCGGCAGCAAATCGGCGGTATTGGCGAAATACGAGGTGAGAAACAGTTTTTTCATGGTGTATTCCTCAGAGTTGCCCGTCAGTTTGATTGACGGGGTATTTCGCCTAGGGCTTCCTGCCAACGCTCAGCGTTTTTTGTCCTTGCCACCGTCGGCCAGGCGTTGCGCCAGGGTGGCGCTCAACATGTCTTTTTTCTCGGCAAAAAATGTTTCCATTTTGCCGAGGCTGTAAAACTTGCGCACCATCGCCGGCAGGCCTGCGTGCAACAGGGCGGCGAGGTCGCGGTTCATCGCTTCGTCGTCCATGGCGGTGTGCAGGTCGACGTTGTGCTCTTCCAGATAACGCTGGATTTGGCCTTTGGTGTGGTTGCTGATGCTGAATTGCTGCATGATGTTTTCCTTTCCCGGGAAATGTGTTTATCTACTTAAAATTAATTTTTTGTTGGTGATGCTTCTTTCAGGCCGTCTGAAACGCTTTCCACACCGGCCTGCAATTTTCCGGCAGCTCGGGACAGGCGCCCAATACGCCGCCGCTGTAGTCGCCGAGGCGGTGGAAATCGCTGCCGCAGCTTGCCATCAGGCCGAAACGTTCGGCAAGCAAGGCGTAATTCAAGCGGTCGTTTTTGTCGCAACTGCCGCTGTGCACTTCGATACCGTCGCCGCCGAGCGCTTTGAATGCCTCAAATAGATTGCGTTTGGCGGTGGCGGAAAAGCCGTAGCGCATCGGGTGGGCGATGACGGCCAAGCCGCCGGCGCCTTTGATGGCGGCCACGCAGTCTTCCAGCGTGGCCCATTCGTGTTTCACGCTGGCGGGTTTGCCGTCGCCCAGATATTTGGTAAACGCCTGCTGCTTGTTGCGCACATAGCCTTGATTAATCAAATATTCGGCAATGTGGGTGCGGCTGACCATTTCGGGGTTGGCGGCTAATGCCAGCGCGCCATCGTATGCGCCTGAGATGCTTTTCTTTTCCAGCTTTTCGGCAATGGCGGCAAGGCGGTTCAGACGGCCTTTGCGCACGTCGGCCAGCAGGTTTTGCAGCGCCTGGTTTTCTGCGTCGAAATCAAGGCCGACGATATGCACGCTGCGGTGCCGCCATGTCACCGATATTTCCACACCGTTAACAAAGCGCATGCCCAATGCTTCGGCTTCGGCGCGCGCTTCGGCCAGCCCGCCGGTGTGGTCGTGGTCAGTGAGCGCAAGCAGGGTGCAGCCGTTGGCATGCGCCAGCCGCACCACTTCGCGCGGGGGCAACATGCCGTCTGAAACGGTAGAGTGGCAATGCAAATCAATCATTCGGAGATTGCTCCTCGGCTTCTTGTTGGGCTTGCCATTGCCGCTGCTGCGCGTCGTATTTGGCTTTTTCGTTCCAATAAATGGTTTGGATGCAGGCATCGCCGCAGTCGCTGCCGCAGCATTCCCACGCTTCGGGGCGCACCGGCTCGGGCATCAGGTCTTCAGGTTTCAGTTTCGTCTGGGTCATGGCCGTTCTCCACTTCCAGCACCGCACCGTTGAATTCAATCACTTCGCCGCCGCGGATTTTGGCGGTTTTGCGGGTTTCGACTTCGCCGTTGCGCAACACTTGGCCGTCGGCAATCACGGCTTTGGCCTGACCGCCGCTGTCGGCCAGCCCGGCAAGTTTGAGCAGGTCGCAAAGGGCAATGTATTCGTGGTTTTCGAGATAAACGGTGGCGTGCATGATGATGCTCTTGTTTTCAGACGGCTTAAGATGGGTTTATTTTACGCGAAAACAAGCGTTAATGCCGTTTTAATCAAGGCCGTCTGAAAGGTTTCAGACGGCCTTGATGTCGATAAAAGCAAGCGCAAACCTGTTACAATATCATTTTAACGTTTGCATACTGCCTTGCTGCCATGACTGATCCCGTTTACATCCCTCTGCGCCTGCACACCGAATTCTCGATTACCGACGGCACCGTACGCATCAAGCAAGCCGTGAAGCAAGCCGCCCAATACGGTTTGCCCGCACTCGGCATCAGCGATCTGATGAATGTTTTCGGCTTGGTGAAATTCTACAAAGCCTGCCGCAGCGCCGGCATCAAACCGATTGCCGCGGCAGATGTGTGGGTGGAAAACCCCGAAGCGCCGGAAAAACCCTTCCGCGCAATGTTGATGGTAAGAAACGATGCCGGTTATCTGCGCCTGAGCGAATTGCTCACCGCCGCCTATGTCGGTAAAGACCGCAATGTCGACCATGCCGAATTGCGCCAAAGCTGGCTGGCCGAGGGCGACAACAGCGGCCTGATCTGCTTGTCGGGCGCGCATTACGGTGAAGTCGGCGCCAATCTGATCAACGGCCACGAAGCGGCGGCGGAGGCGGCAGCGCGAAAATACGCGGCTTGGTTTCCGAATGCGTTTTATTTGGAATTGCAACGGCTGCCGGAGCGCCCGCAATGGGAAACTTCGGTGGCGGGCAGTTTGCAGCTTGCCGCCGCGCTCGATTTGCCGGTGGTGGCGACCCATCCGACCCAATTTTTGAAAGCCGATGATTTCGAAGCCCACGAAGCACGGGTGTGCATCGCCGGCGGCTGGGTGTTGGCGGATAAAAAGCGGCCGCACGAATTTGTGCCGAGCCAGTTTTTCGCTTCGCCCGAAGAAATGGCCGAACGCTTCGCCGACCTGCCCGAAGCGCTGCAAAACACGGTGGAAATCGCCAAACGCTGCAATATCCACATTACGCTCGGTAAAAACTTCCTGCCGCAATTTCCCACCCCCGACGGCATGTCGCTCGACGACTATCTGACCGTGTTGTCCAACGAGGGCTTGCAGGAGCGGATGGCCGCGCTTTATCCCGACGAAGCCGAACGATCCGCGCAAATGCCCGAATATCAGGCGCGCTTGGATTTCGAGCTGAAAATCATCACCCAGATGGGTTTCCCCGGCTATTTCCTGATCGTACAAGACTTCATCAACTGGGCGAAGGAAAACGGCTGTCCGGTAGGGCCGGGGCGCGGCTCGGGCGCGGGCTCGCTGGTGGCCTACGCGCTGAAAATCACTGACCTCGATCCGCTCAAATACGCATTGCTGTTCGAACGCTTCCTCAACCCCGAGCGGGTATCGATGCCCGACTTTGATATCGACTTCTGCCAAAGCAACCGCGGCCGCGTCATCGAATATGTGCGCGAAAAATACGGTGCCGATGCGGTGAGCCAGATTGTCACCTTCGGCACGATGTCGTCAAAAGCGGTAATCCGCGACGTCGGCCGCGTGCTGGAGCTGCCGTTCGGTTTGTGCGACAAACTCTCCAAGCTGATTCCGCTCGAAGCCAACCGCCCAGTCAGCCTTGAAAAAGCAATGGAGATGGAGCCGGAAATCCAGACCCTGATTGCCAATGAAGACGCAGGCCAGCTCATCGACCTGGCCAAACGGTTGGAAGACCTCACCCGCGGCCTAGGTATGCACGCAGGCGGCGTGTTGATTGCGCCGGGCAAAATTTCCGATTTCAGCCCGGTTTATCAGGCCGATGAATCCGCCTCGCCGGTATCGATGTACGACAAGGGTGACGTGGAAGACGTGGGCTTGGTGAAATTCGACTTTTTGGGCTTGCGCAACCTCACCATCATCGAAATGGCGCAAAACTTTATCCGCGCCACCCGTGGCGAAGAAGTGGATGTCAGCCGCATTCCGCTCGACGACCCCGCTGCCTACAAAGTTTTTTCCACCGCCAACACCACCGCCGTCTTCCAGTTTGAGTCGACCGGCATGAAAAAAATGCTGCAAAAGGCCAAACCCACCCAGTTTGAAGAGATTATCGCCTTTGTGTCGCTTTACCGCCCGGGGCCGATGGATCTGATTCCCGATTTTATCGACCGTATGCACGGTGCGAAATTCGAATACCTGCACCCGCTGTTGAGCGAAGTGCTCGCGCCCACTTACGGCATTATGGTGTATCAGGAGCAGGTAATGCAGGCCGCGCAAGTCATCGGCGGCTACACCCTCGGCGGTGCGGACTTGCTACGTCGCGCAATGGGCAAGAAAAAAGTCGAAGAGATGGTGAAACAGCGCGCCACTTTTGTAGCAGGTGCAGCAGAAAAAGGCATCAACCAACAAAAAGCCGACGAGATTTTCGACTACATGGAAAAATTCGCCGGCTACGGTTTCAACAAATCGCATGCCGCTGCCTATTCGCTGGTCGCCTATCAGACGGCCTGGCTCAAGGCGCACTATCCCGCCGAATTCATGGCAGCCACCATGTCGAGCGAATTGGACAATACCGACCAGCTCAAGCTCTTCTATGACGATGCACGCGCCAACGGCATCGAATTCCTGCCGCCCGATGTCAACCAGTCAAACTACCTCTTCACCCCCAACGACCAACGCCAAATCCGCTATGCGCTGGGCGCAGTCAAAGGCACCGGCGAAGGCGCGGTGGAAGCCATCGTGGCTGCCCGCGAAAGCGGCGGAGCATTTAAAAGCCTGCTTGATTTTTGCGAACGCGTCGGCAAGGCACATATCAACAAGCGCACCATCGAATCGCTGATTCGCGGCGGCGCCTTCGACAGTATCGACGCCAACCGCGCCAAACTGATTGCCAATATTGATCTGGCCATCAACAATGCCGAGCAACAAGCGGCCAATGCCAACCAGGGTGGTTTGTTTGACTTGGTGGAAGACGCCATCGAACCGGTGCAGCTCACCGATATGCCGGCCTGGAGCGAATCTGAAAAACTGGCGGAAGAAAAACAAGTGTTGGGCTTTTATTTGTCCGGCCACCCGTTCGGCCCGTTTGCCAAAGAAGTGCGCCAATTTGCCCCCACCCGTCTCAACAAACTCAAACCGCAAGACCATGTGCGCGTGGCGGGCTTCGTAACCGCAGTGCGCACCATCATGGGGCGCCGCGGCAAAATCGCTTTCGCCACTCTGGAAGACCAAAGCGGCCAAGCCGAAGTATTGGTAAGCGGCAACGTATTGGAAGAGAGCGCAAGCCGTCTGAAAAGCGATCAAGTACTGATTATGGAATGCAAAATCAGCCGCGATGATTACAACGGCGGTGATGCGCTACGCATCATGGCAAACAGCGTGATGACTTTGCAAGCCGCCCGTGAAAAATTCGCACGCAGCCTGAACCTGAATCTGCGCCCCGAGCACGACATCGGCAAACTCGCCGAAGTTTTGCAATCATACCGTCAAACCGACGAAGCTCATATTCCTCTATATATAAGCTACAGCAATAATGATGCTAGTGGAGAATTGCAAATCAGCCCGGAATGGTCGGTTATCCCTGAAATAGCATTATTTGACGATTTGCAGACTTTGCTTGGAGAAAGAGCAATCCGGGTCAATTGGTAATATATAGTCGAAGAAATTAGATTCTGATACAAGGCGAGCCAACGCCGTAGCAGAAACTATAGTTGTTTCAATTTAGATTGAGACAAGGCAGCAAGCCGCAGACAGTACAGATAGTACGGCTAGGCGCAGCAACGTTGTATCAAACTAAATTGAAACGACTATAATTTCTCCGACTATAGTTAAAACACTTAATTTGTGTCACAATTCACCCCATGACTTACTCAACCGACCTACGCCAATTAGCCCTTGCCAAACATGCCCAAGGTTTATCCATCCGAAAAGTCTCAGCACAACTGGGCATAAGCGTTTCCACCTTGAAAAACTGGAAAAAGAATCCCGTGCCTAAAGGCTATCCCGCAGAAAGAAAGCCGAGAAAAATCAGCCGTACCGCCCTCATTGAGGACGTAGCCAACTATCCCGATGCCTACCAATCCGAACGGGCACAACGTTTCGGCTGCTCCCCCACTGCCATCGGCAAAGCCTTAAAAAAGTACAAAATCAGCCAAAAAAAAGACCAATAAGCACCCCAAAGCAGATCCAAAACGCCGAAAACACTTTATCAGGCTGCATCACCGTTTCCGTTTGCGAAAGCGCCCGATTGTTTATCTTGATGAAAGGGATTCAGAAACACGGCGCAGCGGCCTTATGGCTACGCCCGCAAAGGCAGCCCCTGTATTGATGTTTATGACTATAGTAAAAGAAATCAAAAACTGGTACAAATCCACATGAAATAGAAGAATAACG
>JAUNTY010000057.1 GCA_030538415.1 Neisseria sp. | reverse complement strand
GTTTGTACTGTCTGCGGCTTGCCGCCTTGTATCTTTCTTATTTTATTTCGCTATAGTCGGAGAAATTAGATTCTGATACAAGGCGGCGAGCCGCAGACAGTACAGATAGTACGACAAGGCGAGCCAACGCCGTAGCAGAAACTAATTTCTTCGACTATATAACCGTCGCACCCGCGCAGGCGGGTGCCCAGTCTGAAGCACAGCTTCAGCTTAAACTTGCCAGTTTCGGGAATGAGCAATCTTATGAATCGGCATCGGATGTCGAAACATCCGGTTTGTCGGCGTCGTCTTGCCGGTCTGATTTTTTGGGCAGCTCTGATTTGATGTGCATACGCATCACCATTGAAAGCGCCCGCGCTTGATTTGCAGGCCGCCCTGTTGCAATTGTGCGGCGAGGCCGTGGTTGCGCAGGGCGTGGGTGAGCGCCACCGCCAGACCGTCGGCGGCGTCGGCTTGCGGCGTGCCCGAAAGCGCCAGCATCTGCACCACCATGTGCTGCACCTGCTCTTTCGCCGCCTTGCCCTTGCCCACCACCGCCTGCTTCACCTGCAGCGCGGTGTATTCGAACACCGGCAGCCCGCGCATCACCAGCGCCGCCACCGCCGCGCCGCGCGCCTGCCCCAGCATCAGCGTGGCCGCCGGATTCACGTTGACAAACACCTGCTCGACGGCGGCCTGTTGCGGCTGATAGGTGCGCACCACTTCGTCGAGATGGCGCACAATCACGCTGATGCGCTCAGCCAGGGGCGCATTCGGCGGCGTTTTGATACAGCCCGAAGCCACGTAATGATGCTCGCGTCCGCACACGTCGATTACGCCGAAGCCGGTGACGCGGCTGCCGGGGTCGATGCCGAGAATGCGGGTGGGGATTTGCTGCATGGGATTCTTTCAGACGGCCTTGGGATACGGCTGAATTATAACAGGCCGTCTGAAACCCGTATCAATGCGTTCAGACGGCCTGTCAATAACAACAACGCTATCAGGCCACGATACCGGCCAGGTTCAACACAAACAGCAACGCAAAGCCCACCAGATACACGAGCCCCGCTACCGCCAGCGCGTTCATCAGCGGCGACACCGCATGTTTGTGGGTGCGCTTCACCAGCCGGTAGTTGAGCCAGGCAAACACGGGCGCGGTGAGGAAGGCGGAAATCATGGCAAATTTCAGCATTTCGCCCAGGGCGCTGTTGAACCACAAAATCACCGCCAGCCCGGAAAACACCGACCAGCAGGTCCACACCGCCACCGCGCGGTTGCTGCGCTGTTTTTCACGCATCAAGAGGCGCATGGCTTCGGCGTTGATGCGGCCGTAGCCGTCGGCCACCGTCAGCGTGGTGCCGAACATGCAGGCAAAGGCGATAAAGGCCACCAGCAGGCGCGACCATTCGCCGATGGTAGCGGCATACATATTGATGAGCTGGCCGATGTATTTGCCGCCGACCATTTCCACCGCCTCGCCGTTGCCGTATTGCACCAGCGCGCCCAGCGCCAGAAACACCAGCGCTAAAACGGTTGAAACGGCATAGCCGACGTTGAAGTCGAACATGGCGTCTTTATAATTGCTCGGCGCGATTTTCTGCTTGGCGGTCACCCACATCGAATTGATGGCGGTGATTTCCATCGGCGCGGGCATCCAGCCCATCAGCGCGATGATAAACGCCAGCGAAGCCATGTTCCACGGCGAGGGCTCGATAAAATCCGGCGTCATCTGCATGCCGCGTCCGGCGGCAATCAAGGCGGCGGCCACGGTGGCGATGGTGAGGCTGATCATGATGAGCTTGGTTACCCGGTCGAGCGCGCGGTAGTGGCCGAAGAGCAGCAGCGCCAAAGTCGCCGCCATCACCCCCACCGAAATCGCATTCACCGAAAACGGCAGCGCCGGTATGGCGGTTTTGATGATGACCGCGCTGATGAGCGCCACCGCGCCGGTGCTGATGGTGGCCGACAAGATGGTCAACAGCAGAAACACCCACACATACAGGCGGCTCTTTTCGGCATAACCCTCAATCAGGCTCTTGCCGGTGTCGAGCGTGTAGTGGGTGCTGAAACGGAAAAACGGGTATTTCAACACGTTGACCAACAGCAGAATTACCGCCAGCTGCCAGCCATAGAGCGCCCCGGCCTGGGTGGAGGCAATCAGGTGCGAGCCGCCCACCGCCGCCGAAGCCAGCAACACGCCGGGCCCCAGCGCCTGCATGCGGCTTTTCCAGCTGGACTCGCTCCGGGCGGCGCCAAGCGCTCCGGAATCTGTTTGATTTTGCATAAATACTTTCTACTTGCCTGTTGCCTGCCGAACCCGCGTCACTTTTATGAACGGGCACAAGGCAAGCGTTTCAGACGGCCTGGTTGATAACGAAGCGGAATCTTAGCGTAAATTAACGCCAGATGTTTGCACTTCATTGGTATAAAGTTTTATAAGCTTGTAAATTTTCAGAATTTAATTTACTTGAAAGCTGAATCCAAACATAAAATAGCCATTTCATTTCTCCCGATGCCTTAGTATCGCTTTTTACCCATATTGTCCAAAACAGCATGCACCAACGGCCTGCTGCGTGTTCAGACGGCCTTTAAAACAAATAAAAATAAAACATCAAAACCAATTTTTCAATATTGTTAACCATTGGGAAAAGATGTTGTTCCCAAACGCCTGTTTTTCAGACGGCCATCTGCGCCTACAATGGCGCCATCGATTGAAACACAGCCGCCGTAACGGCCAACCCGGGTATTTCAACGGCATACCGCCGTCGGACACCAACACATCATTTGAAAGGAAACATCATGAAAAACATCGTATTTGCCGCCATCCTCAGCCTGACCGCCACCGCCGCTTTCGCCAGCGGTGCAGCCACCGACAATTACCCCAACGGCTTCAAACCGCACGGCGACCTGAGCAACGTAGTGGCAGCCGCACCGCAAGGCAACATGGTTCGCGCCGCCAAAAGCGACGACAGCGTGAAATTCGTTTACAACGGCGACCGCGACGGCGCAGCTTACAGCCTTTATCCGACAGACAACTTCCGCGCCCGCCACGCCGATGCGCGTTAAAGCTGCCGAAACACAGGCCGAGACCTTTGCAAAATCCCCCCACTTGTCGCGCCCGCCTGCGCGGGTGCGACGGTTATTTTTTTGCAAAGGTCTCAGGCCGTCTGAATAAAAAAACGCCAAACAGTAAGCCTGTTTGGCGTTTTTTTTCAGACGGCCTGTTTAACCCAACACCCCCACCAGCTGCAGCAGAAACAACACCGCAAAGCCGACCAGATAAAGCAGACCGAGCCAGGAAAACAGCATCAGGCCGCCGCTGATTTTGTGTTGCGCGCTGCGCGCCAGCATCAGATTGAGCCAGGCGAACACCGGCGTGGTGAGAAAGGCGGTAATCATGGCGAATTTCAGCATCGGCGCCAGCGAGCCCTTGAAAAACAGAATCACCACCATGCCCGCGATGCAGCCCAACACAATCCAGATATTCAGCGCGCGGGTGCTGTATTCCGATTCTTTTTTCAGCAGGCGGAACGCTTCGGTGTTGGCGCGCGAATAGCCGTCGACCGCCGTCAGCGTGGTGCCGAACATGCAGGCAAAGGCGATAAACGCCACCAACCAGCGCGACCAGTCGCCGATGGTGCGCGCATACATATCGATTAATTGCGCGATGTAGGCGGGGCCTGCCATTTTCACCTCTTCGCCGCTGCCGAACTGCACCAGCGCGCCCAGCGCCAGAAACACCACCGCCAGCAGCGCCGAGCCGATATAGCCGACGTTGAAATCAAACAAGCCGTCGCGATACGACACATGGTCGAGCTTGCGCTTTACCGACACCCACAGCGAATTGATGGCGGAAAACTCAATCGGCGCGGGCATCCAGCCCATCAGCGCAATGATAAAACCCAGCGAGGCCAGATTCCACGGCGAGGGCGGCACGAAATCCGGCGCGGGAGCGACGCCGCCGTTGGCCGCCGCAATCGCCACCGCGGTGACGGTAGAGGCTGTGAGCGCAATCATGATGATTTTGGACACTCCGTCTAAAGCATTGTATTTGCCCGCCAGCAACACCAGCAAAGTCACCGCCAACACGCCGCCCGCCAGATAATTGATGCCGATTTGCGGCACCATAAAGCTCAGAATCGCTGCCGTAATCAGCGCCACCCCGGCCACATTCACCACCGTGGCGAAAATGTTCAAGCCGAAAAACGCCCACAAATAAGCCGGATTTTTGTCGCGGTAGCCCTCCAGCAGGCTTTTGCCGGTGTCGAGCGTGTATTGCGCGCCGAAGCGGAAAAACGGATATTTGAACAGGTTGACCAGAATGATGATGGCCGCCAGCTGCCAGCCGTAAATCGCGCCGGCCTGGGTGGAAGCGATGATGTGCGAGCCGCCGACCGCTGCCGATGCCATCAAAACACCGGGGCCGATGGCCTTGAAACGGGATTGCCAGGTCGAGCGCGGCTCTTCCTGCGGAGTTGGGGAAGTGGAATTCATATAATTCAGACAGTTGCTTGTGACAAGATGTCGAATTGTATACGCCGAAACCGCGGCTGTATATGTTTGAGGGCAGTTTTTTAGACTTTGTTGTATTTGCGTGCGGATTTTGGACAATCAAGCCAAGGCCGTCTGAACGTTTCAGACGGCCTTGGGGCAGACAAGCCATGTTTTGCCCGGATTAACGCCAGCCCTGCGCCAGTTTGTCGGCTTCGGCCAGCCGCTCGACCGTGCCGACGTCCAGCCACAAGCCCTGATGCGCCTCGCCGCTGACCCGCCCCGCATTCATGGCCGAGCGCAACAAGGGCGCAAGCTTGGCGGCGGTGCGCGGCGGCGTGTCGGCAAACAGCGCCGGTTGGTAGACGCCCATGCCGCTGAAAGTCAGTGCCGTGCCGCTTTCGCTTGCCGACAACACGGCACCGTCGTTTTGCAACACGAAATCGCCGTGCGGATTGTGCGGCGGATTCGCCACCAGCCACAAATGCGCCTGTTTTTGCCCTTGCTGCAAGGCGTCGGCGGCGGCAAAAGCCGTCTGAAAATCAATATCGGTCATCACGTCGCCGTTGACCACCAAAAAAGGTGCATCGCCCAACAAAGGCAGCGCGGTGGCGATGCCGCCGGCGGTTTCCAGCCCTTTTTCACCTTCGGGCGAATAGGCGATATTCACACCGTAAGCCGCGCCCTTGCCCAGCGTTGCCTCGATTTGCGCGCCGAGCCAGGCGTGGTTGATGACGATTTCGGTGAATCCGGCGGCTTTCAGGCGGCGTAAATGCCAGCCGATTAACGGCTCGCCGCCTGCTTTCAATAAAGGTTTGGGGCAGGAGTCGGTCAGCGGGCGCATGCGCTCGCCGCGGCCTGCGGCCAGAATCATGGCTTTCATAAGGGTTTCCGTGGTGAAATGCAATCAGGCCGTCTGAAAAGCGTTTCAGACGGCCTCGTCAAAACAAATTACGCCTGCAACAGGCTTTCGTCCAAGGTTAAATCTTCATTTTTGTTGACGCGGATGTCGCGTGCCAACACATTTTCGGCGATGCTTTTCGCTTCAATCAGCGAATGCATCTGGTAGGTGCCACACTGGTATTCGTTGAGTTCGGGAATCTGGTTTTGACCCTGCACGGCCAACACGTCCTGCATCGAAGCGCGCCAGGCCGCGGCGACGGCGGCCTCGTCGGGCGTGCCGATCAGGCTCATGTAAAAACCGGTGCGGCAGCCCATCGGCGAGATGTCGATGATTTCCACTTCGGCGCTGTTGAGGTGGTCGCGCATGAAACCGGCAAACAGATGCTCGAGCGTGTGGATGCCTTTTTCCGACAAAATTTCCTGATTCGGCACGCAAAAGCGCAAATCGTAAACGGTGATGGCGTCGCCCTTGGGGGTGGTCATGGTTTTGGCCACGCGCACGGCGGGGGCGTGCATACGGGTGTGGTCGACTTTGAAGCTGTCCAGCAGAGGCATGGTGGTTTCCTGATGAAGTGTTTCAGACGGCCTTATCATAACATTTTTGCCGCGCAAACGGGATGGGCGCGTGAGCCTGGCCGGTCTAAGCCGCCGACCTCCGTTCATCCCGGCTTGCAGCTGTCTTGCAGAAACATAAAGTATTCGTGGGCGGAGCCCACGCTACGGTGGATAGGAGCAGCCATTTCCGCAGTCTGTAGCGTGGGCTCCGCCTACGTTTTCGGAGAATCTTTCATGCCCAGGCCGCGATTCCTGCAAGGTCACCTCCGCGTGCGGCAGGTGGGGCGGTCTGAGATGTATTCGTGGCGGAGCCCGCGCTGCGGCGGATAACAACCCTGTACTCGTGCTTGCCACATAAGCAGCCATTCGCAGCGATACATCAAGATACAGATTTGCACAGGCAACCAGGCCGTCTGAAAGCAATTTTACTGCTTTCAGACGGCCTTTTTGTTATTTGCCGATGCCGCATTCTTCGGCGTTGCAGCCGCGGTAGTATTCGATCAGGCCGCAGGTGGAGCTGTCGTGGGCGGAGATTTCGGCGCGGTTGAGTTCGGGTTCGATGGTTTTGGCCAATACTTTGCCGTATTCGACGCCCCACTGGTCAAACGGGTTGACGCCCCAAATCACGCCCTGCACGAAGATTTTGTGCTCATACATGGCCAGTAGCATGCCGAGGTTGAAGGGGCTGAGCTCGTCGAGGGCGAGGGTGTTGCTGGGCTGGTTGCCGGGGAAGGTTTTTTGCGGCGCCAGCGCGTCGCGCTCGGCTTCGGGCAGGTCGGCGAGCTCGGCACGGGCTTCTGCAAGCGTTTTGCCGCGCATGAAGGCTTCGGCCTGGGCAAAGGCGTTGGCGACGACGAAGCGGTGTTGGCGGCCGACGCGGTAGGGCGTGCGCATCACCACGATGAAATCGCTCGGAATCAGGCGCGTGCCCTGATGCAGCAGCTGGAAGAAGGCGTGTTGGCAGTTGACGCCTTCTTCGCCGAACACAATCGGGCCGGTGTCGACGCTGATTTTCTCGCCGTGCAAGCCGCAGCCTTTGCCGTTGCTCTCCATGTCGAGCTGTTGCAGATAGGCGGGAAAGCGGCGCAGGCTGTGGCTGTAGGGCACCACGGCGTAGGCGGGGGCAGCGTAGAAATTGTTGTACCACACGCCGATGAGCGCCAGCAGCATGGGAATATTATGGCGGGGCGGCGTGTTGAAAAAATGCTCGTCCATGGCGTGTGCGCCCGCCAGAAATTTGCGGAATTGCAGCTCGCCCACGGCCACCATCAGCGGCAGGCCGATGGCCGACCACACCGAATAGCGGCCGCCCACCCAGTCAAACATGGCAAACACATTGTCGGCGGCGATGCCGAAATTGCGCGCGGCGTTGACGTTGCTGGAAATGGCGACGAAATGGCGGGCGATATCGGCTTCGGCACGGCCTTGTTCGCGGAACCAGGCGCGCGCGGCGTGGGCGTTGAGCAGGGTTTCGGGGGTGCCGAAGGATTTGCTGGCGATGCAGAATACGGTGGTTTCGGCGTCGAGGTCGGTCAGAATATTGGCGATGTTGGCATCATCGGCGTTGGCGACGAAATGCACGCGGATGTTTTTGCGATAGGCTTTCAGGGCTTGCACGGCGATTTGCGGACCCAAGTCGGAGCCGCCGATACCGATATGCACGAAATCGGTGATGCGTTTGCCGGTGGCGCCAGTGTGGCTGCCGTTAATCAGGCTTTCGGCGAAAGCGAGCGCGCGGTCAAGCTCGCGCTGGATTTTCGGCAATACGTTTTCGCCGTCCACCGTTACCGGCGCGGCATCGGCGGGCAGGCGCAGGGCGGTGTGCAGCACGGCGCGGTTTTCGCTGACGTTGATTTTGTCGCCGCGGCGCATGGCTGCCATTTGCTCCGCCACACCCGCCGTTTCGGCGAGCTGGCACAAAAGATGCAGGGTTTCTTCGCCGACGCGGTTTTTGCTGTAGTCAAACAAGAGCCCGTGCAGGGTTTCGTGCATGCGCTCGAAGCGCTGCGGGTCTTGCTCGAATTGCGTGCGCATGTGCACATCGGCGGTTTGCTTTTGCTGGGCTTGCAGGGCTTGCCAAATCGGCGCGGCGGTAATACTCATGAAGCGGCCTTTCGTGTCGGTGTTCGGTTTCAGACGGCCTGTTCAGTTTACAGGAAGCGCTGAATGTATGATGGACAAATCAAGTGTAGTTTGATGTAGTGTAGCAGCTTTGGTTCACCGGATTATGACAGCCGCGCCCGGCGGCAGCAAAAACGGCCTTGCGGCCGTTATTTAGTCGGGATTGCCTACCGGCAGGCCGGCGGGGGCGGCGGACGGCAGCTTGATGAAATGCTCGCGGTAATAGCGCATTTCTTCGATGCTTTCCATGATGTCGTCAAGCGCCTGATGCGAGCCGCGCTTCACCACGCCCTTGGCGACCTCGGGATGCCAGCGCCGCGCCAGCTCTTTCAGGGTGGAAACATCGAGGTTGCGGTAGTGGAAATAAGCCTCCAGCCGCGGCATGTAGCGCACCATAAAACGACGGTCTTGATGAATGGTGTTGCCGCACATCGGCGTGGCTTTTTCGGGCACCCATTCTGCCATGAAATCCAGCAGCTTCTGCTCCACTTCGGCTTCGGTGTATTTCGACTCGCGCACGCGCGCGGTGAGGCCGGTGCGGCCGTGGGTGGCGGTGTTCCAGGCGTCCATGCCGTTCAGCACCTCGTCGCTCTGGTGGATGGCATACACCTCCGACTGCGCCAACACGTTCAAATCGGGGTCGGTGATGATCATCGCCACTTCGATGATGCGGTCGGTATCGGGGTTGAGGCCGGTCATTTCCATGTCAAGCCAGCAGAGGTTGTTTGCATTTTGGGTCATTTCAGACGGCCTTGTATTCAAGTTTTATCAGAGCGGTATTTATTATAGCAAAAAGGCCGTCTGAAAATATTTTTCAGACGGCCTGTCGGTGTTCAACTCAAAATCGCGGTATAACGCTCCAGCTCCGCTTTCTCATAAGCGGCAATCAGGCCGCACAGCATTTCGGGGCTGCCGCCGCTTTGGTGGAAATCGTCAAAGCAGCGGTAATATTGCAGGCGGTCGGTAAATTTGATGTCCACCGGCAGATAACCTTGTTTGAGCAATTCCAAATTCAACAGCAGCCTGCCCGTGCGCCCGTTGCCGTCGATAAAGGGATGGATGCTTTCAAAACGCAAATGCAGCCAGGCGATGGCGGAGAGCGGATGTTCCTGCACCAGTTTTTTTTGATAATCCGCCAGCATTTTGCGCATGTTTTCTTCGATAAAATGCGGCGCGGTCGGCTCGTTTTCTGCGCCGAGAATGCGCACGGGAATGCTGCGGTAACGCCCTCTGTGTTCGGCAGCACCCATCAATACCAGCGCGTGAATGTCTTTAATCGTGCGTTCGCTCAAGGGCTCTTGCTGTGCCACGCTATCGAACACAAATTGAAACGCATCTTTAAAGCCGATAATGTCCAAATGCTCGCGCAAGGGCTTTTCGGCGATGGTGATGCCGTCGTTGAGAATCAGCGCTGTTTCCCGCAGCGTGATGGTATTGCCCTCAATCGCATTGGAATTGTAGCTGCTCCCGATGATAAATTCGTCGCGCAAACGCTTCAACTCGGCCTGGGTCAGCGGGCGCAGTGTGGCGAGTCGGGCTTTGAGCGTATCGATTTCGTGGAGAATGGTCATGGTGTTTTGGCTTCATTGTTTGGGAAACATTATAAGAAGGCCGTCTGAAACAGGCAAATCGGTTTCAGACGGCTTTTAATCAAATTTATCCTCTGGATTTTACTTCTTCCAAAATTTTCTCTCCTCCAGCCATCCGTGATAAAGTCGGTGCGAAAGGAAACTCTCTCCCTAGGATTTTTTTAATTTCACTTGCTTTAAGGAGATTTTTCATCAAATGAAAATTATCTAATTTTTGATAAAAAGTTTTATCTGCTCTGCCATAATGGTCTGTCTTTTCCAAGTGTCCGGTTGCTTGACCATATGCGATTATTCCTTTGCCTGATTCATATAGGAAAATCCAATCTCCTGTTTTGAATTTTTGAATTTTTTCCTTATAGCCATCTTCAAATGCTGCAGCAACTTTTTCAGCCAGCATCCATTCATGGTCTTTGACATCGTTGATTTTATTTGTATTCAACAAAAAGTAATTAACCGAATCACTTTCTTCCCCCATTTCGGTTTCCGTTGATTGCTCTTCATGCTTTTTCTTCCATGGTTCAATAATCTGTTCTGTAATCAATCGGTGGATTAACTCTTGGCGAGAGAATTCAAAATGTTCAGCTACTTCTTGCAAAATTAAATCATCCTTTACGGAAAGACGGATGCTGAATGTAGTTTTCTCTTGATTACGCTCAATGAGATCGCTGGAAAGTTTTTCAAGAAAATTTTTAGTCATGTTCGGCTCCCGCTTGGAAAATTATGAAATTTGCTTCTAATAAATCAGAAGTTAAATCACGGTATCATAATTCAAATAAAATTTGAACATATTTTTATTAAAATTTAGAACACAAATCGAATATATTAATTTATATTTGAATTGATTAAAAAAGGCCGTCTGAAAATATTCTTCAGACGGCCTTTAATATGAGTTTCACGCGTTAAAACAGCCCGTGTATCACGCCTTCTTCATCCACATCAATTTTCTCGGCGGCGGGCACTTTCGGCAGCCCGGGCATTTTCATCATGTTGCCGCACAAGGCGACGATGAAGCCTGCGCCGGCGGAAACGGTGATGCCGCGTACGGTGATGGTGAAGCCGGTCGGGCAGCCGAGCAGCTTGGCGTCGTCGCTCAGGGAATATTGCGTTTTCGCCATGCACACGGGCAGCTTGCCCAAGCCGATTTTTTCCAAGTTGGCGATTTCGGCTTCGGCCTCGCTGCTGAACGCCACCTCTGCCGCGCCGTAGATTTTGCGGGCGACGGCGCGGATTTTGTCGCGGATGCCGCTGTCGGTTTCGTAGGCGAAGCGGAATTGGTTGGGCTGGGTGTCGATGGCGCTCAATACTTCACGCGCCAAGGTTTCGCCGCCTTTGCCGCCGTGCGCCCACACTTCGGTAAGCGCCACTTTCACGCCGTATTCGGCGCAGGCCGTCTGAATCAGCTTTAATTCGGCATCGGTATCGGATACGAAGCGGTTGAGCGCGACCACCACGGGCAGGCCGAACACGTTTTTCATGTTGTCGATGTGTTTCAACAAATTCGGCAAACCGCGCTCCAGCGCTTCGAGGTTTTCCGCGCCCAAGCCGGCACGCGCCACGCCGCCGTTGTATTTGAGCGCGCGCACGGTGGCGACGATGACCGCGGCATCGGGTTGCAAACCGGCCAAACGACATTTGATGTCGCAGAATTTTTCCGCGCCCAAATCCGCGCCGAATCCGGCTTCGGTAACGGCGTAATCGCCCAGATGCAGCGCGGCGCGGGTGGCGATGACGGAGTTGCAGCCGTGGGCGATGTTGGCAAACGGGCCGCCGTGTACGAAAGCGGGTGTGCCTTCGATGGTTTGCACCAGATTGGGTTTGACGGCATCTTTCAGCAAGGCCGCCATCGCGCCGTGGGCTTTCAAATCGCGGGCGTAAACGGCTTCGCCGCTTTTGGTGTAGGCGACCAGCATATTGCCGAGGCGGGCTTTCAAATCGGCCAAATCACGCGCGAGGCAGAATACCGCCATCACTTCGGAAGCGACGGTGATGTCGAAGCCGTCGCTGCGCATCACGCCGTCGGCAGGCTTGCCCATGCCGCCGATGATGTTGCGCAACTGGCGGTCGTTCATATCCACCGCCCGCCGCCACAACACGCGTTTGGGGTCGATGTTTAAGGCGTTGCCCTGATAAATGTGGTTGTCGAGCATGGCGGCAAGCAAATTATTCGCCGCGCCGATGGCATGGAAATCGCCGGTGAAATGCAGGTTGATGTCTTCCATCGGCAACACCTGCGCATAGCCGCCGCCCGCCGCACCGCCCTTGATGCCGAACACGGGCCCGAGCGACGGCTCGCGCATGGCGACAACGGCATTTTTGCCGAGGCGGTTGAGCGCATCAGCGAGGCCGATGGTAACGGTGGTTTTGCCCTCGCCTGCGGGGGTGGGGTTGATGGCGGTCACCAGAATCAGCTTGCCTTGTTTGCCCGGCAGCGAGAAGATGGCGGAAGGGTTGATTTTGGCCTTGTAGCGGCCATAAGGGTCGTATTTGCCTTCGGGCAGGCCGAGTTTGGCGGCGATTTCGCCAATCGGGCGCATGGCCGCCGCGTGGGCGATGTCGGCATCGGTTTGAGGCTGCATAAAATATCCGTTTTCCAATGGTGTTCAAAATTGAATTATTTAAGATTAGATTATTATAGTGCAGTGGGCGCGGAGCCGATATGAAAAACAGGCTTGATTTGGGTTGCATCAATATTCGTTTGCAAGGCGGAAATGGTTTGGATTTTTAAAATGAAAAGCCGATTATAATGAATGCGATTGTTCAACTGATGTGTGCCTGACCATGAAAAAACGGCTACTCTGCCTTTGCCTGTTATTTTCCACTTCGCTGTTTGCAGCAGATGCGCATGAAATCGAGCGGTTGTTGCTTCAATGCCGCCACGAACAGGATTCATTGCTGCGCGAACGCTACGGCATACCTTCGTGCGACCGGCTTGACTAGCTTGGTTATCCGTATCCTCAAAGCAAGGCGAGCCTGCCGACAACGCCATCAAATTCGCCAAAAAACAAGCAGCCGTCTGACGAATCTTCCGATTACCGCTGGAGCGGGATGCACGGAAAATATTGCCATTTTGATAAAGATGGCAATGCAACAATATGTTTTTGAGTAAGCAAAACGAAAAGGAATATTGATGGCTGCGCAAACTTGGTTTTACTGGGCATTGGCATCGGCTTTCTTTGCGGCGTTGACCGCCATTTTCGCCAAGCTCGGCCTGCAAGGGATTGATTCGGATTTCGCCACCTTTATCCGCACGCTGGTGATTATCGCCGCGCTGGCGCTGTTTCTCAGCTACACCGGCAAATGGCAGGGCGTGGGCGGCTTTACCGCGAAAAACTGGACGTTTCTGGTGTTGTCGGGCTTGGCCACGGGCGCATCGTGGCTGGCGTATTTCAAGGCGCTGCAAATGGGTAACGCTTCGCAAGTGGCGCCGGTGGACAAATTCAGCTTGGTGTTGGTGGCCTTGATGGCGGTGGTGTTTCTCGACGAGCGCCCGAGTGCGCAGGAATGGCTCGGCATCGGTTTGGTGGCGGCGGGGGTGTTGACGCTGGCATTCAAGCGCTGATGGGGCAGGCAAGGCCGTCTGAAAGAGTTAGGGCTTTCAGACGGCCTGTTATGGCCAGAGGCGACCGCGGGTTTTGGCCGCGAAAACAGCATAGGCCGTCTGAAGCGGCCGCAGTAAAGTTCCGCTGATAATGTGTCGGAGCTCATGCTGTTAGTTGTTTTGATTTTGGGTTATTGGATTGAATTGATATCAGAAAGGCCGTCTGAAAGCCCTAAATGCTTTCAGACGGCCTAAACTTTTGCAAAATGCCTCCGCTTGTTGTACCCGCCTGCGCGGGTGCGGCGGTTATTTTTTTGCAAAGGCTTCGGCCTCAGCAGGTTTGCCGCAAGCCGAGGCAGCATCAAGCCTGCGCGGCGATAAAATCATCCACTTTTTTCTGATAGCCCAGCAAAAGTTCGGCAGACTGGCTGAATTTCGCCTGCTCGTCGGCATCCAGCGCCTTGTTAATCACGCGCACGGCGCCCTGGCGGTTAATCACCGCAGGCACGCCGATGTACACGCCTTCATGGCCGAATTCGCCTTCCAGCAGGGTGGAGATGGTCAATACCACGCCCTGGTTGTGCAAGATGGCGTTGCAGATGCGGCTCAGGCCCATGCCGATGCCGAAGCTGGTGGAGCCTTTGGCTTCGATGATTTCATAGGCGGCGTTACGCACATTGTTGTAGATTTTTTCCATACGCGCCTTGCCGTCGGGGCTTTGCTCGAGAATCTGCTTCAAGGGCATGCCGGCGATGTGGGCGGAGCTCCAGGCGGCAATCACGCTGTCGCCGTGTTCGCCCACCATATTGGCTTCCACGCTCACCGGCGCCACGCCGAATTCGTTGCCGAGGCAGACGCGGAAGCGGGCGGTGTCGAGGATGGTGCCCGAGCCGATCACGCGCTCTTTGGGCAGGCCGGAGAATTTCCAGGTGGCGTAAGACAATACGTCGACCGGATTGGTGGCGACGAGGAAAATGCCGTCGAAGCCGGAAGCCATCACGGCGCTGACGATGGAATGAAACACTTTCAGGTTGTTGTCGATTAAGTCCAACCGGGTTTCGCCCGGGCGCTGCGGCACGCCGGCGCAGATGCACACGATATCGGCGTCGGCGCAGTCGGTGTAGTCGCCCACGCTGATGTTGGCGGGCGTGAGCGCGTAAGGCATGCCGTGGCGCAAGTCGCGCGCCTCGCCTTCCGCGCGTTTGCGGTTGAGGTCGATTAATACCAAATCGTCGCAATGGCCCTGATTGAGGATGGAATAGGCAAAGCTGATGCCCACGGCACCGGTGCCGATGATGACCACTTTGTTGCCGACTTTTTTCGTCATGGCGGTTCTCCTGATGGTTGGGATTTTTTTGCAGTATAAGCGTTTTCATTTATGTAGCGTGGTCTAGTCGTTTTAAATTGGGTTAAACCCTTTTTTACGTGGGGTTATTGCTTTCGGCGGCGGCGCCCTAATCTGCTAAAATCATGCGAACACACCAATGAAGAGCAAAACATGAATATCTCAGCTATTGAAGCCGCCCTGGCGGCGGTAGAAATTCCCGGCAGCCTGCGTACGCTCGGCAGTGAAAACGCCGTCGAATCGGTAAGCGAATCTTCAGACGGCCTGCATATCAGCCTGCGATTCGGTTATCCCGTGCAGCATCTTGCCGCCGAATTGGGCAACCGTATCGAAGCCGCGCTCAAACATCAAACCGAACATCTGCCCGTGCATTTGGGCATCGCCGTGCAAATCGGCACCCACAAAGTGCAGCCCGGCGTCGCCACCATCAAAGGCGTGAAAAACATCATCGCCGTCGCTTCCGGCAAAGGCGGCGTCGGCAAATCCACCACCACCGCCAACCTCGCCACAGCACTCGCCCGCATGGGCGCGCGCGTCGGCGTGCTCGATGCCGACCTCTACGGCCCCAGCCAGCCGACCATGTTTGGTGTGGCCGACGGTAAACCCGACCAGCGCGACGGCAAGCTCGTGCCGGTGGTGGCCGACAGCGGCGTGCAGGTAATGTCGATCGGTTTTCTCGTCGACACCGACCAGGCCGTGGTCTGGCGCGGCCCCATGCTCTCGCAGGCCTTGCAGCAACTGCTGTTTCAAAGCGAGTGGGACGACGTCGATTACCTCTTTATCGACCTGCCGCCCGGCACCGGCGACATCCAGCTCACCCTGTCGCAAAAAATCCCCGTCACCGGCTCGGTGGTGGTGACCACGCCGCAAGACATCGCCCTGATTGATGCCAAAAAAGCGGTGGATATGTTCCAAAAAGTGAATATCCCGATTTTCGGCGTGTTGGAAAATATGTCGGTACACATCTGCTCAAACTGCGGCCATGCCGAAGCCATTTTCGGTAGCGACGGCGGCAAAGATTTGGCGGCCAAACTCAACGTGCCGTTGCTCGGCCAACTGCCGCTCTCCCTGCCCGTGCGTGAAGCGATGGACGCGGGCACGGCCAAAGCGCTGTTTGAACAACAGCCCGCCATCGCCGAAATCTACACCGCCGCCGCATTCCAAGTGGCGCAGGCCGTGGCCGACAAAGGCAAGGATTTCAGCAGCCGCTTCCCGAAAATCGTGGTGGAATAAGCGCGGTAATCTGTTTTATAAAAGGCCGTCTGAAAGCGATGCTTTCAGACGGCCTTTTATATTGAACCCCATCAAAAAGGAGGGCTTTGTTATTGGCGATTCCATCTGCCTGCCCCAAACCAATAAAAAATTTTCCTATAATTTAATGCCTTAATTGAAGGCGATAACCAACGGAGGATTTTATGATGGACAAATCACAACGCGGTTCTCAAATTTTTGCCGATTACTTCAATGATTGGGTGGCGACCTATAAAGAAGGAGCGATTCGGCAGGTGACAATGAAAAAATACCATGCCACATCACGCTGGATCAGGCTGCTGGCACCGAATCTGAAAATCGGCGACATTACCCGCATCAGCTATCAAAAGCTGCTGAATGATTATGCCCAAACGCACGAGCGGCAAACCACGCTCGATTTCCACCATCATTTGAAAGGCGCGATTCTGGACGCGGTGGATGACGGCTTGCTCGACAACGATCCCAGCCGCAAGGCGATTATCAAAGGTAAAACACCCAGAGGCAAAAAAATCAAATACCTGAATCAATTTGAGCTGCAAGCCCTGCTCAACAGCCTGAACTTGCCGCCGATGCTGAACTGGGAATGGTTTATCTTGCTGATTGCCAAAACCGGTATGCGCTTTTCCGAGGCCTTGGCGATTACCCCTGCCGATTTTGATTTTGCCCACCAAACATTGCAAGTCAACAAAACTTGGAACTATAAAGAAAGCGGCGGTTTTTCACCCACCAAGAACCGCTCTTCGGTGCGTAAAATCCAAATTGACTGGCAAACGGTGATTCAGTTTTCCCAATTAGTCAAAAATATGCCGCCCGAACAACCGATTTTTCACCGACAAACAGCGGTTTACAATTCCACCATCAACGGCATACTCGCCCGCTTGTGCCAAAAAGCCAAGATTTCTGCCATCACCATTCACGGCTTGCGCCATACCCATGCTTCACTATTGCTGTTTGCGGGCGTGTCGATTGCCAGCGTTGCCCGCCGCTTGGGGCATTCGAGCATGACAACCACCCAACATACCTATATCCATATTATTCAAGAGCTTGAGAATCAGGATACCGATATTGTGATGCGCCATTTGGCCGGGCTGTGTTAACAAACAAGGCGGGCAGATGCCCGCCTTTGCTCCCCATACTGACGTTGATGAGAAGCGATAGCCTCGTCCAGTTGCCTGAAAAAGTTGCCGA
>JAUNTY010000056.1 GCA_030538415.1 Neisseria sp. | reverse complement strand
CATCGTACTCTTGAAGCTCTTGTTCGGCTTGTATTCTGCTGCTTTCCTGCGCTTTCTCTGCATCCGCCGCCATATTGTTACTGTAGGTCTGCACCGCCGCCGCCATATCCGCCGTCGCCGCCGCTACCGTCTGCTGTTTCTGCATGATTCGTTCGATATCGGGCAAGTCGGCGAGCTTCTGATGGGCGGTGGCGGCATCGCTGTGAATGCCCAATTCTTCCACTGTGGTTTCCTTGCCGCCGATATTCAGACGGCCTGCGCTCAAGGTGGCGTAGGTGGTGGAATCGTCGCCGCCGCTTTCGTATTGCGGCAGGGTCGGGCTGTAGCTTGCGCCGCTGCCCATGCTTTGGGCGGCGGTGGAAGATGCTTTGCCGAGGCGGCTTTGTTGAAAGGCTTCGCTGCTGCTCAGGTTGCCGCCGTAGCCGCCGCCGATGCCTGCGTTTGAGGCGCTGTAGCTGCTGTGGTTTTGGATATTCTCAAAGGTGAGGCTGTTGGCGGTGAGCTCGTTTTGCACGCCGACGGATACGCCCGCGCTGCTGTTTTTGCCGTCTGGCCGGATTCGAGGGTGATGTGGCGGACGGAATCGAGGCTACAGCTAATTTGTCGAGTTGTTAAAGAGCAGGAAGCCGTCTGAAACTTTTTAACCTTTCAGACGGCCTATCGTTTCCACATCAGGATATTTGTAAATATGTAAGTGTGGGAAAACGCGTGCATGCTTAGGGCATGCACCCTACATGCAGGTTGCGCTTGCTAACACGACCTAGGCTTGTTTTTATCCTCATTTACTGTCTTATTTCTGCTTAACCAATACCCTGCTATCAGCCTTATAAAAATTGCAGCAATAATCATTTTTAGGAAAGTAGCTGAATATATTTTTGAATAGATACCGTCTATCGTATCAAAAAGAATTTGACTAAATTCAATCTTTATGCCATCCACCAAATTCCCGGCAATTACAAGGATTGGATAGATAAAAAAACCAACAATTATAACGAAAATAATTTGATATATAGTCATAATTGCAACGATTATGATATGTTTAATTGCTTCCATATTGCATCCTCCTGAAGTATTCGGTGTCGGAGATTTGGGCGGAGCCGATGCCGCTGCTGATTTGTCGGATTATTAAAGAGCGGGAGGCCGTCTGAAAGCAATTAATTTTTCAGATGGCCTGATTATTATGCAGCTTTTCAAACAGATGCACAGGGAGGTTGACGTGTGCCGGGTTACGCCTTTGGAGGCTAACCCGGCCTACGCTTGCTGAAAGCAGTTAGCCTTTCAGACGGCCTGTTACTTTCACATTGGGATATTTGTCAATATCCGAGCGTGGGAAAACGCGTGCGTGCCTTGGGGCATGGCACCCTACATGCAGGCTACGCTTGCTAAAAAAATTGATGGATAGCAAGTGTAGTCTCATGCAGGCTACGCTTGCTGCACGCAGGCTACGCGGGCTCCAAGATTTCTGAAAACCTCTTAGCCTTGTCATATGCATAATGTTCTTTTGCCCATAATAGAGTTTTATAGATAACTGTGCAGCAATATCCCTTTTCTAAAATGATTTCAGATGGGGAGTTATTATTATCCAAGCAAATTACTTTTTCTTGATTTTCAGAATAAAATAACCAATTCTCTAATCCAGTACGACTGATTTCGGGAACACTAAGTTTGCTAAATTCAAATATATTTTCTTCGAGCTCTGTACTTGTGTCGAGAATCTTTTCTGATAACATTTGCATATATGAATATAATTCATGTGCGCTTAAATGAAACAAATTTGCAAATATTTTCTGTTGATTCAAATAAAAATACATGTAATTTAATGAGTCGCAGAAGGCCAAAATTGTTACTGATTGATTTGGTAGCAAATTAGGTTGGTAATATCCATTTATAATTACATTGCATATACCTTCATCTGCAAAATGATTTTTCCACTCTCCTATCAGCTCATTTTGCCACTCTTCTACAAAATCAATTTGTATCGCAAATTTGTATGGATCTCCAAAAATCATATTAAACTCCTAAAATAATTATTTAAACTTTTTACTATTGATACCTAATTTTCTTCTAACGTCTATAGGGACTTCATGAAAATCCGTTTTTCCTTTAGTGCCAGCCCAATGATAAACTCCATTGCCATCGTCGAAGAATTGATGAAGCACGCCACCATCATATGAATACCTTGTTTTTCTATTTGAATTCGTTGTCGGAATTGAAGCATTGAATAAATCTAACGAATTTTTAGGCTCGATACTTGCTTCATCTCCTGCTTTTGCACCCACACCACGACCAGAGTGTTTAATATTTGATTGGTATTGCAATCCATTAGCAGCAGTGACTTTTTGGGGAACAGGGACACCATAAGGGTTAGTTTGTTTAGCATTATTTGAAGATGTGGCAGTATTACCAGCGGAAATCCACTGATTCCCAACCTTTGATTTACCGATACTGCCAATAATGCCCACAGAGGCATACATGGCGGCTTTGGCGTGGTCAATCACCTCACGGTCATTCATGCCTCGGAAATCAAGAATCTTGCCTAATGCGCCGTTTCGGTATTCATCAGCCGTTCGCTTCAAGAAAGCAAGCGTAGGGTGCATGCCCCTGCATGCACGCGTTCTATGGGTTCTACACATTATGCCGCCTGAAAACATCAATATTTTTCAGACGGCATTTTATCTTTTTAGGCTGTCTAAATGTTTCAGACGGCCTGAAAAATAAAAGCCCAACCAATGCGTGCATGCAAGGGCATGCACCCTGCGCATGAAATTGTGTAACTGTGCAGGCTACGCTTCTTCTATATTTGCTAATAATTTATCTATTTTAGATAGAAGAATTTCAAATTCTTCATAGCTAAAGCCTGTTCTTGTTTCGCAATCACTAATATCTAACCCATACAATACTTCAACTAATGAGCTACGTAACATCTCAAGTTCATTTAATTGGGCTTCAATATTAATTTGATTGCCATGGTTTGAAATCAGTTTCATGGTAATTCCTATCTCATTTTAGATTATCAAAATATTTTTTTCCTGATTTAGGTTGGAATGCAGTACCGCCATCATTTGCTTTAGGATTGCGTATTACAACCGTATTCGTTTGGCTGTGCCAATAAGCTGTTCTTCCATTTGATAATGATCGGATATCAGAGTAGTTGTTTACTACGTTTTCAATATGTTTCTCAAAGCTTTGGCGGCTTGATATGTTCAGCCCTTTAAATTCCCCTTGTTTTTGAACATGTTTAATAAAAGCATGGCCTCCAGCGATTTCCTGCCCAATCAGTTGAGCCTTCAAATTAGGGTAGGTTGCCGCATTAGCTACGCCACCTGAAGAAACATTTTTAGACGGTTTATTTCCTCCAGCCATTTCTCCGTCAACATCTAAATTACTTACAGGTTTGGCATTTCCTTTAATTGAAGTCGGTTCAGGCACAGTTTTATTTTTGGCAGTAGCAGGCAGTTTAACAAATCTTGGATTGATGCCGGAAACCAGAGAATATCCTTGTTCTTTCATCCATTCTGCCAACGGTTTTGAGCTGCCTGTTTTCAACCAATATTTGGCTGCCGCCTCTACGCTGGTTGATTGTAATGCAAGGTCTGCTTGGGTATAACCAACAATATTATCCCAAACGGGATTGATGGTTAATTTATCTTGTTCATATTCCTGTTTCAGGCGAGCGGTATCACGTTCATTTTGTTTACGAATAGAATGGCAAGCAGCCGAATTGGCAGCGTCCGAGCATATATAAATAGAATAAGCGAGCTGCTCATCTGAGCGTTCTTGGTATGTTCGCTTAACGTCCTCGCTGCATTGTTGCGGATTTGAAGCACTTTTACATTGGTTGAGTTCTTTATCATAGGCTTTAGCTTCTTGATAGCTTAATTGGTTATTCTCCACCGCATTCCTACCAACCACTCCGCTCATCTGCGCATCCGCCAGTGAGCCGCCACTTACGCCGCCCACCAGTGCACCTACCGCCGCACTCAAATCACGGATGGTGGCTTTCTGTTCTTCCGAAAGCAGATTCGGATTCTTGGCGGCTTCTTCTCCGGCAAGCACGGCGGTAATCGCTTTGGCCGCCGCTTCCGAGCCTGCGGCTGCCGTTGCGCCGCTGCCGAAACTGCCGCCGTTGGTGTAGGCGATTACGCCGCCGATAAGGGCATGGCTCAGGAGTTGGGCGGCTTCGTTGGGGTTGCTGCCGTGTTGGCCGAAGGTTTTGCCGACGGTTTCGGCGGCATACGGGGCGAGGGTGTTGGTGGCCGTCTGAAGGGCGGTTTGGCCACCTAGCGCGCCGGTCACCAAGGTGCTGACGGCATTGAGGGCGCGGGCTTTGTTACCGCCTATGCCCCAGTCGCGGGCTTCTTGGGCGGCCTGATTCAGCCGTAGTATGGCAGCTTCTGCTTGCGCGGCATCATTGTTTTGCAAGGCCGTCTGAAGCTGTTCTTGTGCCTGCTGCTGCGCTTTTTCTGCATCCGCCGCCATATTGTTACTGTAGGTCTGCACCGCCGCCGCAATATCCGCCGTTGCCGCCGCTACCGTCTGCTGCTTCTGCATGATTTGCCCGATATCGGGCAAGTCGGCGAGCTTTTGATGCGCGCTGGCGGCATCGCTGTGGATGCCGAGTGCTTCTACTGTGGTTTCCTTGCCGCCGATATTCAGACGGCCTGCGCTGAGGGTGGCGTAGGTGGTGGAATCGTCGCCGCCGCTTTCGTATTGCGGCAGGGTGGGGCTGTAGCTCGCGCCGTTGCCCATACTTTGGGCGGCGACGGCGGAGGCTTGGCCTAATGCGCTGTTTTGGAAGGCTGCGCTGCTGTCGAGATTGCCGCCGTAGCCGCCGCCGATGCCTGCGTTGCTGGCTTCGTAGCTGCTGTGGTTTTGAATATTCTCAAAGGTAAGGCTGTTGGCGGTGAGCTCGTTGTGCTCTTTGGGGGCGGTCGAGGCGATGGCGCCGCCTTTGAGGTGCACGCTGTCGGCGTTGATGTGGTAGCCGCCTTCTCCGGCGAAGAAGCCGGATTGTTGGTTGACGGTGGCGCTTTGGCCGCTGCCTTGGCTTTGGCTGAGGTTGCCCGAAGCCTCCCAGGCGGTGCCGAGGGAGGCTTGTACGCGGGCACCGGCGCCGCTTTGTTGGCTCTCTTGCGAGAGGGTGTCTTGCAGGCTTTCGATGTTCAGACGGCCTTTGACATCGGCATCGATGCGGTTGGCGGTGGCGGTGGCGCCTTTGAGGGTGGTGTCGCCTTGGCTGCTGATTTGGATATGGTTGGCATTCAACTCGGTGTTGCTGTGGCTTTGGGCATCGAGGCGGTTTTTGCCTTTGGAGGCACCGGCTTCGGCGTAAACGTAAACGCCGGTTTGCGCGCCGACGGATGCGCCGACGCCGACGGAAACGCCCGCGCTGCTGTTTTTGCCGTCGCTGTGTTGCGCGGATTGGCCGGATTCGAGGGTGATGTTTCGGGCGGAGTCGAGGCTTAATGTGTTGGCTGCATTGGCCCGGGTGTCTTGCAGGGTGATGTCGCCCGCTGTGGATTGCAGGTTGATATTGCCGCCTGCGGCCAGGCTGTTGCCCCGGCTTTGGGCGTAGCTTTGGTTTTGGCTGGCATTGGCGGTTTTGAAGCCGACTCCGGCTTCGACCTTGGCCAGTGCGCCGCTGCCGGAAACGGTGTTGTAAAGCTGATAGCCTTGCGCCGCCGCAGCCATGCCCTGTAATGCGCGGGTGCGGTCGTCGGCCTTGCTCTCTGCTGCGCCTTCGGCGGCGTTGGCCAAATCAATCAGCGGCGAGGAGACTTTGGCAAAGCTGCCGATTTTGACATCGCGCTCGGATTGGCGGCTGCTGCCGCTGTCGTGGCCGGTGAGCACGTCGATGCTTTGGGCGCGGATATTAAGGTCTTTGGCGGCGGTAACGTCGGCCACCTGCTGGGTATAGCTGCCGCCCGCCTGAATGTTGACATTGCCTGCCAGGCTGCCGACTTGGGCTTTCACTTGCTCGATGCTGTCGCTGCGGCTGTTTTGGCTGTTTTTCATCCAGCCGCTGAAGTATTCGGTGTCGGAGATTTGGGCGGAGCCGATGCCGCTGCTGATTTGGCTTTCCTGCTGGCGTTGGCTGTTTTGGCTGGCGAGGATGTTGACATCGCGGGCGGCGTTGAGGGTGAGGTCGTTTTGGGCGACGACCGTGCTGCCGAGGATGTTGATGTCGCCGCTTTCGGTTTGCAGGGTGGCGGCGCCGCCGACGGAGAGGCTGCTGCCGCGCACGTCGTCTAATGTGCCTTCACCGCTGCCGCTGTCGTTGAATGTGCCGCCCGGGGTGCTGTGGTCGCGGCTGTCGATGGCAAAGCCGCTGCGGCTGCTGTCGGCGCTTTGGCTGAGGTTGTCGGCGGCAAAGCCGAGGTTGATATTATCGCGGGCGGAGAGGAGGGCGTTGCCCTCGGCGCTCATTTGCGCGCCTTCGCTGCGGATGCTGCCGCCGGTGGCGCTGATGTTGAGGTTTCCGCCTGCCGCCGCTTCGGTCAGCACGGCTTGGGTGTGGCTGCTGTTTTGTTCGGCGCTGGTTTTGCTGCGCCCGCCGCTGACCACCAGCGGCGTCATCGCCGCCTGGCTGGCTTTGAGCACGGCGATATCGTGGGCAAACCATTGGCCGACGGTGCTGCCGCTGTTTTGACTGCCCGCCATCGATTGGTCGTAGGCGGTTTTGGCGGAGGTAAAGGGGTCGTAGGTGATGCCGACGGAGAGGCCGCTCTGTTTGCTTTGCTGCACGCTGCGGCTGCTGTCGGTAATGTGGGCGGCATCGAGGTTGACTTCGCTGCCTTGCAGATGCAGGTTGCCGCCTGCGGCGATTTGGGCGGCGGTGGCGTTGAGTGCTTTCCCGGCTATGATGGTGGTGTCGCCGCTTAGGCTGCCGATTTGGCTGAGAGTAAGGCTTTGGCTGGTGCCGCCTTGTTGCAGACGTTGGTCGGATTTGCCGTAGCCGACGGAAGCGACGCCCGCGGAGAGGCTGCCGGTGAGGCCGGAGCGGGTTTCTTGCTGGAAGTTTTTATATTGCGCGGTATTGACGGCTGCTTCGATATCGATATTGCGGCCTGCACTGATGCGGTTGGATTCTTCGGCGATGATATTGCTGCCTGTTGCCTTGAAATCGCGGTTTGCGGCCAATTCGATATTTTGGGCGGAAAGGCTGCTGCCGAGGGCTTGGGTTTGCTCATTGCTGATGTTGCTGATGTTTACTTGTTTGCGCCCGCCGCCGGTGCTGCCGGTGTGTTTGGAGGCATCATCAACCAAGGTGTAGGTTTCGCCTGCGCTTAATATGATGTCGTTACCCGATATGGCTTGCAGGCGGCCTTGGCTATCGATGCCGGCAGCGGTGGCCCGGATGTCGTTGCCTGCTTTGAAGATCAAATCACCGTCAGTTTGAATGCTACTGCCGATATCGCTTCGAGTGCTGCGAATAATGCGGTTGTCGGCATTGAAGTGGTTTTCCTGATGTCGGCTAACGGTGGCCGTATCCAAACGGATATCGTTACCGGCCTGTAGCAGGGTTTGGCCGCCTGAAGCGGAATTGCTCATTTCGGCGGCAACCAGATTGATATTACGCCCTGCATCAGCCAAAAGGGTTCCTTGCTCGGCACCGGTTACGTAAATGCCTGCTATGCGGTTCAAGTTTGTTGCCGATCCTTGTACATTTTGGTTGCTGGTGGTCGTGGTTTGGTTGTTGATATCGCGGCCTGCTTTCAATAGTAAGGTTTGGGCCGCATCAATAACGCCGCCGGTGTTGTTGATATCTGTTGCGGCATTGATTGCCAATTGGGCCGCATTGATTCTGCCGCCGATGTTGTCGATTGTGTCGGCATTGATTTGCAAGGCTTGGCGACCGGCAATGGTGCCGTTGTTGTGCAGATTACCCTCTATATTCAGTTCGGTTACGTTGCCGGCAAGCAGCGCGCCATTGCCCTTGATGTCGCCAGCTTGCGTGCGCATGTATACCTGAGGCGCATAGGCCGTCTGAACGCTGCCGTCGGGCAGGGTAACGTTTTGTGCCACCAGCCAAACGATATCGCTGGTGAGGCGGGCGATTTGTTCGGCGGAAAGGGCAATGCCGGGTGTGAGGTTGAAAGTTTGCGCTGCCGTGATGCCGTTGTCCATCAGTGCCTGGAATTGGGCTTCGTTGTTGTGGTAGCCGTCGAGATAGCGTTGACCGGTAAGGCTGAGAATTTGTTCGTTAACGAGCCTTTGTTCATAGTAACCGTCGCCGAGCCGTTTATGCATGTCGGCAGGATCGATTTTTAAGGCCGCCAGCATATAGTCGCTGCCTAACCAGCGGTGATAATTGGCAAAGCGCGGGTCGGTTTCTATCAGGTAGCTACCGGATTGCGCATTAACGGAAAACAGGCTGCTGCCGGGTAAATTGGTGCGGATGGCGGTAGTTTGAATGCTTACGCTATCTTGCGGTGAAATGGCAGTGGAAGCTTCGGTTATGCCATCGGTTGTAATCCGGATGCCTTGTTGTTTGCCGATTGAATTGCCAGAGGTTATGGTGGCGTATTCTTGATAGGCGAATGAACCCAAGCGCAAATCATGGCTGACTTCAGGGGCTGGAACGTAATCCTGACGGCTGTGGCCGGTGCTGTCGCGGCCTTTATCGTGGCTGCGCCAATACGAATGCAGGCCGGGTGCGGATGTGCTACGCCAACGGCCTTTACTGATGTTGAGGCCGGCGGCTGTGGCTTGGTCTCGGTTGTAACAACCTGTGCCATCGGCATTTTCAACGGCACAACCCAAATCTTGTATGATTTTGGTGCCGAAGGTTTCATTGTTGTGCAAACCTTGTTGGGATACATTCGCTGTTAATTTACCACCGGCTACAATTTGGCTGTCGTTATTCCATAATTCGTCGGCATTAACGGTTAGATTGCCGCCTGCGATGATTTTTGCAGGTGCGGTTTCTACTACTTGGGTTTCTTGAATGGTGCGCCAATAGTCATATTTGTGCCAGCTTGAATGGGTTTGCCCATCGGGTGTACGCAAATGATCGGATTCATCGTTAAAAATGGCCCAGCCTAATTCTTCTTGGGTGCCTGCGGGTAATCTTTCATTACGGCCGGCCGCTTCATATTCAACTTTGCGTTCGCGGCCGGTTTCTACAAAATCGGTAACGAAATGATCGTTGGTATTATGCAGCTCTTTTGCACTAATCTGCATATGGCTGATAGATTCGATAGTGGCGCTGTTATTGTTGATTACGTTGGCTTCGCCGACGGCTTGATGAAATATATTAAGTGAACCGCCGATAGCGATGTTGCCACCGCTGAAAATCAAAGCGTCTTCGCGGTTGGTGAGATTTTGTACGCCGAGATCCAAACGGTTGCGGGCGGCGATGGTACCTGCTTTGCCATTTTCAGTTTCGTTGGTGAGGTTGGCGGCTTCTATTGATAAGTTGTCGCCGTAAATTTTAGCGTTTGCTCCTAAGTTTAGGATGCTTTGGGATTTGATTAAAGTGTTTTTGCCATCAATTTGGCCCCGGTTGACAAATTGATTTGCAATCTCGATTTCGGTATTACTCGAGCTGAGCTCCCCTGTTGTGGTGTTATGCAAGGATTGGGTTTGCAGGTTCAGTGAATTACCCGCCAGCAGTATGCCTTGGTTGTTAAAAGTGCCTTGTATTTGAATACGGGCGTTGCCTGTGGCTGATATCTTGCCTTTTTCTTGGTAATCACGTGCGATTTCCATGTCAAGATTGCCTGCTGAGATAATGTTTCCGCTTTCATTATCCATGGCCTGGCTTGCCAGATTGATTTGTTTGCCTGCTGTTAATTCCCCATATTGGTTGTTGATTGCCGCGATAGAGCTGCCGGCGGTTTTGCCGGCAAGGGTTAAGGTGTTTGCGGCAATCATTTTGCCTTGTTGGTTATTAAGCTCGTTGCCAATGTTAAGCTGTGCTTTTTCATTGGCAATTATCTGGCCTTGCCGATTATTCAGATAGTCGGCGGCAATATTGATGTTGTGAGCCTGGATGCCCTGATTGGCAAGTTGTGTTTCGTTGTTGCTTAAAAAGGCTGTTTGAATGGCAATAGCGTTGCCTGCGGTTATCAAGGCTTTTTGGTTGTTGATGTGGCCGCTGCTGTTCAATTGAACATCGTTTGAGGCCTGTATTTCACCGTTGCGGTTATCAATGGAAGCTGAATGGATGGTGATGTTGTTCCCGCTTAAAATACCGCCCTGTTGGTTATTAAGGCTGTTTTGCTGGTTATTTAGGGTTACCGTGTTTTGTACAGATGTGATTTTGCCGGTTTGATTGTTTAAGCCGTTGCTGTCGATGGCTATTGCTTGGTTGGCGGTGAGCTGGCCAGCCTGATTATGCCAGGCTCCTGATGTGACAATACTCAAACCACTGGCACTGGCGATGATGCCTTTTTGGTTGTTACCAATATCTGTGTTGATTTTGGCGTTTGAGCCCGAAATGATCTCTCCCTCGAGATTATTGAAGCGATTGCTTTTGATATCGGCATTTTTGTGAGTGTTGATTTGGCCGGCCTGGTTGGTAAATTCCGTTGTGCTGCTATTGAGGCTGCCGGTTTCTATAAATCCCCGGGTATTGTCAAATGTTTCGCCGGATACATTGAGCTTGCCCAGATTCAGGGAGGCATCGTTATTCAGGCTTTGGTATACGCTCAAATCAATGCCGCCGTTGGCGGTAATCGAACCGCCATGATTGTTTAAGTCATTTGCCACATATATGTTGCCCGAAGCAAATGATACGGGGAGTGTTGTTGCAGGCGCCGTTTCAATGCTGCCGTTGCCTGTGGCTGTTGTCGGAGCGGTATGGCCGGTATTGTTGCTATTATTGCCGCCGCGGCCTGTATCAGTGCCTCCCTCGACAGGGGTGTAACCGATCAGCCCGCCCGCGCGGTTGTCGACGGCATCGGCGCTGACCGCCAAAGTCTGCAAACCGGTTTGGCTGATGCTGCCGCTGTTGTTCAGACGGCCGGTTTCGATGTCCAAACGCGCGCCGTTGATTTGGCCGCTGTTGGCCAAACCAACGCCGTTGCGGATGTTCAGCTCACCGGCAGCAGCCAAGAGGCCGCTGTTATCCAATGAGGCCGTCTGAATCCGGCTTGCCCCTTGCGCGGAAATGCTGCCGCTGTTGGCCAGCGCACCGGCGTTGATTTGAACGGCGGCGGCATCCGCACCGCTGCTGTTTTTATCCGAAGCGACGATGCTGCCGCTGTTGGTTATCTTGCCGTCGGCGGAAAGGGCAACGCCGCCCGCAGCGGCAAAGAGCTGCCCGGCATTGTTGATGCCGACGCCTTTATCCGTGCTCAGCAGGGTAATCTTGCCCGCATACATGCCGCCGAGGCTGCCGGTGTCGATGGCGACGGATGGGGCAGGGCTGAGGCCGTCTGAAACCGCCCCGCCGGAAACCGCCGTGACCGCGCCGTCGGCCGCCACATCATTGCGCCCCGCCGCCACCTGCAAATCGCGCGCCCAAATGCCCGCATTCACCTCGGCGGCCTCGGCCAGAATGCGGGTGTAGTCGGCATCCGATGTATCCAAACCCTTGCCCGCAATCGAAACACGCCCGCCGCGCACACGAAAAGCGTCCAGATGGCCGTTGTTGATAACGGGCGTGCCCGTGGTAAGCGTTGCGCCCGCCGCATTGATAAAGCCGCCGCCGTTCACCCGAATCCCCGCCGGATTGGCCACCACCACCTCGGCGCGTTTGCCGCCCACCTCGATATAACCGTTCAACAGCGAAGGATGGTCGCTATTGACCTGGTTCACAATCACCTTCGCCTCGCCGCCCGCCAACCACGGATTGCCCTGTATCCAGCCGCCGAGCTGGGTTTGCACATTGCCGCGGCTGTTGTTCAACACCGCGCCCGCCGCATCCACGTCAAACTGGCGGTATTGGTTGACCGACACCCCGCCCGCCGTCGGCGTTTGGATATTGACCTGCGGCAAACCGTTGGCCGTCTGAAGAATAGTGGCCTGCTGATTCTTGGGCGCGGCCTTGTCGGCGACAATCCCCGCCGCGCGGACGGGCAACACCGCCGCCAAACCCAATACGGTCATCAGGGCAAAGCGCAACAGCGGCAGACGGAATGCCGCGCCTGAAACCGCACCTGCCGCACCCGTGCCGTCTTGCGCATGCTTGCCTGCGCGGGTGGCGTTTTCGGCGACGGCAACCATGACGCCGCGCTTTTGGTTGAAGATGACTTTGTAGAGGGTTTTGTTCATGATGGTATTTCTCTGGAATATGTATAATCAATAATGGATTGGTCAGTCGGGCTTGGGCGGCGCGGGCATCATAAGCGGATGGGCTTTATCCCAACTGTCAAGTTGTGCGGCGCTCATATTTTTGCCTTTGAACAACATGATTTTCATCCCGCGCTCATTGCCCCGATGGTGCAGTGAGCGGGCGCATTGGTTGGGGAAAAGCCGGGCGGCAATGCTTTTGATTTCCCTGCTGTGCCCTAAAGGGGCAAACCAGTTGACAAACCACATGCGGTCGCCGCTTTGCCAATCCTGGTTTTGTAGCAGGCTGAGATTGGATTCGAGATAGCGTTGCTCGGCCGCTTCGTCGAAATAAGCCCATGTGATATAGCCCAATGGTCGGGCATGGCGGCTAAACAGGGCGAATTGGCCGTTTTTTAAAACGGGCAAGACCCATGCGGCCATTTCGCTGACCAAATGATGGCGGTAATGCGCTGATTGCAGCCACAGCCAGGTCATCGCGCCCAAGGCTTCCGCTTCGTTCCAAGGTTCATCCGGAAACAGCGCCGGGGCAATCACATCGATGTCTTCAAATCTCATGTTTCCAACCTGTTTTCAAAACGCATAATTCAGGCTGAATCCCAGAGCGGTGTTGGCCGTCTGAAAGCCTGCGGGCTTTTTGAAAGGCTTGCCTGCGAATACATCGTAGGAAAGGTTGCCGCCCGCCTTGATTTGCCCCTTGAGGCCGACCACGCCGCCGGCAAGGGTTTGGCCGAGCAGGTAATCGGCGGAGCGGCCGGATACGTGGCCGATGTCGGTGCCGATGTAGGCGAGGTGGCCGTTGGCGTATTGCCAGCTCAGGTCGTTGCGCCAATACCAGCCGCGTTCGGCAGCCAGGGTAAGTTCGCCGTCGAAGCCGCGCACGGTGTAGCGGTTGCCGATGGCGAGCTTGTCTTGTTGCAGCAGCGGGGATTTGTTCCATTGCGCGTGGATGGCGGTGTCGTAGGCGAGCGCCTGTTTGCAGAGGGTGAAGGGCAGGTTGAGGTCGGCGTCGGCGGTGAGGATTTTCATGCGCGAGCTGCCTTCGCCGTAGCGCTCTTCGGGGGCGCGCAGGCTGCTTGCCGCGCCGGTGCCGCGTTTGTAGGCGGCGGCGAGGTTGAGGGTGGCGTTGCCGAGGTATTCTTTGTGGGTGAGGCCGATTTGCCAGCCTGCGTTTTGGCGGCGCTGCACGTCGATTTCGGCATCGTTGATATAGCTTTTGGTTTCGCGCTTCCACAGTTTGGCGCTGAAGTGGCTTTTGCGGCGGGCGTCGCGGTAGAGCAGGCGGGTGAAGCCGATGTCGGTGTTGATGCTCTCGCCGTTGTAGTCGTAGTTTTCGCTGTCGCCTGCCACCGCCTGATGGTAGCGGTAGCGGTTGTGGTTGAGCGCCCACAGCCAGTTGCCGACGGGTACGGAATAATGCAGCGCCAATGATTTGCTGCCGCTGCCGGTGGTGTGGCCGTCGGCATCGGTGTAGCTGGCTTTGTGGCCGAGGTCGCGGCCGTAGGAGAGGTAAAACAGGTCGCTCATGCCCAGCGGGTTATCGGCGGAAAAGGCGATGTTGCCCTGATATTTGCCGGTGGCCTTGCTGCCGGAATCGTCGGCGCTCAGGCTCAGGCGCCAGGGCAGCGTGCGTTGCTGCCAGCGCACTACCACATCGCTGCTGTCGGGCGCGTCGGCGGGGGCGATCTGAATGTCGGCTTCGGCGGTGGGCAGGCGTTTGAGGTTTTCCAGACCCTGCTCCAAATCGCGCAGGTTGAGGATTTGGCCGTCTGAAACGGGAAATTCGTTTTGAAAGGCGGCAATGCGGCCTGCGGTGCTGTCGGGCTTGTCTGCGCCTTCGATGCGGATGCGGCCGATGCGGCCGGGGATGACGGTCAGCACCAGCTCGCCGCTATTGAGGTCTTGCGGCGCGGCGAGGATGCGGGTGGTGGTGTAGCCTTTGGCGATGACGGCGTTTTGCGCCAGCGTCATGATGTGGTTGATGCCTTGCGCGCCGAGGCACATGCCGGGCGTAAAGCCGGATTCGGCCAGCGCGCGCCTGAGTGCGAATTGAAAGCGGCGGGCTTCATCGCCTTCGAGGCGGACGGCCTGCACGGCAAAACAAGGCGATTCGGGCTGCGCCAATGAAAATGCAGCCTTGGGCCGGGTTGCCGTTTCATCGGAACGGACATCGGCTTCGGGCTGCATCTGTTGTTGCAAATGTTGTTGCCGCTGCTGCTCGCGCAATAATTGCTGCTGCTGCAAACGCTCGGCCTGCGCCTGCGCTTCGGGCGGGATGTCGGCGGCAATCAGATGATGGGGGAGGGTGAGCAAGAGGCTGCAGAGGGCGAGGGGTTTGAGTCGGGGCATGATTGGGTTGGGGTTGGTAATATATCAGAAAACGGCATGCTAACACGAATATGAAATGAATGATTGTATCGGGTGATAAAAGGTTGTGTTGGGTGATAATTGGTGTTGTAAATAGTTTGGTGCTTTTGCACTATTTTGTGCGGGGCAAAATATCATCCGGATGGTACGGCGCTTCCTTTATAATAGGCCGTCTGAATTTTTTCAGACGGCCTATTATAGTAGTCGTTTCAATTTAGCTTGATACAGCGTTGCTGCGCCTTGTCGTACTACCTGTACTGTCTTCGGCTTGCTGCCTTGTCTCAAGCTAAATTGAAACGACTATATAAAAGCTTCAATCTCATGGTTATCGAAAGCAAGTATGCATAAAATCCGCACCAAAATCTGTGGCATCACCTGCCCCGAAGACGGCCGGGCCGCCGCCGAATCAGGCGCAGATGCCGTCGGTCTGGTGTTTTACGCCAAAAGCAAACGCGCCGTCACCGTTGCCCAAGCGCAGGCGGTGGTTGCCGCTTTGCCGCCTTTTGTCAGCGTGGTGGCCTTGTTTGTCAACGAAACGGCGGCAAACATCCGCGAGATTCTGCGCCAAGTGCCGATTGATGTGTTGCAGTTTCACGGCGATGAGGATGACGATTTCTGCCGCCAATTCGACCGCCCTTATTTGAAAGCCGTGCGCGTGCAAAGCGCCACCGATATTCAGACGGCCTCAAGCCGTTTCCCGAGTGCCCGCGCGCTTCTGTTTGATGCCTACCATCCCGACGAATACGGCGGCACGGGCTTGCAGTTTGACTGGAATCTGCTGCGCGAATACACGGGCAAGCCGTGGATACTGGCGGGCGGGTTAAACCCTGGAAACGTTGCCGAAGCGGTGAAAATCAGCGGCGCGATGGCGGTGGACGTGTCCGGCGGCGTGGAAAGCAGCGGCGGTATCAAAGATGCGGTGAAAATGGCGGCGTTTATAGCGGCGGCTCAGGCCGTCTGAAAACATCATGCAATGACAGCCTGGCAACATATTATGAATGGCTGTGAAACCAAACGCCATTTGCCCAAAGGCCGTCTGAAACCCTATAATCCCTCCAACCAATTTTGCTGAATATCGAAGAGCGGTATGAACAGAGCGTACGGCGCACCGTTCGCGCTACTGTTTCAGACGGCCATGATTATCATGCCACCGCCTCAAAGGACAGAAGATGAAAAACTATCAAAACCCCGACCAACAAGGCTTTTTCGGCGAACACGGCGGCGTATACGTTTCCGAAACCCTGATTCCCGCCTTGCAAGAATTGGCAGAAGCCTACAAAGAGGCGAAAAACGACCCTGAATTTTGGGCGGAATACCGTCACGATTTGAAGCATTACGTCGGCCGCCCCAGCCCGGTTTACCACGCCAAACGCCTGAGCGAGAAACTCGGCGGCGCGCAAATCTGGCTCAAACGCGAAGACCTCAACCACACCGGTGCGCATAAAGTGAACAACACCATCGGTCAGGCATTGTTGGCGCGGCGCATGGGCAAAAAACGCGTGATTGCCGAAACCGGCGCCGGGCAGCACGGCGTGGCTTCGGCCACCGTCGCCGCCCGCTTCGGCATGGAATGCCATGTTTACATGGGCGTGGACGACATCCAGCGCCAAGCGCCGAATGTGTACCGCATGAAATTATTGGGCGCGAATGTGGTCGGCGTCGACAGCGGCAGCCGCACCCTCAAAGACGCGATGAACGAGGCGATGCGCGAATGGGTGGCGCGGGTGGACGACACCTTCTACATCATCGGCACCGCAGCCGGCCCCGCGCCGTATCCCGAAATGGTGCGCGATTTCCAGTGCGTAATCGGCAACGAAGCCAAAGAACAGATGCAGGAAGCCATCGGCCGCCAACCCGATGTCGCCGTGGCCTGCGTCGGCGGCGGCTCCAACGCTATCGGCCTGTTTTATCCCTATATTGAAGAAGAAAACGTGCGCCTGATCGGCGTGGAAGCAGGCGGCCACGGCCTCGATACGCCCGAACACGCCGCGCCGATTTCCTCAAAAGCCCCCATCGGCGTGTTGCACGGTTTCCGCAGCTATCTGATGCAGGACGACAACGGCCAAGTGCTCGGCACCCATTCCGTGTCCGCCGGTCTCGACTACCCCGGCATCGGCCCCGAACACAGCCACCTCGCCGACATCGGCCGCGTCGAATACCACGCCGCGGGCGATCAAGCGGCGATGGATGCGTTTCACGATTTGTGCCACTACGAGGGCATCATCCCCGCACTCGAATCCAGCCACGCACTCGCTTGGGCGATTGCCGAAGCACCGAAAATGAGTAAAGACCAAGTGATTTTGGTCAACTTGTCGGGGCGTGGCGACAAAGACATCAATACCGTCGCCAAACTCGACGGGATTGAGATTTAGGCCACTATAGATAAGGAAGAAAGGCCGTCTGAAACCGCATTGTGAATTCACGGTGCCGTTTCAGACGGCCTTGTTTTCATTGGCGGGACATGCCGGAAACCGCTGGCTTGAGACCTTTGCAAAAAAACAACCGTCGCACCCGCGCAGGCGGGTGCCTAGTCTAAAGCAACGCTTCAGCTCAAACTTGCCAGCCCTGAAAATTCACAACGTCATGATTAATATTGGATTTTTAGAATCAGAGGAATAGACAGACAGAGGCCTTTGCAAAATACTTTTTTCTTAGAAATATCCATTCCATCCGTCATTCCGGCGCAGGCCGGAATCCATTTTTTCAAGGTTCAGTTATTTGATTTCAAATGGGTTTTCATGGCGAGCTATGGATTCCGGCCTGC
>JAUNTY010000055.1 GCA_030538415.1 Neisseria sp. | reverse complement strand
AGACTAGGCACCCGCCTGCGCGGGTGCGACGGTTATTTTTTTGCAAAGGTCTCAGGCCGTCTGAAACCAAGTTTCAGACGGCCTGTTTGTCTATAATGGAATGATGTGATCCGCTTTATTCGGAAAGCCCGTTGATAATGGCACATTCGGGCTCGTCGTTGCCGCGGCAGCAGTCGTGCCAGCTTTGCAGGGTGGCGGTCATGCTTTGCAGGCGGGCGATTTTCTGTTGCAGGGTGTCGATGTGTTCGCCCACCAGCTGTTTTACTTCGGCGCTGCTGCGCTGTGGGTTGTTTTTCAAATCAAGCAGGGTCTGGATTTGCGCCAGTGAGAAATCGACGTCGCGGGCGTGTTTGATAAAGTGCAGGGTATCGAGGTCTTGCGTGCTGTATTGGCGGTAGCCCGCGTTGCTGCGGGCGGCGGGCTTGAGCAGGCCGATGCGTTCGTAATCGCGGATCATTTTGCTGGACAAGCCGCTGAGTTTGGCGATTTCGCTGATGTTCATGATAGAGGCCGTCTGAAAAGATAAGCTTCAGTTATGGGCAGGTGATGATTTTGCAATCAGCCGTGCAGCAAATCCCAGCCGAATTTTCCGATCATGATGCACAGCAGCACCATAAAGCCGTAGCGCAGAAACTTGCTGCCGCCGCGCATGGCCAGATGCGCGCCGACAAGGCCGCCGCTGAGGTTGGCAGCCGCCAGCGGCAGCGCCCACGCCCAGACGATGTGGCCGTTGGGCACAAAAAAGCTCAATGCGGCAAGATTGGTGGTGAGGTTGATGACTTTGGCCGAGGCGGTGGCGGTGAGGAAATCGTAGGCGAAAAAACGCACAAAAATAAACGCCAGCAGGCTGCCGGTGCCGGGGCCGAACACGCCGTCGTAAAAGCCGATGAGCGCGCCGAAAAACAGCCCCCAGGCGGTTTCCCTGCGTGTCAGCGCAGTGGTGCGCGCCATCTGGCCGAGGTCTTTTTTGAAAAAGGTATACACAAACATCACCGCCATGATGGCCAGCATGGCGGGTTTCATGTATTGCACCGGAATATAGGCCACCAGCTGCGCGCCGCTGTATGAGGCGAGAAAAGCCAGCAGGGCGGCGGGCAGCAGCATTTTCCAAGGCACGGCGATGCGGCGCACGAATTGGCCGGTGGCGGTGAGCGTGCCGCAGAATGAGGCGAACTTGTTGATGCCCATCACGGTGGCCACCGGCATGTTGCGCGGCAGAAAGTTAAACAGGCCGGGAATCTGCAGCAGGCCGCCGCCGCCCACGGCGGCATCCATCAGCCCGGCGAGAAAACCGAGCGCAAGCAGGAAAACAAGCTGGGCATCCATGATGTTGTGAAGATATAAACGGAAACCGGTATCATACACAAAAAGCGCGGGTTACAGCAATTCGAAAAACAACCCGACAGCGTTTGACGGCTTGCTTTTTCGAATCGGTATTGCCGGAGAAATGGTATGAGATTCTGTTTGCCGGAAAACAACAGGCCGTCTGAACGCTTGCGCCTTTCAGACGGCCTGATTACCTGTTTCGCAGCCATTATTTGGCGGTGTTGGTGACAGTGGTGGCGTAGCGCCCGCTGCGTTGGACAACACGCTCGCGCAGGCCTTCGTCGGTAGCGGGTTTGCCGTCGACGCAGAAAGCGCGGAAGAGCACGCCGCGCACGGGGTCGGCGCTGTTGAGAATGGCGCCGATGGGTTTCCAGTCAAGGTTGCTGCGCGGGGTAATCCAACGCTTGTTGACGGTATCGCCGTAGCCGAATATTTTGTAGGAAGAGCGTTTGCTGCTGTCGTTGTAATTGAATGCGGTATCGGCACAGAAAATGCCTTCGGCAGTCAGGTTGTCGTGCCCCTGGGTTGACTGTATGTTGAGCAGATAGCGCACGCTGCCGTCGGGCGCGAGGCTCACGCTGTCGAGCAGCACTTTGGGCTGGTTTCTGTAGGTGTTGCTGATATAGAGGTCGAACCAGTTGCCGCTTCGGGTGTCGGGGAAAGCGGGCAGCGCCACATCGGCTTCCTTGAATTCGCGTGCGGCGGCTTCTGCCGGGCTTTCCTGATAGCGGGTGTTGGTGAGGGTGTTTTTGTCGTTGCGTGCGGCGGTGGCCGGCATGCTGATGATTAAGGCCAGAGCCAGCAAACTGAGGCGGCGCATGTAAATCTCCATAGGCTGATACATGCACCATTGTAGGGTTTTAAACCCGCAGGCGCAATAAGCGCTTGAAACACGGTATAATAAGCCGTCTGCCAATCATTTATATAAAAAGAAACATCATGACCACACAAACTCTGGATGTGACCGGCCTCAAATGTCCGCTGCCGATTCTGAAAGCCAAAAAAGCGCTGGCGCAGATGCAGGCAGGCGATGTGTTGACCGTGTTGGCCACCGATGCCGGCGCGCCGGATGATTTTGCCGCATTCTGCCGCCAAACCGGCCATCAGCTGCTGGAATCAGCGCAGGAAAACAGCTGTTTCAGGTTGGTGGTGCAACACAAATAAAAGGCCGTCTGAATCATGTATCAACCTTTGAAGCTTGCCGTTTTTCTGTTGCTGGCCGCTTGTGGTGGCGAAAAAGCCGACGAAGCCGCGCTGCAAAACCATGCGCGCGAAGTAGTGCAACTGTTTTTCCAAAGCTGCGTCGCCCACAGCGGTGATGGCGCGAGCGTGGGCGGATGGGCGGCGCAAAACGGCTTTGCCGCGCTGGATGCCGCGGCAGTCAAAAAGCTGCCGCTGGGCATGATTGAACTGGGTGCGCAAAACGTGTGGCGGGCAGAGCAGGGCGGTGCGGAATATTACCTCACCTGGGGGCGAGACGGTTGCGGCATGAAAACGCCGCTGGCCGATGAAGCCGCCGTGCGCAGCCTGTTTGCCGAATGGGCGGAGAAAGGCGGCGCGGGGCAGACCGTGCGCCTGCGTGCCGACAACTACAGCCCCTCGCCGTTTCCGTTCAGCCAACTGGTGTATTCGTGGCAACAGGGCGGTGAGGCGGTGGAGACGCTGCTGAGCGCCAATACTTCGCCTTCCAAACATGTGCCAGCGCAGGCCGCGCTCAATTACAGCCGCGCGCCGATGACGGCCATTCCCGCCGCCGTGCTCGGCCAATAGCGCCCGCCTGAAACCGATAAAGTCCAAAACAGACCCTGCGTAAGTCGGTAAGTTGCAGGCCGCGCTCAGCGCTTTGGCCAAGCCGTTTTTTTCGGGCCAAGGCGATGACGCTGCCGCATTTTGTGTGATTTGATTATTAATGATTCATAAGGAACCCTATGCAAACCCTCACCATCATCCAGCCCGACGACATGCACCTGCACCTGCGCGACGACGAAGCCCTCAAGGCCGTGTTGCCGTTTACCGCCCGCCAGATGGGGCGCGCGCTGATTATGCCCAATCTCAAACCGCCGGTGGTGGGCGTGGCCGATGCGCTGGCATATAAAGAGCGAATTTTGGCCGTTTTGCCCGCAGGCAGCACGTTTGAGCCGCTGATGACACTCTATCTCACCGACAAAACCACGCCCGAACTCGTGCGCGAAGCCAAAGCGGCGGGGATTGTGGCGTTCAAGCTGTATCCCGCAGGCGCGACCACCAATTCTGATTCCGGTGTTACCGATTTATTCAAATTGATGCCGGTATTGGCAGAAATGGCGGCGCAGGACATACTGTTTTTGGTGCACGGCGAAGTGACCGACCCCGAAATCGACATTTTCGACCGCGAAGCCGTGTTTATCGAGCGCGTGATGAAACCCGTGTTGGCAAAAGTGCCGGGGCTGAAAGTGGTGTTCGAACACATCACCACCGCCGATGCGGCGCGGCTGGTGTCGGAGGCGGGCGGCAATGTGGCCGCCACCGTCACCCCGCAGCATTTGCTGCTCAACCGCAATGATTTGCTGGTGGGCGGTGTGCGTCCGCATCATTACTGCCTGCCTGTATTGAAACGCGAAAGCCATCGCAAAGCGCTGGTGGCAGCCGTGACCGGCGATAAGTCGCACAAATTCTTTTTGGGCACCGACAGCGCCCCGCATGCCCAATCGGCGAAGGAAAACGCCTGCGGCTGCGCGGGCATGTTCAGCGCCGTAACCGCCGTCGAGCTTTACGCCGAAGTGTTTGAAGGCGCCGGAGCGCTCGACAAGCTGGAAGCTTTCGCCTCGCAAAACGGCGCGCGCTTCTACGGCCTGCCCGAAAACCCGCGTACGCTCACGCTGAAGAAGCAGCCGCAAACCGTTCCCGCCGCTGTGCCGTTTGGCGATGGCGAACAATTGGTACCGATGCGCGCAGGCGAAGAACTGGCCTGGTCGGCGGTTTATTCGGAATAAGTTGTCGGATTGGATTCAATGAAGCAGGCAAAGGCCGTCTGAAACGTCAAATCTTGCTATTCCTGCCTGTGTCGAAGTAACGGCTCGGCTTGCCCCGCTTGTTTGGCCGCCTAACGGAATGGTGCCGGATTCGGCCGCTCTGGTGTGGCATAAATCACAGAGGCCGTCTGAAAGCCAACATGGAAACTTTTGCCTGCGGCATAAAAAAGTTATAATTGAGGCCGTCTGAAACGTTGGTGTTTCAGACGGCCTGAGACCTTTGCAAAATACCTTTTGCTGCATCGCAAAAGCATCAGCCCCGTCATTCCGGCGCAGGCCGGAATCCATAGCTTTCCATAAAAACTAATTTTAAATCAAATAACTAAATCTTGGAGAAATGGATTCCGGCCTGCGCCGGAATGACGGATACAATGGATATTTTCAAGAAAAAGGTATTTTGCAAAGGCCTCGGCCTTTTATGTAAAACAATAAAGATTCAATCACATCTATGGAACAAAACGATTTGCCCTTTTCCGCCTCCCGCCGCCGCCTGTTGCTGGCGGGCGGGGCTTTGGTATTGGCGCCGAAGCTGGCGCTGGCGGGGCCGCAGCGCGAAGAAACTCTTTCTGACGATGTGGCTTCGGTGATGCGCAGCTCCATCAACAGCGCCAATCCGCCGCGGCTGGTGTTTGCACGCCCGGCCGACGGGCAACGTTGGTTGCGCGATATGTCGGCACGGCTGGCGCGTTTTGTGCCCGATGAGGGCGAGCGCCGCCGCCTGCTGACCAATATCCAGTATGAATCGACCCGCGCGGGTTTGGACACGCAGGTGGTGCTCGGCCTGATTGAAGTGGAAAGCGCGTTCCGCCAATATGCCATCAGCGGCGTGGGTGCGCGCGGGCTGATGCAGGTGATGCCGTTTTGGAAAAACCACATCGGCCAGCCCGGCCACAATCTGTTTGATATCCGCACCAACCTGCGCTACGGCTGCACCATCCTGCGCCATTACAACAACGTCGAGCGCGGCAATCTGACCCGTGCGCTGGCGCGTTTCAACGGCAGCCTCGGCAGCAGCAAATATCCGAATGCCGTGCTCGGTGCGTGGCGCAACCGCTGGCAGTGGGGCTGATGTTTGCGGCAACAAGGCCAAGGCCTTTGCAAAATACTTTTTTCTTGGAAATATCCACTACATCCGTCATTCCGGCGCAGGCCGGAATCCATCGCTTGCCATGAAAACCCATTTGAAATCAAATAACTGAATCTTGGAGAAATGGATTCCGGCCTGCGCCGGAATGACGGAGCAGATGCTTTTGCGATGCAGCAAAAGGTATTTTGCAAAGGCCTCAGGCCGTCTGAACGCGTTCAGACGGCCTTGTTGCCGGTTACGGATATTTATCAGGCCGTCTGAAACATTATCCGGACAATCGTTGTATAATTGCTTTTTTATATAAATGAAACGTTTCAGACGGCCTATCGTATCCAGCAGGCCGTCTGAAACATTAATAATGACATGGCACGCACAAACCGCACTCAAATGAACCCGGAAGAATGGCGCGCGAGCAGCTCGCTGGCCGGTGTATATGCGCTGCGCATGCTCGGTATGTTTCTGGTGTTGCCGGTGTTGGCGCTGTATGCCGCCACTTTGCCGGGCGCGGAAAACAACAAAGTGCTGGTTGGTCTGGCGATGGGCATGTACGGCCTGACACAGGCGCTGTTGCAATTGCCGCTGGGCATGGCTTCCGACAGGTTCGGCCGCAAAAAGGTGATTTACATCGGCCTGATTGTGTTTGCGGCGGGCAGCTTCATGGCCGCGGCGGCGACCACGCTGGAAATGCTGGTGCTGGCGCGGGCGGTGCAGGGCGCGGGCGCGGTGAGTGCGGCGGTGACGGCACTCTTGGCCGACCTGACCCGCGAAGAAGTGCGCACGCGCGCGATGGCGATGATTGGTCTGAGCATCGGCCTGACGTTTTCCGCCAGTCTGGTGGCAGCGCCGGTGCTGGCGCGCTGGATTGGTGTGCCGGGGCTGTTTGTGCTCACCGGGGTGCTGACGGTGGTCAGTATTGCCGTGGTGGCGTGGTTTACGCCCAATCCCGTCCGCTCCAAGCTGCATGAAGACGCACAGGCGCAGCCTGCCCGCATCGGCGAGGTGTTGCGCAACGGCCAGCTGCTGCGGCTGGATTTCGGTATTTTTGCGCTGCATGCGGCGCAGATGGCGCTTTTCACCACGCTGCCGTTTGCTATGGTGGCGCTGGGGCTCGACAAGGCGCAACATTGGCAGGTGTATCTGCCCGCCACGCTGGCCGGGCTGGTGCTGATGGTGCCGCTGATTATTATCGGCGAGACCCGCCAAAAGCTCAAACAGGTGTTTGTCGGTGGGATTGTCTGCATTGCGGCGGCACAGCTGGGCTTGCTGTTCGGCCTGCATTCGCTGTGGTTGATTGTGGCGTGTCTGGTGGTTTATTTTATCGGTTTCAATGTGTTGGAAGCGAGCCTGCCGTCGCTGGTGTCGAAAATCGCGCCTTCGGATTTGAAGGGTACGGCGATGGGCGTATACAACACCATGCAGTCGCTCGGCCTGTTTGCCGGCGGCGCCGTCGGCGGGGTGTTGTTTCAGCATTACGGCTTCAACGGTGTGTTTGTTTTTTGCAGCGGTCTGATGCTGCTGTGGCTGCTGCTGGCTGCTGCGGCTCCGGCACCGAAGCCGGTGAAAAATGTGACGCTGGCGGTGGCAAAAACTTGGCAGGGGCGCGAAGAGGCTTTACACTCTGCCTTGATGTCGCAAGCGGGCGTGGAGGCGGTGAGCTTCAGCGCCGACAGGCAAACGGTTTATATCAAGGCATTGCAGCAGGGTTTTGACGAAGCGGCGGCCAAACAGATTATTTCAGGAGTATAACCAATATGTCAGTAAACAAAGTGATTTTGCTCGGCCGCCTCGGCCGTGACCCGGAAGTGCGCTATATGCCCAACGGCGAAGCGGTGTGCAACTTCAGCATCGCCACCAGCGAAACGTGGAACGACCGCAACGGCCAGCGGCAGGAGCGCACCGAGTGGCACAACATCACCATGTACCGCCGTCTGGCCGAGATTGCAGGCCAGTATCTGAAAAAAGGCCGTGAGGTTTATATCGAAGGCCGTATCCAGAGCCGCAAATATACCGGCAAAGACGGCATCGAACGCACGGCTTACGACATTATCGCCAGTGAAATGAAAATGGTCGGCCCGCGTGAGGGCGGTTCCGCCCAATATGACGACGGCGGCTACCAGCAGGCGCCGCAACAAGGCGGCTACCAGCAGGCTCCGGCTTACCAGCAGGAAGCGCCGAGCGCGCCGCCCGCCGCGCCGCGCCGCCAGGCTCCGGCTGCCGCACCTGCCGCACCGGTGGATGATATCGACGACGACATTCCGTTTTGAGCGCTGCGTTTTCAGACGGCAATCCGGGCCGTCTGAAAACGAATCGGGCATTGCCAATGCCGCCGTGAATGATTTGGCGGCTTATTTGGTAAAAGTAGTTTAAAGCATTGCTATTTTTGCTGTATTTGATAGAATGTGCAGCAATACACAGTTAACCAGCAAGCCGCCATGAATCCGGGCGGCTTGTATTTTTATTTGTCAAAAGAGAGCGGCCTGCAGCCGCCTTTTTACGGAGAAAAAACCAATATGCAGAAAATCCCGTTGACCATCCGCGGCGCCGAATTGCTGAAAGCCGAATTGCAGCAGCTCAAGAGCGTGGCGCGCCCTGAAGTGATTGCGGCGATTGCCGAAGCGCGTTCTCACGGCGATTTGTCGGAAAATGCGGAATATGAAGCGGCCAAAGAGCGCCAGGGCTTTATCGAAGGCCGTATTGCCGAGGTGGAAAACAAATTGTCGCTGGCGCACATTATCAATCCGTCGGAAATCCATGCCGAGGGCAAGGTGGTGTTTGGTGCAACCGTAACGCTGGAAGACTTGGCAACCGAAGAAGAAGTGCGCTATCAGATTGTGGGTGAAGACGAAGCCGATATCAAGGAAAACAAAATCTATGTCGGCTCACCGATTGCCCGCGCACTGATCGGCAAGGAAGAGGGCGATGTGGCCGAAGTGCAGGCGCCCGGCGGCGTGCGCGAATATGATATCGTGCAGGTGGAATATATCTGATATTGTTTGCTGATGCCCGAATAAGGCCGTCTGAAACTCCGTTTGGCGCTTCAGACGGCCTTTTGTATGAAAATATGCTGATGAGATGGTGGGAGTGTTATTGTAACCCAATTGAAATATAGTCGTTTCAATTTAGCTTGATACAGCGTTGCTGCGCCTTGCCGTACTATCTGTACTGTCTGCGGCTTGCTGCCTTGTCTCAATCTAAATTGAAACGACTATATGTTGCAGTTTATGGGCATTGTGAAAACAAGATTTTGCCCCGCAAAACATTGCCGCTTACTTTATAACTGTAGTAATATTAATAAAATTAGATAGTTATTGGTCATTATTGGGAAAAAGAAGAACTATACTGCAATCATTTGTCTAAAAACATGATTACATGGTATGGTTGTTGCAGATATATACAAGAGGCATATATGCAGAAATTGGCGGCAGTGTTGGCGGGCGTTTGGCTGGGTTTGCAATTGGGCATCGGTTATCTGGCCGTGCCGGTGTTGTTTCAGCATTTGGGCAAGCTTGAAGCAGGTGCGATGGCAGGCACCATGTTTAACGTGGTGGCCTACAGCGGCCTTGCCGTGTGGCTGTTGATTTATTTTATCGGCCGACATGAATTGAACCGCAGCCTGCTGCGCAGCAAAACCAACAAATTCGTATTGCTGCTGCTGGCGCTGTTGGCAGTCAATCAGTTTCTGGTTACGCCGGTGATTGAGGCGCACAAGGCCGGTGCTGCCAATTGGCTGCTTTCGCTTGTCGGCGGCTCTTTCGGCCAATGGCACGGTACTTCCAGCGTGATTTACATGGTGTGCAGCCTGTTGGCCATCGGTTTGGTGTTCCGCATCTTACGGTTGGATTGGCATTGATTCTTCTCTAGATAGCGGATTGATGGCTATTGCAAAGGCCGTCTGAACATGTTTTCAGACGGCCTTTGCGTATGCTGCCTGATTTAATCAGGCTTCGATATTCTTGCGCCACAGGATTAACAGCTTGCCGATGTGTTGCACCAGTTGCGCATCCACCGCTTCGCACAAGGTGTTGCAGATTTCGACGCGTTCGGCGCGGTCATCGCCCGATACGCGCACTTTAATCAATTCGTGGGCGGTGAGGGCGGCATCGGTTTCCTTGATGACCGAATCGGTCAGGCCGTGCTGGCCGATCATTACCACCGGGTTGAGGTGGTGGGCGCGGGCTTTGAGTTCCAAAATTTCTTTGGTGCTGAGTTTGCTTGTCATGTTTTGCGTCGGGTTCACAAATTTAAAAACAATATTGTACGGGAATTAGCGCCATCCGTGGGGAAATTCACGTACAATACGCTTTTTGTGTCTTTTGCAGAATCCCTATGGCGGTCCGCTCGAAATCTTCCAAAGCCTGGCTCAACGAACATGTCAACGACCATTATGTGCACAAAGCGCAAAAAGACGGCTATCGTGCGCGTGCGGCTTACAAGTTGTTGGAAATTAACGAAAAAGACAAATTAATCAAACCCGGAACCGTGCTGGCCGATTTGGGCAGCGCGCCGGGAAGCTGGTCGCAGGTGGCGGCGGAGCTGGCGGGAAAGGAAGGCTGTGTGTTTGCGCTGGACATCCTGCCGATGGATCCGCTCGAGGGCGTGTCGTTTATTCAGGGCGATTTCCGTGAAGACAGCGTATTGGCCGAATTCGAGTCGCTGCTGGATAATCGTCCGCTGGACCTTGTAATTTGTGACATGGCCCCCAATATGTCGGGCAATGCCGTAACCGATCAGGCGCGCAGCTTTTATTTGTGCGAGCTGGCGCTGGACTTTGCTGCAAATCATCTCAAAACCGGTGGCAGCTTTCTGGTGAAGGTTTTCCAGGGAGCGGGCTATCAGGAATATCTGGCGGAGATGCGCGAAATGTTTGCCGTGGTGCAAACCCGCAAGCCCGAAGCTTCCCGCAATCGTTCCAGTGAGATTTATTTATTAGGCAAAAATAAGCGCTGACAATGCAGATGGCCTGATTTAAAATCTGTTTTCATTTTTACCCTTTTATGGAGCCTGTTTCAGTGGGGAATACCATTAAAAATCTTCTCGTCTGGCTGGTTTTGGCTGTGTGTCTGATGGCGGCGTTTAACGCCATTACCGACAAGCAGGAAAACAGCCAGCAAATTGAATATTCGCAATTTATCGACCAGGTAAACGGTGGCGAGGTGGCCAGCGTGAATATCGAAGGCTCGGTAGTGAGCGGCTATCTGATTAAAGGCGAGCGCACCGACAAGAGCCAGTTTTTCACCAATGCGCCGCTGGACGACAATCTGGTGCAGACCCTGCTGGATAAAAAAGTACGCGTGAAAGTGACGCCGGAAGACAAGCCGAGCTTTTTCAGCAGCCTCTTCATCAGCCTGCTGCCGGTGATGCTGCTGATTGGCGCATGGTTTTACTTTATGCGCATGCAGAGCGGTGGCGGCGGCAAGGGCGGGGCGTTTTCTTTCGGTAAAAGCCGCGCCAAACTGCTGGACAAAGACACCAATAAGGTGACTTTTGCCGATGTGGCCGGTTGTGATGAGGCCAAAGAAGAAGTACAGGAAATCGTGGATTACCTCAAGGCGCCCAACCGTTATCAAAGCCTGGGCGGGCGTGTGCCGCGCGGTATTTTGCTGGCGGGCAGCCCCGGTACCGGTAAAACCCTGTTGGCCAAAGCCATTGCGGGCGAAGCGCAAGTGCCGTTTTTCAGCATTTCCGGCTCCGATTTCGTAGAGATGTTTGTCGGTGTGGGCGCCAGCCGTGTGCGCGATATGTTCGAACAAGCCAAGAAAAATTCGCCCTGCATCATTTTTATTGACGAGATTGATGCCGTAGGCCGCCAACGCGGCGCCGGTTTGGGCGGCGGTAACGACGAGCGCGAACAAACGCTTAACCAATTGCTGGTGGAAATGGACGGCTTTGAAAGCAATCAGACCGTGATTGTGATTGCCGCCACCAACCGCCCCGACGTGCTTGACCCTGCCTTGCAGCGCCCCGGTCGTTTCGACCGTCAGGTGGTGGTGCCGCTGCCGGATATCCGCGGTCGTGAGCAGATTTTGAAAGTGCACGCGCAAAAAGTGCCGCTGGATGAATCGGTGGATTTGAAAACGCTGGCAAAAGGCACGCCGGGATTCTCGGGCGCCGATTTGGCCAACCTGGTTAACGAAGCAGCCCTGTTTGCAGGCCGCCGCAACAAGGTGAAAGTGGATCAAAGCGATTTCGAAGACGCCAAAGACAAAATCTACATGGGTCCGGAGCGCCGCTCTATGGTGATGCATGAAGATGAAAAACGCGCGACCGCTTATCACGAATCCGGTCATGCGATTGTGGCGGAAAGCCTGGAATACACCGATCCCGTACACAAAGTGACCATCATGCCGCGCGGCCGTGCGCTAGGCTTGACCTGGCAATTGCCGGAGCGCGACCGCATCAGCATGTATAAAGACCAGATGCTGAGCCAGATTGCCATTTTGTTTGGCGGCCGTATTGCCGAAGATATTTTCGTCGGCCGTATTTCCACCGGTGCTTCTAACGACTTTGAGCGCGCCACCCAAATGGCGCGTGATATGGTGACCCGCTACGGCATGTCGGAAAAGATGGGGCCGATGGTATACGGTGAAAACGAGAGCGAAGTATTCCTCGGCCGTTCGGTAACGCATTCGCAGAATATTTCCGAATATACCCAGCAGCAGGTGGATGCCGAAATCCGCCGCATTCTCGACGAGCAATATGGCGTGGCCTATAAAATTCTTGATGAAAACCGAGAAAAAATGGAAACCATGACCAAGGCGCTGATGGATTGGGAAACCATCGACCGCGACCAGGTGCTGGAAATCATGGAAGGCAAGCAGCCCAGCCCGCCGAAAGACTACAGCCACAATGTGCGCAAAGACGATGCAGATGAAGCGCATCCGGCCGCACCGGTTGAGGCGGGTTATGAAGATGTGCCGCAGCCAGCGGATTCCGATGTCAGCGACATCCGCCCGACCGTCGGCCCCGAGGCCGACCCGCAGCCGGGCAACAGTCATGATACCGCCGATGTGGTGGCAGGCGGCGAAGGTCAGCGCCCCTCGGGTGGCAAAGACAAACTGTAAACGTAGCAGTAGCTATAAACGGCAGCCCGATGGGTTGCCGTTTTTTATCGCCGGTTGAAATACAACCATACAGCGTTGGTCTGGTTTTCCCTGTGCCAACTAATCATGTATTTATCCGGAGGCCGTCTGAAAAGCATCATGGTTTTTCAGACGGCCTGTGGCGATTATTTTATAATACTGCCAATCAATTTTTGGAGCAGCAATCATGCAGGTTTACCAATGGCAATGCGGCCGCTTTTCGCTCAATCTGGCCGAGCCGAAAATCATGGGCATCGTCAACATCACGCCCGATTCGTTTTCAGACGGCGGCACGTATTCGAAAAGCGTTCAGACGGCCTTGCAACACGCAGAGCAATTATTGCGGGAGGGTGCCGATATTCTGGATTTTGGCGGAGAATCGACGCGGCCGGGTTCGGCTTATGTTTCCCCTAATGAGGAGTGGCGACGCGTGGCGCCGATGTTGGCGGAAGCGGCAAAATGGAATGTGCCCGTGAGCCTTGATACTCGTCGCACGATTGTGATGGCGCGGGCGCTTGAAAAAGGTTGGGCGGACATCATCAATGACGTGGCGGCGCTGACCGATGAGGGCGCATTGCAGTTGCTGGCGGGCTATCCCCACACCGGCATCTGCCTGATGCACATGCAGGGCTTGCCGGAAAACATGCAGGAAAATCCGCGATACAGCGATGTTGTCGGCGAGGTTTCCGGCTATCTTCAAAATCGTGTTGCGGCTTGTGCGGCTGCCGGCATCAGCCGTGAGCGCATCATTCTGGATCCCGGTTTCGGCTTCGGTAAAACGCTGCTGCACAATGTCGTATTGATGCAGCATTTGGGCGATCTGATGCGGGAGGCGGATTTGCCTTTGCTGGTGGGCGTATCGCGCAAGCGCATGATTGGCGAGTTGACGGGTGAGGCCGACGCGGCGCAACGGGTGCACGGCAGTGTGGCGGCTGCCTTGGCTGCCGTGGCGCGCGGCGCGCAGGTGATAAGGGTGCATGATGTCAAGGCCACGGCGGATGCGGTCAGGGTGTGGCAAAAAATCGGTGTATAGGTATAGTCGGAGAAATGAGATTCTGATACAAGGCGGCTGCAGGCAGTACAGATATAGTGGAAAAACTTAATATTTGATACAAGGCAGCAAACCGCAGACAGTACAGATAGTACGGCAAGGTGCAGCAATGCCGTAGCAGATCTAATTTCTCCGGCTATAGCTGCGCCTTGTATTGTTTGGCGTTATCCGACCGTGCCCGAAAGCAGACAAACCGTTTAACGGCAAATTGATGCCTGAAATCAGAACAGGCTGTTTCAGACGGCCTGATATGCCATAATTTCGCGTCAAGAATTTTCGAGCCGTTCAGGGCGGTTTTTTGCTTACCCGGCCAGTCGACAATGTGGGCTTACATGGCCGGTAAGCCGCCCGCTGCCGTAAGCTTTGCTTTGTCTGGCGCAAAACGCCGGCCAGAAATCCGGCGTCGGCGCAATCTGAAAATTTCTTGAAACGAAAATCCCTGTTTTCAGTCAAAATTTACCGAAAAACCCCGTAAACCGCTGGATGCGGCGGCGGGGCTGCTTTACAATACAACCTTATCGAATGGAGTGTCTTTATGGCAAAGAAATATTTCGGCACCGACGGCGTGCGCGGCGAAGTCGGCCAATTTCCGATTACCCCCGAGTTTGTTTTGAAACTCGGCTATGCGGCAGGCCAGGTACTGGTGCAGCACGACAGCGAGCAAAAGCCGACCGTCATTATCGGTAAAGACACCCGTATTTCAGGTTATATGCTGGAAGCCGCATTGGTGGCGGGCTTTACCGCTGCCGGTGTCAACGTCATCCAAACCGGCCCGCTGCCGACGCCGGGCGTGGCCTATCTTACCCGCGCCTTGCGCCTGGCTGCGGGGGTGATGATTTCCGCTTCACACAACGTGTATTCCGACAACGGCATCAAGTTTTTTGCCGAAGGCGGTGTCAAGCTGAACGACGAAATCGAGATGGAAATCGAAGCCAAGCTCGAAGAAGAAATGAAAACGCTGCCGTCCGACCGTTTGGGGCGCGCCCGTCGCATCAATGGCGCCGACGACCGCTACATCGAATTCTGTAAATCCACGTTCCCCAATCATCTTGATTTGCGCGGCCTGAAACTGGTGGTGGATACCGCCAACGGCGCGGGCTACGACGTGGCGCCGAAAGTATTCCATGAGCTGGGCGCCAAGGTGGTAAGCATCGGCGACGAGCCCAACGGCTACAACATCAATGAAAAAGTCGGTGCCACCCATCCGAAAGCCTTGCAGGCTGCCGTTTTGCAAAGCGAAGCCGATTACGGCATCGCGCTCGACGGCGACGGCGACCGCCTGATGATGGTCGATAAAAACGGTAAAGTTTATGATGGCGACAGCCTGATTTACGTGATTGCCAAAGCCCGCGCCAAGGAAGGTGTTGAAATCGGCGGTGTAGTCGGCACGGTAATGACCAATATGGCCATGGAAATCGCGCTGCAAGAGCAGGGCGTGCCGTTTGCCCGCGCGAAAGTGGGCGACCGTTATGTCTTGGAGCAGCTGCATCAGCGCGGCTGGCTGGTAGGCGGCGAGGCCAGCGGCCATATTTTGTGCATGGACAAACACAACACCGGCGACGGCATCATTTCCGCCTTACAGGTATTGGCAGGCCTGCGCACGCTGGGTCAGGATTTGGCTACTGTGTGCGCCGACTGGCAGGCATTTCCGCAAACCATGATTAATGTGCGCCTGCAGAAAGGGCAAGACTGGCAGACGGCCTCCAAAGACGTATTGGCTGAAGTGGAAAAAGAGCTGGAAGGCAAAGGCCGCGTGGTGTTGCGCGCATCCGGCACCGAGCCGGTGGTGCGCGTGATGGTAGAGGCGCGGCAGGCCGATTGGGCGCAAAAAGGTGCTGAGCGCATTGCGACAGCCATCCAGGGCAAGAAATAAGTTCAGCCGGCCTGAGGGTTTCTGCCGGTTTGCCCGCCCGGTTTGGTTGCAGCCGCCGGGCAGGCAGATTGGCAGCGCTGACAAAATGCATGGACAAGCTCTTGAAATTTTCGCGCGCACACAAACTTAAACAAATATAACCAAGGAAACCAAGCCTCCATGTTAGCCTTGTTGGAAGCCTTTTTCACACAGTATGGGTATGCGGCCGTATTTTTCGTGTTGGTCGCGTGCGGATTCGGCGTACCGATTCCGGAAGATGTCACGCTTGTTGCAGGCGGGGTGATTTCCGGCCTCGGCTATGCCAATGTGCACATCATGGTGGTGGTGGGCATGCTCGGGGTGTTGGTGGGCGACGGCCTGATGTTTACCGCAGGCCGCGTATTCGGCCACCGCATTTTGAAAGTGCGCTTTATCGCCCGCGTGATGACGCCCAAACGCTACGCGCAAGTGCAGGAAAAATTCGACAAATACGGCAACCGCGTGTTGTTTGTCGCCCGTTTCCTGCCCGGCTTGCGCACACCGATTTATATCACCGCCGGTATCAGCCGCAAGGTATCCTATCTGCGATTCCTGATGATGGACGGCCTGGCCGCGCTGATTTCCGTGCCTGTGTGGGTGTATCTGGGTGCTTATGGTGCTGAGCAGACCGACTGGCTGATGCAGAAAGTGCACCAATTCCAATACGGCCTGTTTGTGCTCATCGGCATCGGTGCGGCGGTGTTGGGCTATTTCTGGTGGAAAAAACGCCAGCGCCTGCGCTTTTACCGCGAACACCTGCGCGAGTTGCGCGCCAAACGCAAGGCGCAGCGGGCAGTGCGCAAGGCCGCCGAAAAATCTTCAGCATCGCGGAATTGAATGTAATAAAATAAAAAGGTTTTCAGGCCGTCTGAAAACCTTTTCTGTTTCAGACGGCCTTTGATACCCATGGGCACCTTAGTCAAGCTATTCTCTTTGAGCAAGGCGAGCCAATGCAGCCAGGTTATTTTTATGAATGGCATGAGTGATCGTCGCGAAAACATATAACATGTATAGTCAGTTCAAATAAGAAGAAGACAAGGCGGCGAGTCGCAGACAGTACAGGCAGTACGGCAAGACGAAGCCAACGTTGTATTATTCTTATTTGAACTGACTATAACACGTAAAACGGCTTTCTCCAGCCAATACCCGGAGCAGTAAAATATGCCATGCAGTGACTTTCTATCTGTTTTTTGAAATTTTGGTGCGAGTTAACTTGGTGTTAATTTAGCCAATTGAAATTAAAAAGGAAATACAGATGTCGAAAAGCAACTACTCAAGCGTTGCCGCCGTACTTTATGTTGGCGACTACAGTGAGGCTGTCGATTGGTACGGAAAATGGCTCGGTCGCGCTCCCGACGTGACGCCGGATGAAGGTGTTGCCGAGTGGCAGTTGGCGGAAAATGCTTGGATTCAGGTCTCTGTCGCGCCGGATCCTGGCTTGGTTGGGAAATCAACAGTTATCTGCGGTGTGCATAATTTGGAAGCGCAATGTGCATCGTGTCAAAGCGCAGGCGTAACGCTCAGCGAAATAGAGGACTACGGCTTCATCAAGCTTGCAAACGCGACCGATCCGGCGGGGAACACAGTCGTTTTCATTCAAGAGATTGAGCAGGCTTGATTGCGATAAAGGCAACTGATGCCCATTTCATTAAGTAAGATATAGTCGGAAAGTAAGATATAGTCGGAGAAATTAGCTTCTGATACAAGGCGGCGAGCCGCAGACAGTACAGCCAGTATGGAGCCGGCAGGCTTAGGGTTTCAGCACCAAAGTCTTGTCGCCTTCTTTGAGCCCGTGTGCCGCAACGCCTTAGTAGTGTAACTTACTTCACCATACCTGCGCGCGTATCGTATCGGGATTGATAACGGCACGAATACGTTGGTTTTGTCCCTCATATTGCAAGGAATATCCATGACCGAAAAAATCTACGGCGACGGCGCATTCCGCCGCGAATCGCTGCAAGGCTCGACGATTGAAAACACCTATGCCGGCGCCTTGTCGTTTATGCGCCGCCGCTATACCCGCGAGCTGGCTGATGTCGATGTGGTGGTGTCGGGCGTGCCGCTGGATTTGGCGACCACTTTCCGCCCCGGCGCGCGTCTGGGCCCGGCCGCAATTCGTGCCGCCAGCGTGCAATTGGCCGAGCTGAACCTGTTTCCATGGGGTTTCGACCCGTTTGACGATTTGGCGGTAATTGATTACGGCGATTGCTGGTTCGATGCGCACCAGCCCTGGACGATACGCGAAACCATCAAGCAACACGCGCTCGACATCATTCAAAACAGCCAAGCCAAAATGCTCACCTTCGGCGGCGACCATTTCATCACTTATCCGCTGTTGCAGG
>JAUNTY010000102.1 GCA_030538415.1 Neisseria sp. | reverse complement strand
TATAATTCCAAGTTCGTTTCATTCACCGCCGAAGCAGCGAAGAACCGAACTATACGCCCCCAACCCTACACGGTCAATACCCAAAACCCAAATAATGCCGGCAAAAAATACACCATCCTGTTTTACAATGGAATTTTGTTACAACCAATCCTGACCGCAGCCCTGCCGAAACAGCGCCAAATGCAGCCATGATGGCCGTCTGAAAACAAAGAAGCCGCCCGATTCGGGCGGCTTCTTTGTTTTCAGCAGAAGAGAAGCGTACAATCTCCATTAAATTTAGATGTTGCACTTTTTTTCCCTGACATATATACATGGAATCTATTAATATGAACTTCCCGCACCGCACCCTGCCCTTATCCCGCTTGCGCCGCATGCGCAAAGATGATTTTTCCCGCCGCCTGATGCGCGAACATACGTTGACCTGCAATGATTTAATCTATCCGGTGTTCGTTTTGGAGGGTGAAAATCAGGAACAAAACGTTCCTTCCATGCCGGGCGTGAAACGCCAAAGTCTGGACAAGCTGCTTTATACTGCGGAAGAAGCAGTGACTTTGGGCATTCCGATGCTGGCGCTGTTTCCGGTGGTGACCCAAAACAAAACGGAAACCGCTGAAGAAGCGTTCAATCCCGAAGGTCTTGTCCCCACCAGCGTGCGCAAACTGCGTGAAACCTTCCCCGAACTCGGTATCATGACCGACGTGGCGCTTGATCCTTATACCACTCACGGTCAAGACGGTTTAATTGATGCAGACGGCTATGTATTGAATGACGAAACCATTGCCGTTTTGGTCAAACAGGCATTGTGCCATGCCGAGGCGGGTGCACAGGTAGTGGCACCCTCCGACATGATGGACGGCCGTATCGGCGCCATCCGCACCACGCTGGAACAACACGGCCACATCCACACCCGCATCATGGCTTATTCGGTCAAATATGCCTCGGCTTTTTACGGCCCTTTCCGTGATGCGGTCGGCAGCGCTGCCAATTTGGGCAAAGCCGATAAATACACTTACCAAATGGATCCGGCCAACAGCAATGAAGCCTTGCAAGAAGTGGCGCTGGACTTGCAGGAAGGCGCAGACATGGTGATGGTGAAGCCGGGCATGCCTTATTTGGATATCGTTCGCCGCGTAAAAGACGAATTCGGCGTTCCCACTTACGCCTATCAGGTTTCCGGCGAATATGCCATGTTGCAGGCTGCGATTCAAAACGGCTGGCTGGACGGCGACAAAGTGGTTTTGGAAAGCCTGCTGGCCTTCAAACGCGCCGGTGCTGACGGCATTTTGACTTATTACGCCATTGAAGCCGCCAAGCAACTGCAAAAACAACTTTGACAACCCGGCGCCCGCTTCATCAAACCTGCGCCCAACCCACACAGGCGCAGGTTTGATTTTCCATTCTTTTCCCACAGTCTGTAGCAACTGCTTTTCTCATGGCATCTTTTCGCTATAATGGCCGTCTGAAAACACACAAGGTTTGCCTGATTATGATGATTCACCCGCAATTCGATCCCGTCTTGCTCAGTATCGGCCCGTTGGCCATCCGCTGGTATGCGCTGAGCTATATTATCGGCTTTATCCTGTTTATCTGGCTCGGACGCCGCCGTATCGCCCAAGGCAATAGTGTATTCACCAAAGAAATGCTCGACGACTTTTTAACCTGGGGTGTGTTCGGCGTGATTCTGGGCGGACGCCTGGGCTATGTCTTGTTTTACAAATTATCCGACTATTTGGCCAACCCGCTGGATATTTTCAAAGTGTGGGAAGGCGGCATGTCGTTTCACGGCGGCTTCTTGGGCGTATTGGCGGCGATGTGGCTGTTTGGCCGCAAACATAAAATCGGCTTTTGGAAAGTGGCCGACTTTATCGCGCCGCTGGTACCGCTCGGCTTGGCGTCCGGCCGCCTAGGCAACTTCATCAACGGCGAACTGTGGGGGCGCGTTACCGACATCAACGCCTTCTGGGCAATGGGTTTCCCGCAGGCACGCTATGAAGATGCCGCCGCAGCCGCCCACAACCCGCAATGGGCAGAATGGCTGGCTCAATACGGCATGCTGCCGCGCCACCCGTCGCAGCTTTACCAATTCGCGCTGGAAGGTATCTGCCTGTTTGTGATTGTATGGCTGTTTTCCAAGAAGCCCCGCCCCACCGGCCAGGTGGCGATGGTGTTTTTAGCGGGCTACGGCTTTTTCCGCTTTCTCGCCGAATTCGCCCGCCAGCCCGACGACTACCTCGGCCTGCTCACGTTGGGCTTGTCGATGGGGCAATGGCTGAGCCTGCCGATGATTGTGCTGGGTGTGATTGGGTTTGTGTATTTCGGCAAACGTGACGGGCACAAATTCTAATTTGAGCCGTGTTATTGGCAAAGGCCGTCTGAAACATTTCAGACGGCCTTTGCTTTGTTTACGCTTATAATATAGTCAATTCAAATAAGAATGCGACACTAGCTTCTCCGTCAATGATTCATCTC
>JAUNTY010000054.1 GCA_030538415.1 Neisseria sp. | reverse complement strand
TAATGACGGAGCGGATGCTTTTGCGATGCAGCAGAAGGTATTTTGCAAAGGTCTCGGGCTGAACCCACAACGGCTCCTCTGCAACGTATGCCATCAGCACGAAATATGGTTTTCAGACGGCCTGTGTATCATTCAACCGCCGACATCAGACACAGCCTCCACCGCCAGCCTGCTGGCACCGCTGGCAAAACCCGCCGTATAGCGGCGCGGCAGCAACGCATTGATTGCGCCTTGCCGCACCACGGCTTCATAGCTGCATATCCGCCGCTCTTCTCCTACGCGAAAACTGAAATCACGCGCAGGCAGCGGCCGGATTTTGCTGAACAGCGTCCAGCGCACTTTCGTGCCGTCGGCAAACGCCACGCCCGCGCGAATATTCGAATTGCCTTCATTGCAGCCGATGTGGAAGCGGAAATCGTCGAAGCCTTCGCCCTCCGGCAGCGGCCGCGCATCCATAAAGCCAAACAGGCGATCGTGCGCGCACAGGCTCTGGCGCAGATACGGCCAAATCTGCTCGCGCAAAAACAATTGGTCGGCAAAATGGCGCGAAGTCACGCCCGCATCCACATAGGCCTGAATCTTGCCGCGTATGTCCGGCACCGCACCCGCCGCCGCGCCCCACAAACCCGCCAACACCAGCTCGGTGTGCGAACCGGCATCGCGCAAGGTGTGAAACAGCCTGCCGCTTTGTATCCACTCGCCCACCGCATCCGCTTCCCGCCACGAAATCACCGAATCCGCATCGCGAAACACCACCCGCGCCGCTTCCGCATCATCCAAAGCCAGAAAGCGCCACATCGTGCCCGGCCAGCTTTCCAGCGCTTCGTCCACGCGCACGATTTCCGCGCCATTATCCCGCAGCCGCTGCACGGCGGTTTCGGGCACGCTGCCGTCGATATAGAAACGACACACCCAGCCCGGGTAAATATCTCCCGCCAATTCGGTGTTCATCACCGCCGGTTCGAGATATTCGGAACTGCGCCCGAACAGCGAAAACGCGATAATGCTTTTACCCTTACTTTTGACTGCGCGGATACCCAACTCAGGCGGCACGGGATGCGCCGCCACCGAATGGCGGTCGCGCAGTTGCAGGGCTTTGAGTCCGTATTTGCCGCAGCTTGCCCAGTCTTTCAAGCCGCCGTAGGCATGCGCCAGCGCATCGAGCGAATTGATGTGTTCGGGGTTGCGCGCCAGCACCTCTTTGGCATAACGGGTGCCCTCCTGCCACAGCCCGCCTTTCACCGCCGCCGTAGCCGCATCGCTCAACGGTGCAACGGCTTGCGGAATCAGTTTATGCGCGCGCAAGGCTTCGTTCATCGCATCGGCAAAGCGGTTTTCCGCCATCGCTTTTTTAAACGCGGCGGAAATGCGGTCGAGCTGCTGCTGGGTTTTGAGTTGCTGCGGGGGTAGGCGTTTCGGTTTCATGATGTTCTCATTGATGATGATTTTTCACTTTCAGACGGCCTGAGACCTTTGCAAAAAAATAACCGTCGCACCCGCGCAGGCGGGTGCCTAGTGCAAAGCGCCGCTTTGCTTGTCTGCCTGTTTTTCTGATTCCAAAAATCCAAGATGAATCTTGAGGTTGTGAATTTCCAGGGCTGGGAAGCTTGAGCTGAAGCTGCGCTTCAGACTGGGCACCCGCCTACGCGGGTGCGACGGTTATTTTTTTGCAAAGGTCTCGGCCTGAATAACAAACCATACCATCTGAAAATTTTGAATTCAAATTCAGGCCGTCTGAAACGCATGCACATCCCAAAAATTAAGATAACGTGAGTTCGGGATAAGGTAAATGCATAGACAATGCAGAAACCTGTGGAAATTCAGCAATCTGTCCTCTCTCCTGCTTGTCCTCGCAGGGGATGGGGAGAGAGTTAGAGAGAGGGCAAAGCCGTTGGAGGAAGAAACATTACTTAAACCCCGAGTGTTTAGCCCTCTCCCCAACCCTCTCCTCATCCCCTGCGAGGACAAGCGGGAGAGGGGGCAAGCTACTGAAATTCCAACAATTACTCAAAATACTTATCCCGAACTCACGTAAGATAGCAAGGCGGCGAGCCGCAGACAGTACAGCCAGTACGGCAAGGCGAGCCAACGCTGCTCGATTATTTTTTGGGATGGGCATCACACCCCCAAATACGCCTCACGGCTGGAAAGCCAACGGTTCAGATGCGCATCGACAATATCGGGGCGTTCGTCGATTAACTGCTGCGCCACATCGCGGGCGGCTTCGAGCAGGTGCAGGTCTTCTTCGAGATTGGCGAAACGCAGCATCGGCACGCCGCTTTGGCGGGCGCCGAGAAATTCGCCGGGGCCGCGGATATTCAAATCCTGGCGGGCGATTTCGAAGCCGTCGGTGTGTTGGTAAATCACTTTCAGCCGTGCTTTGGCTAACTCGCTCAAGGGTTCGGCAAACAGCAACACGCAGGCGCTGGCCGCCGCGCCGCGCCCTACCCGCCCGCGCAATTGGTGCAGCTGCGCCAAGCCCATGCGTTCGGCGTGCTCAATCACCATCAGGCTGGCGTTGGGCACATCGACGCCGACTTCAATCACGGTGGTCGCCACCAATACGTTCAGACGGCCTGCGGAAAATTCGGCCATCACTTCGGCTTTTTCCGCCGCTTTCATGCGCCCGTGTACGAGGCCGATGCTCAGGTCGGGCAAGGCCGTCTGAAGCTGTGCCAGCGTTTCGGTGGCGGTTTGCAGTTGCAGGGTTTCGCTCTCTTCAATCAGGGGGCAAACCCAATAAGCCTGCTGCCCTTTTTGGCAGGTGCTGAGCACGAAGCCTTCCACTTCGGCGCGGCGCAGGCTGTTGACGAGGCGGGTTTTAATCGGCGTGCGGTTGGGCGGCAGCTCGTCGATGACCGACACGTCCAAATCGGCGAAAAAACTCATCGCCAGCGTGCGCGGAATCGGTGTGGCCGACATCATCAGTTGGTGCACTTCCGCGCCTTTGTTTTTCAGGGCCAAGCGTTGCGCCACGCCGAAGCGGTGTTGTTCATCGACAATCACCAAGCCGAGATTGTGAAACTGAACATCGTCTTGAAACAGCGCGTGGGTGCCGACGGCGATTTGGGTGAGGCCGTCTGAAATGGCGGCTTTGTTTTGCTCTTTGGCTTTTTTGCGCTGGCTGCCGGAAAGCCAGGCCACGCTCAAGCCCAGCGGTTCGAGCCATTGTTTGAACTTGATGTAGTGCTGTTCGGCCAAAATTTCGGTCGGTGCCATCACGGCGACTTGGAAACCGGCTTCGATGGCGGTCAGCGCGGTAAGTGCGGCGACGATGGTTTTGCCGCTGCCGACATCGCCTTGCAGCAGGCGGTGCATCGGAAAAGTTTGCGCCAAATCGCTGCGGATTTCGGCCAACACGCGCTGTTGTGCGCCGGTGAGCGCAAACGGTAAGGCATGCAGCAATTTATCCGCCAGCTCGCCCGTGCCGCGCAAGGGCGTGGCGTTGCCGCTGAGGCGTTTCTGCCGCGCCAGCCGCATCGACAATTGTTGTGCCAATAATTCGTCGAACTTGAGCCGCTGCCACGCGGGCAAGGTGCCGTCTGAAAGCTGGTGGATGGTGTATTCCGGCGGCGGCGCGTGCAACAGGCGCAGGCTTTCGGCCAGATGCGGCAGTTTCAGACGGCCTAATAATGCCTCGGGCAAGGTGTCGTGCAGCGACACGCTTTCCAAGGCCGTCTGAATGATGCGGCGCAGGGTCGGCTGATTGAGGCCGTTGACGGTCGGGTAAATCGGCGTGAGGCTTTCGGCCAGGCCGCTGCTTTCAGCATCGCGGATTTTCGGGTGTATCATCTCGTCGCCGAAAAAGCCGTGTTTGATTTCGCCGACCGCGCGGATGCGTTTACCCTCGGCCATCTGCTTGATATTGTTGGCGTAAAAATGAATAAAGCGCAAAAACAACACGCTGCCCGAGCCGTCTTGAATCTGCACAATCAACTGCTTGCGCGGGCGGAACTGGATTTCCTGATGCAGCACTACCCCTTCCACCTGACAAGGCACGCCCACCGGCGCATCGGCAATCGGCGTGATGTGGGTTTCGTCTTCATAGCGCAAAGGCAGGTGCAACACCGCATCCCAAGCGCTGCGGATATTCAGTTTATCGAGCTTTTTGGCGGTGTTTTCGGTGATTTTGAGCTGTTTTTGCGTGTCGGGATTCATGTGGGGAAATCGGAAATCGTTTCAGACGGCCATTTTAAACGATTTTGCCTTTAAATAGGCCGTCTGAAAAATATTGCCTGTTTTTTAGGCAGAACGATTTTTCCGATTGGATTCAGTCGCTAAATCGGTTTATCCACAGATGATGCACAAGGGCATGAACACGGGGGCGGGATAAAACAAGCGTAGGTTGGGGCAGGCCTTTTAAAGGCTGTAATCCAACAAAACCTCGGTTTTTCTACAATATTGCGCCAAACCGGAACACGTTGGGTTACGCCGCTTGAGGCGGCTAACCCAACCTACCCGCTGCATCATCAATATTGCCTGTTTTTTAAGCAATGAAATCTTTTCGATATTATTCAATCATCAATCCTGTTTATCCACACTTGATGCACAAAGCCGCAAACAACCGGCAAGGATAAAACATAGGCCATCTGAAACAAAATTAACGTTTCAGACGGCCTCGCATTGTGGGAAAACGCGTGCGGTACGCACGCACGCGTTTTCCCACATTTTGCTTTTCTTCAATATTCCGACAAAAAACACACAGGCCGTCTGAATGGTCTATATTTTCAGACGGCCTTTAATTGATGCGCTCGGCAATGGCTTTACAAACTGCTCACCACCCCATTTACCCCCGCTGCTTCGGCCAAGCGGTACAACACTTCCTGCGGCATATCGCCGTGCCACAGGCGGGTGATGTTGGCGATGACGGGCAGATGGCTGACCTTGCGCACGCGCACGATGGCGTCGACATCGAGGCGGTAGGTGTGTTCCGGCTCGAAGCTGAGCGTGCCCGCTTCGCCGAGGATGATGTGGTGGTTGCCGCCGAGGGCGATGTGTTCCGCCGCCACCAGCCAATCATCGGCGCGGTGGTGTTTGTCTTTGCACAACACCACCGGCGTGTTCAGACGGCCTACTTCGTCTTGCAGGGCGCGGTTGTTCATCAATTCGCCGCCGAGGTAGAGAATATCGGCTTCAGCGGCCAGCGCGGGGGCGATTTGGCGCACGTCGCGGATGCGCACCAACACGGGTTTGCCGTTTTCGTGTTGGGCGGCGATTTGCTGCTGCATGGTGCGGATTTGCGTTTTTTCATTGCGGTTTTCCGCCTCTGCATACGGGCTGCGCGGCAGGTAAAACGGATCGGTGTAGAGCGCGTCGGCTTTGGCGGCGCGGTCGGGATTGGCGGCGATGTCGAGCATTTTTTCAGCGCCGAAGGCCACGCCGCGCACGGTGATGATGCTGTTTTGCGGCTGCGCTTCGCGGCTGATGATGCGCCAGTCGTTGAGTACGCGGATGGCGCGCTCGACTTCGGCCATGCTCTCGATTTCATGCGGATGTAATACGCGCTCGTCGCCGACCGCGCCGATGATGGTGCGCTCTTCGCCACGGGAAATGTGTTCTTGCAGGCCGCAGCGGTGGATCAGCGCGATAACGGCTTCGATTGCCGCTTCGGAAGCGTGTTTCTGCATCACGATCAGCATGGTGGTTCTCCTGAATTTTGTTGGATGAATAGTAGCAATATTCGGCCGTCTGCGCCAATCCCTTCAGACGGCCTGTGCTATACTTGCATCCTGTTTCTGCCCCATTTTTCCCTCTCATGATTCGTTTGTTGCGCTCCGGCAAATTCTGGCTGAAATCCATCAGCTTCGGCAGCCTCGCCGTGTTGCTGGCCGTTCTCAGCCTCTATCTCGGCCTGCACCAGCTCTTCAGCCCCGAGCGCATGCACGCGCTGGCCGATGCTGCGGTGGCGGGCACGGGGCGCAGCGTGCGCTTCGACAGCACCATCGGCCGCAGCTGGCTGCCCCGCCCCACCGCCACCTTGCGCAATGTGGTCATCACCAAACCCGGCAACAACACGGCCGCGGTGATGGTGAAGGAAATGCGCATCGGCCTGGCCTGGAGCAGCCTGTGGCAAAGCCGCCCCGAAATCGAAAAATGGCTGTTGCGCGATGCGGAGGCGGAGCTGTTGCGCGACACCGAAGGCCGCTGGAGCCTGCAGGATTTATGGGAAAAGCCCGGCAGCGCATCCGTCGTCAACCGCCTCCAGCTCGAAAACGGCCGCATCAATATCCACCTGCCCGACCGCAGCTATTCGCTGCACAATTTCAACGCCAATATCGGCCGCCCCGACGGCGGAGGCCGCCGCTTCAGCAGCAACGGCATCATCGAAAGCCATCTTTTTGAAGCGGTCAACTGGAAAACCGGCGGCGTGTTTCTGCACAACGGCGAAGCCTGGCAGGTGCCGCAGCTGCGTATCGAGGCCGACACCGAGCGGCATGGCCGCCCAATCAGCCTCAGCGCCGACAGCAGCCTCAGCTGGCAGCCACAGGCGCATACCCTCGATGCACGCAACATCCGCCTGCGCGCCGACAGCCCGTTTCACAATCTGCACCTCACCGCCGAGAGCCCGCTGCTCCATTGGAGCGGCGACCACATCCAGATTAGCCGCATCAACGGCGTCTACACCGCCGACAACGGCCAAACCCGCTGGAACGGCTCGTTTATGCTGGCCAAAACCCACCTGCGCCCCAGCGTGGCCAGCATCGGCGAATTCGAGTCCAACAACAACCTGCAAACCGACCGCCACCACACCACCGTCAATTTGGCCGGCTCTGCCCTGTGGCAGCAAGGCCGTGGGCTTAATCTCGACGACCTCAAGCTCACCACCTTGCAAGACAGCCTCGGCGGCGGCGCACAATCGCGCTTCAACGCCCAACTCGGCGGCACACTGCGCCTGCAGGGCAACCGCCACTGGCAGGCCGTGTTGCAAGGCACGTTTGATCGCCAACCCGCCGACATCCGCGCCGCCTACAGCGCCGAGCCCGGCCAAACCGCCCGCCTCGGCGGCACGTTCAAGCTGCAGAAACTCGCCCTCGCCCCCTATTGGAACGAGCTGCAAACCTCGTCCGCCAGCCCCTACCCTGACTGGCTTGTCGGCGACAACGCCCCCGAAATCGACGCTCAAATCAGCATCGGCAGCCTCAGTATACCCGGCCTGCAGCTCGACAACCTCGACACCCGCCTGTTTGCCGACCGCCAGCGCATCACCTTCTCCAACTTCAAAGCCGGCCTTTACGGCGGCATGACCGAAGGCGGCTTCAGCATCGCCAACACCCGCCCGCTCTCCTATCATTTGCAGCAAAATGCCACCGATGTGCAAATCCGCCCGTTGTTGCAGGATTTGTTCGGCAACAACAACATCAGCGGCAACGGCCAGGCCGTCATCGACCTCTCCGCCAGCGGCAGCGACCGCGAAGCGCTCACCCACAGCCTCAAAGGCAGCCTGCAGCTCAGCGTAGCCGACGGCGCCTGGATCGGTTTCGACCTGAACAACATCCTGCAACGCGCCAGCGGCAACGGCAATGCCCGCAACGATTACGACAACAGCGTGCAAACACCTTTCCGCCGCTTCAACATGCTCAGCGAATTTACCGACGGCATCGGCTATCACGAAAACGTGGAGCTGGTTTCCGACTATCTGGAAATCAACGCCACCGGCCACACTGACTTCAACACCCGCACCCTCTCCGAAAACCTGCTTATCCACAACGCCCGCAACCCGCAGGCCAAACCCGTGCCGCTCAAAATCAGCGGTGCCATCGACAACCCCTCCGTCACCATCGACTTCCAGCGCCTCACCTACGGCCTGTCCACGCCTGCGGAAAAGCAACGCGCGCTGGCCGACACCTTGCGCGAACAATGGCAATGGCTCAATCCGCGCAACGGCAACGGCACAGCGAAATAAACACGCGGCGGATTCCGTGTTTGCGCCATGCGCTCTTAAAGTCCGTCTGAACGTTTCAGACGGCCAACCCATTTAAAGTAAACCCAAAAAATAAATTTTGTTTTGTTCAAAAACAACATCTTACACAGATTATAAAAAATAATAACAATTATCATTTGCAAAGAAGATTTTTTTTGCGTACTATGCATTCAACGGTTCAGCCACACAGCAAAACGAAAGGAGAACGAAATGCCCGAAAACATTTTCAAGCAAATCTCCCTCGACATCCTGAGGCTGCACCAGCAAACCTGCCGCACCCTCCTGGCCACACACGACAGCAACGCCACGCAAGTTCGCGAAGCAGTTTATGTCACCATAGACGGCAGATATTATGTGCTGCTGCCGCAGATCAGCGAAACGCAAGCGCCGCAATCCGGCATTTTGCTGATTGAAGCCGATGATGCGCAGGCGCGTTTGAGCTGGGTGGCCAGCGCCCGCCCCGTCAAACAGAAAAGCAGCCTTTACCGCCGCGCGCTCGAAGCCCTGCAACGGCGCGTGCTGCACACCAGACATCCCGCCGCCGACGCCTGCCTGCTGGAGCTGACGCCACAGCAAGGCCGCCTGACATTGCGGCAAAACAGAGATTTCGCGCTTTCACCGGCTGATTTGGTGAGGGCTTTGTATCCGGCCGGTCACACGATAGGAGCGTTTGCTATGTAAACAGTTTTGGTAGTGGTTTGTGTTCCTTTTGCGCCCCCTCGTGGGGCGATTTTTTTTGGTTTTCAGACGGCCTTGTTCTACAATACAGGCCGTCTGAAACCGATTGGATTTCCACTTTCATGCAACTCCTTAAATATTTACAAGCGCAAGGCATCGGTAGCCGCAAGCAATGCCAATGGCTAATAGACAACGACTGCGTGGCCGTCAACGGTGAAATCTGCAACCGCACCAAAGCGGAAATCGTGCCCGCGGATGTACACACGCTCGAAATCGACGGCGAGGCGCTGGTAGTGGTGCCGCTGCCGCACTTCTACATCCTGCTCAACAAACCCGCCGATTACGAAACCTCGCACAAACCGCAGCAATATCCGAGCGTGTTCAGCCTGTTTCCCGACCACATGCGCAACATCGACATGCAGGCGGTCGGGCGGCTGGATGCCGACACCACCGGCGTATTGCTGATTACCAACGACGGCCAGTTCAACCACCGCGTAACCTCGCCCAAACACAAAGTGGCCAAGTGCTATCGCGTTACTCTCAAGCACCCTGCCGGCGAAAGCCTCTGCGATGCGCTCAAAACCGGGGTGTTGCTGCATGATGACAACGAAACCGTGCGCGCCGCCGATGCCGTGCTGGAAGACCCGGCCACGCTTTTGCTGACCATCACCGAAGGCAAATACCACCAGGTCAAACGCATGGTGGCGGCGGCAGGCAACCGCGTGGCCACGCTGCACCGCGACCGCTTCGGCGATTGGGATACGCAAAATCTGGCTGCGGGCGAGTGGAAATTTATTGAAATCTGAGTCGGTTCACATTTTTTTCAGGAAATCTTTAATTATTCTAGGCATTAAAATCAAGTATTTAGCTTATTTCCCGCCTTGCTTACAAAACTTAACGCACAATATGAGGAACTATTATATAATTCACCCGTCTGAGTAACACTTACTTCGCGAGAAGTGAGTAAGTGAGTAAGACGTTTTCCCCGTAATGTGTTTGGCCATCTATACTTTTCCCCTTAGTATAGATGGTTTTTTTTATCTGCGATTTGCGGCAGCCCGTTTTCCGGTGCTGCCGTTTACATCAACACAATCCCGCCCGGCCGCACCGGCACTTGCTGTCCGCCCCGCTTTTCCGCTTCTGACGCCTCTGCACCCGCATCGCCCGCCTGCCTTTCCCATCGCTGCGGCATGTTTTTCAGACGGCCTTCATTAAAATGTAGCCGTTCGTAATTTTGCCTTGACTACACGCCACTACATTGCGCTATAATCCGCCCTGTCAAAAGCACCCCGCGTGCACACCAACCATTCACACTGCAAAGGAATTCAGATATGGGCATCAAGATTGCCATCAACGGCTACGGCCGCATCGGACGACAAGTATTGCGCGCAATCTACGATTACAAATTGGACAAACAACTCGAAGTGGTGGCGGTCAACGCCAGCGGCAGCCTCGAAACCAACGCCCATCTCACCAAATTCGACACCATCCACGGCCGTTTCGACGCCGATGTCGGCTACGATGAAAACCACCTCATCATCAACGGCAAGAAAATCCCCTTCTTCTCCACCCGCAATCCGGCCGAGCTGCCGTGGCAGCTTTTGGGCGTGGACTTGGTGATGGAATGCACCGGCGCGTTTACCAGCAAAGCCGCGGCCAAAGTGCATCTGGAATCGGGCGCCAAAAAAGTATTGATTTCCGCGCCCGGCGGTGAAGACGTCGACGCCACCATCGTTTACGGCGTCAACCACGACATCATCCGCGACGACATGACCGTGATTTCCAACGCCTCCTGCACCACCAACTGCCTCTCGCCCGTGGCCAAGGCGCTCAACGACAGCATCGGCATCAACAAAGGCGTGATGACCACCATCCACTCGCTCACCAACGACCAAACCGTTACCGACGTGCGCCACAAAGACCTGCGCCGCGCCCGCAGCGGCGTGGACAACATGATTCCCACCAAAACCGGCGCCGCCAAGGCCGTCGGTCTGGTGTTGCCCGAATTGAAAGGCAGGCTCGACGGCCTCGCCATCCGCGTGCCCACCACCAACGTATCGCTGGTCGACCTGAGCTTCGAAGCCGGACGCGACACCAGCGTGGAAGAAATCAACACCATCATGAAAGCCGCATCGGAAGGCAGCATGAAAGGCGTGCTCGGCTACAACGCCCTGCCCCTGGTATCGATGGACTTCAACCACACCACCGAAGCCAGCCACTTCGACAGCACGCTGACCAAAGTCACCTGCGGCAATATGGTGAAAGTGTTCGCCTGGTACGACAACGAATGGGGCTTCAGCTGCCAGATGCTCAACACCGCCCGCACCATGTTCGGCCTGGAGATTACGCCGTTCCGCTGAATCCGCACATAGGTATGCCACCCTGCAGAGGCCGTCTGAAAACACCTTTCAGACGGCCTCGGTTTATCGTCGGTTAAATCCGGCCAATCATTTTCCGTCATCCATCAATCCCGAGCCATGCTTGAGACCGAGACCTTTGCAAAAAACAACCGTCGCACCCGCTCAGGCGGGTGCCCAGTGCAAAGCGCAGCTTTGCTTGTCTGCCATTTTTCTGATTCTAAAAATCCAATATGAATCATTAGGTTGTGCATTTTCAGGGCTGGCACGTTTGAGCTAAAACTGTGCTTCAGACTGGGCACCCGCCTGCGCGGGTGCGACGGGCAGCGGAGCTTTGCAAAGGCTCAGGCCGTCTGAAAAAACCTGATGTCTTCAGACGGCCTTTACCGTTATCAAAGCCCGCCCGCACAACACATTCTGCCTCACCGCAAACAGGTGTTTCGCCTGAATTCTTTTTCAGACGGCCTTATCTCATAGAAAAATCCACTGTATTATTCAAATCAGATAGTGAAATCCGCTGGTTTCACTTTCCGCTTTCAGTCAAACACCGCCATGTCGCAGGCGTATAATATTGCGCTTCGATATCCTCTCAAGAAATAAAATGTCTGCTTCTGCCCCGCGTCAAACCTGGTCGAGCCGGTTGACGTATATCCTCACGGTGGCCGGTGCCACCGTCGGTTTCGGCGCCACCTGGCGCTTTCCTTATTTGGTCGGTGAAAACGGCGGCGGCGCTTATGTGTTGCTGTTTTGCCTGGCCATGTTTGTCATCGGCATTCCGATGATTCTGGTGGAAAACGTCATCGGCCGCCGCAAAGGCATGAACGCGCTGGATGCGTTCGGCGGCAGCCTCAACGGCAGGCCGGTGCCGAAAATCTGGAAAACGGTGGGCTGGCTGGGGCTGGCGGGCGCGTTTGGCATCATGGCTTACTATATGGTGCTGGCAGGCTGGGTCATCAGCTACATCGCCAACATTATCGGCGGCGGCTTGGATGTGTCCGCACCGCTCGATGCCGCGGCCACCAAGGCTTTTTTTGCCGGACATATTGAAAACAGCCCGTGGCAGATTGCCGTTTACACGCTGCTGTTTGTGGCGCTGAACCAATGGATTCTGGTGAAAGGCGTTATCGGCGGCATTGAAAAAGCGGCCAAGTATTTGATGCCGCTGCTGTTTGTGTTTCTGATGTTCATGGTGGCGCGCAACCTGACCCTGCCCGGCGCGATGGCGGGGGTGGAATTTTATCTGACGCCCGATTTCAGCAAGATTACGCCCAAACTGTTTGTGTTTGTATTGGGGCAGGTATTTTTCGCCCTGAGCCTCGGCTTCGGCGTGATGATTACCTTGTCGAGCTATCTGGACAAAGGCGAAAACCTGGTGCAAACCGCTGTGATTACCGCTTTTACCAACACCATCATCGCCGTGTTGGCGGGCTTCATGATTTTTCCGTCGCTGTTCAGCTTCGGCGTGGCGCCGGATTCGGGGCCGACGCTGGTGTTTCAAAGCCTGCCGATTGTGTTTTCGCACATGTGGATGGGGCCGCTGTTTGCGGTGGTATTTTTCTCGCTGCTGCTGATTGCCGCGCTCACCACTTCGCTGACGATTTATGAAGTGTTGATTACCACCTTGCAGGAAAAAACCCGCATGCGGCGCAAGGCGGCCATCAGCATTGTGCTCGGCAGCATTTTCCTGTTCGGCAACCTACCCGCCATCATGAGCTACGGGCCGTGGCGGCATGTGCGGATTTTCGACAAAAATATTTTCGATGCCTTCGACTACCTGAGCGGTAACATCCTGTTTATGCTCACCGCGCTGGGTTCGGCGCTGTTTGTCGGCTTTGTGATGAAAGAAGAGGCCAAAGAAGAGCTGCTGCACAACGGCAACCACCGCACCGTCGACATCTGGTTTGCCTATGTGAAATACCTGGTGCCGCTGGTGGTGTTGGCGATTTTCCTCAGCAATCTGTGGTAAGGCCGCGCCGCCGCCCGCTCAGGCCGTCTGAAACCGGCTCTTTCAGACGGCCTTTCCCCTATCCTGCGCATAATATTGTATAATTTCGCGGTTTTATCCCCTTTTCAAAGCTTTTCCGCAAATGCCGCCCGCCGCCGCCATCCCGGCCGCCACCCCGCAATTGCCGCGCCGCCCGATATTTCAGACGGCCTTTCACACAGAATATTATGGCTACAAAATCCCCCAAAGCATCCGCAAAAAATTCCGGCAAAAGCACGCCCAAGGCAAGCGCGAAAACGCTGGCCGACACCAAATTGCCGCGCCGCGCCAAAGGTGTGGTCAAAAACGAGGCGCGGAAAAACCGCCCCGCCCATGTGGTCAACCTGATTAACGACACGCTGTGGCTGCTCGGCCTGGTAGCCACCGCCTATGTGGCGCTGTCGCTCGCCAGCTTCATCATGAACGATCCGGCCTGGTCGCGCAGCGTGCCCGCCGACGACGGCGTGCACAACCTCGGCGGCCTCTTCGGCGCTTATCTGGCCGACATCGGCTATTACTTGTTCGGCCTGTCTTTCTGGTGGTGGGTGATTGCCGCCTGCGTGTTTCTGTATAAAAACTTCCGCCCGCTGCAAACCGAGGAGCGCAAGCCCTACAACCACACCGTTGCCGCCATCGGCCTGATTGTGTTGCTGGTGTGCAGCCCGATTCTGGAAGTGTTTGCCTTCAAAGACCAGCTTGCCGATGCCCTGCCTGTGGGCGCGGGCGGCCTGGTGGGCATGTTTGCCTCGCAGGGTTTGAGCTGGCTGTTCGGCACGTCGGGCAGCCTGCTGATTATGCTGGTCATCATGCTGCTGGCCTTGTCGCTGCTGGCGCAGGTGTCTTGGCTGGACATTCTCGAAGGCATGGGCGGCAAGCTGGAATGGCTCTGGATGAAGCTGATGCGCAAGGAACACAAATACATCAAAGAGCTGCCCGACGCCAAAACCACCCGCCGCATGGTGCGCGAAGCGAAAAACATCACCGCCGAGCCGGTGGAAAAACTCGAAGGCAGCAGCAGCAACCGCAAGGCCGTCGCCGTATCGGTGGCGCCGCCGCCCGCGCCCGTGCAGGCGCCGCTGTTTGACGATAAAGGCCAGGCCGCCGAGCCGCTGCCGCCGGGCGAATACAGCAAGCCTTCACTCGGCCTGTTGCGCCAGCCGCAGGGCGAAGCGCCGACCATCAACCCCGATGTATTGCAGCAGACCGCCGAACGCATCGAAGCGAAACTGGCCGAATTCGGCATCGGCGTGCAGGTGGTGTCGGCCACGGCCGGGCCGGTGATTACCCGTTTTGAAATCGAACCCGCGCAAGGTGTGAAAGGCAGCCAGATTGTCGGCCTCGCCAAGGATTTGGCGCGCTCGATGTCCTTGCAGGCGGTGCGCGTGGTGGAAACCATCGCCGGCAAAAACACCATGGGCATCGAGTTGCCCAACGAGCGCCGCCAAGATGTGATGCTGAGCGAAATCCTTTCCGCCAAGGTCTTCGCCGATGCCAAATCCAAGCTCACCGTCGCGCTCGGCAAAGACATCGCCGGTGTGCCCGTGGTCGGCGATTTGGCGAAAATGCCGCACCTTTTGGTGGCGGGCATGACCGGCTCGGGCAAATCGGTGGGCGTGAACGGCATGATTATGTCGATGCTGTTCAAAGCCACGCCGGAAGAAGTGCGCTTCATCATGATTGACCCGAAAATGCTGGAATTGAGCATTTACGACGGCATCCCGCACCTGCTCTGCCCCGTGGTCACCGATATGCGCGAAGCGGGCCAGGCGCTGAATTGGTGTGTGGCGGAAATGGAAAAACGCTACCGCCTGCTCTCGCATGTCGGCGTGCGCAACCTCGATGGCTTCAACCAGAAAGTCAAAGCCGCCAAAGAAGCGGGCAAACCGCTGTTGAACCCGTTCAGTCTCAATCCCGACGACCCCGAGCCGTTGGAAACGCTGCCGCTGATTGTGGTGGTGATCGACGAATTGGCCGACCTGATGATGACCGAGCGCAAATCGGTGGAGCAGCAAATCGCCCGCCTCGCCCAAAAAGCGCGCGCCGCCGGCATCCACATGATTGTCGCCACCCAACGCCCCAGCGTCGATGTCGTCACCGGCCTGATTAAAGCCAACATCCCCACCCGCATGGCGTTTACCGTGCAAAGCAAAATCGACAGCCGCACCATTCTCGACCAAATGGGCGCGGACGAACTGCTGAAATACGGCGACCTTTTATTCCTGCAACCGGGCAACGCCGAGCCGACCCGCCTGCAAGGCGCGTTTGTTTCCGACGACGAAGTGCACCAAATCGTCGCCCACATCAAACGCCAAGCCCCCGCCAACTACATCGAAGGACTGCTCAGCGGCGAAGCGGCGCTGGAAACCACCAACGTGGTCAATCCCAACGCCAACAGCGACGAACTTTTCGACCAGGCCGTTGCTTTCGTGTTGGAAACCCGCAAAACCTCGATTTCCTCGCTGCAACGTCAATTGCGCGTCGGCTACAACCGCGCCGCCAACCTGATGCAGGCGCTGGAAGACGCAGGCGTGGTGTCGCCCGCCGATGTCGGCGGCAGCCGCAAGATTCTGGCGCAAAAAGACAATCTGTAAAATTATCCGATGTGAAAGGCCGTCTGAAAGGTTTCAGACGGCCTTTATTTTCTTGATAATCAGATGTTTAACAATGCCAAAAAACCTTCTGACGCAGCCAGCACCACCACGGCATCACGCAACTTCGCCATGACGGTTCGGGTAACACGATGAGGTGGCTGTCAGGAAGTCCCAGACCGAGACCTTTGCAAAATACTTTTTTCTTGGAAATATCCATTCCATCTGTCATTCCGGCGCAGGCCGGAATCCATTTATCCAAGATTCAGTTATTTGATTTCAAATGGGTTTTTATGGCGGGCTATGGATTCCGGCCTACGCCGGAATGACGGAGCGGATGCTTTTACGATGCAGCAGAAGGTATTTTGCAAAGGTCTCAGACCTTTGCAAAAAATAACCGCCGCACCCGCGCAGGCGGGTGCGACGGGCAGGGGAATTTTGCAAAGGCTTCAACCCGACTCTGCCGCCCGCATCATCACTTGTTGGCTTGTGTTTCAGGTTTGGTATAAGATGCCGTCTGAAAAGACAATCAGGATAAGCCATGCCCCGTTTTCTGCCCGAACCCGCCGTTGCCCGCGATCAGCAAAACCGCAGCGCCGTGTTGCTGCTCAACCTCGGCACGCCCGCCGCGCCGACTGCCGCGGAGGTGCGCCCGTATCTGCGTGATTTTTTGTCCGACCCGCGCGTGGTGGAGCTGCCGAAATTGCTGTGGCAGCCGATTCTGCGCGGTTTGGTGCTGACGCTGCGCCCGAAAAAAAGCGCCCACGGCTATGAAAAAGTGTGGCTGGCCGAAGGCTCGCCGCTGGCGGTGTTTACCGAACGGCAGGCCGATGCGTTGGCGCAGGCGCTGCCCGGCGCGATGGTGCGCCATGCCATGACTTACGGCGAGCCCGCGGTGGCGCGCGCCATGACCGAATTGAAAGCCCAAGGCGTCAACCGCCTGCTGGTGCTGCCGCTGTATCCGCAATACGCCGCTTCGAGCACCGGCGCGGCTTTGGACAAGGTGTTTGACGTGTTGCTGCAACAACGCAACCAGATGAGCATCCGCACGGTAGCGCGTTTTTACGATGATGCGGGCTACATCAATGCCATGAAGCAGCAGATTGAAGGCTATTGGGCGGAACACGGCCGCGGCGACAAGCTGATGCTGAGCTTCCACGGTATTCCGCAGGCCAATGAAGACCAGGGCGACCCCTACCCATACGAATGCCGCCAAACCGCCACCTTGCTGGCAGGCGCGCTGGGGCTGGGTGAAGCGGATTATATCGTTTCGTTTCAAAGCCGCTTCGGCAAGGCGAAATGGATTGAGCCGAGCACGCAAACGCTGCTGGACACGCTGCCCAAACAAGGCGTCGGCAAGCTGGACGTATTCTGCCCCGGCTTCGTCAGCGACTGCCTCGAAACCATGGAAGAAATCGCCATCAGCGGACGCGAACAGTTTCACGCGGCCGGCGGCACGCAATACCACTATATCCCCTGCCTCAACACCAACCCGGCCTGGCTGGCCGCGCTGGCGGATTTGGCCAAACGGCACCTGCAAGGTTGGGATTGACCCGCCAAACCACATACAAGCAAAGGCCGAGACCTTTGCAAAATACCTTCTGCTGCATCGCAAAAGCATCCGCTCCGTCATTCCGGCGCAGGCCGGAATCCATAGCTCGCCATGAAAACCCATTTTAAATCAAATAACTGAATCTTGGAAAATGGATTCCGGCCTGCGCCGGAATGACGGATGGAATGGATATTTCCAAGAAAAAAGTATTTTGCAAAGGTCTCAGGCCGTCTGAACGCTTTCAAACGGCCTATTGTCCATTTATTTTCTGCTCAGGGTCAGGCCCGTCCAACCGAAGAGCAACGTCAACACCAGACTCAGATAACAGAAAAACGCATACGGCAGATACTCCCACACCGGCACGCCCAGCACCTGGCTGATAAACACGCCGCACACGCTCCAGGGCACCAGCGGGTTGATGACCGTTCCCGCGTCTTCCAGCGTGCGCGACAGGTTGCGCGGATGCAGGCCGAGCTTGTCATACACCGGCTTGAAGGTCTCGCCCGCCAGCAACACGCTCAAATACTGCTCGCCAATCAATACATTCACGCCCACCGCCGTGGCCGCCACACTGAAAGTCGCCCGCCCCGCATTGGTAAGAAAGCGGCGCATGCCTTCCAGCAGCGCCGGAATGATGCCCAAGGCAAACAGCAGCCCGCCGAGGCTCAGGCCGAGAATCACGATGGTTTGGGTGAAAAACATGCTCTCGATGCCGCCGCGCGACACCAGGCGGCTGATGTTGGCAAACTCGCCTTCCAGCTTGAAACCGCCGTAAAACCAGCCGCCCAGCCGCACCAAGTCGGGCGAGCTGTGGAAATACGTCAACACCAGCGCCAACGCCACCGTCGCCATCATCGCCACAATCGCATTCACCCGCCGCAGCGCCAACACCACCAGCAGCGCAAACGGCAGCAGCGCATAAGCATGCACCAGCCCCGAAGCCGCCAATTGTTCGCGGAAAACCTCCGTACTGTTGAGATTTTCCGCCGCCACCGCAGGCAACAGCCACAGCGACAAGGCCGCCGTTATCAGCCAGGCGGGCACGGTGGTGTAGGCCATGTTGCGGATGTGTTCGAACAAATCAATCCCCACCACCGAAGCGGCGATACCGGTAGTATCCGAGAGCGGCGACATTTTATCGCCGAAAAACGCCCCCGACACCACCGCGCCCGCCGTCATCGCCAAATTTGCGTGAAACGCTTCGCCCATGCCGATAAAGGCCACGCCGATGGTGGCGCAGGTGGTGAGGCTGCTGCCGATGGCCATGCCGATCAGCGAGCTGAGCACAAAAGCAGAAAGATAAAAATATTGCGGCGAAATCCAGCCGAAGCCGTAATACATCAGCGTCGGAATCGCCCCGCTCATCATCAGCGCGCTCACCAGCAGGCCGATAAAGAAAAATAGGTAAACCGCGCCCATGCCCTGCCCGACCGACGCCGTCATGCGGCTCTGCATATCGGCGTATTTCGCACCGCGCAACATGCCGTAAGCCAGCAACACCATAATAGCGGACAAGATGGCCATATGCGGCAGCCAGCCGAGCGAAATAATGCTGTAACCTATCGCGCCCACCAGCAGCAACGCCACCGCAAACGCCTCCGGGCGCGCCATCTTCAACAACGGTTTGAAACCGGACATATCATTCCTTCTTTTCGGGCAGGCATTATCAAAACCCGTTATTTTATCCTGTTCGGACATCTGCACAAAATATAAGGCCGTCTGAACACATAAAGGCCGTCTGAACACA